>JAJQBO010000159.1 GCA_021203245.1 Planctomycetaceae bacterium
CGTTTTAATTGCCTAAGTCATTATTTGATAAGATAGAAAAAGGCCAAACTTGAGAGAAGCGCCGGACCAGCCGTCCGGCGCTTCTCTTGCACTATGGTCGTCACACACGGTTATCGAGAGTTTTGTTCCGGCGGATACTCCAATTGTCTCGCCGCGCTCGCCTTCTTTTTACCATTGCCATTGCCATTGCCGTTCCCCGACATGCTTTTCGCCAGCGAATCGATCTCCTCGCCGGTCGCTTCCAGCAGCTTGAACGCTTCCACCAGCGAATTGGAACTCTTTACCCCCTTGGCGACGCTGGTCAGCGTGCCTTCGATCATGGCCCTGGTGTCGCGGGCCGATTCGCCGGAACGCTGGGCCAGGCTCCTGACCTCGTCGGCGACGACGGCAAACCCCTTGCCCGCCTCGCCCGCCCGGGCAGCCTCGACCGCGGCGTTGAGCGCCAGCAGGTTGGTCTGGAAAGCCACCTCCTCGATAGTCTTGACCACCGCGCCGATGCGGTTGGAATAGCTCTGGATCTCGTCGATGGCCGAGGTCATTTCGGCCATGGAGCGGGAGTTCGCGTTCACGGCCTCCACCGCATCCTTGGCGACGACCTGAATCTTGTCGATGTTTTCCTTGCCCTGGTTGGCCTGGTCGACCAGGTAGTGGTGGCAATTTTCCGGCTTGTTGAAGCCGGCGTGGATGGCCTGAATCATCTTCTCGCACGAGTTGTAGCCGCAGGCGGAGCAGTTGTACATGTCGTCGTCGCCGGTTTTGCCGAGCAGGTTCAGAACGTGGCGGCGGTCCGCGTCCGAAAGCGGCGGCAGGGAGGCGTTGTCCGAGTAGTTCTTGTAGCCGCGGTCGTACTGCCCCGGTTCCCAGTGGCTTTCGATATACGCGTCGAGCAGTTTGCGGCCCTTTTTCTCCGATGCCTTTTTGCTCCTGAACCAGCGCTTGCCGCTCGCGGCGTAGCGCTCCTGCATCACCTGGTTGCGGTTTTCCACCGCCTCTTCCAGCTCGTCGACAGGCAGGGTTTTTCCCGGGGTGGCGGTGCCGCCGTTGCAGCCGGCCTCGCAGTTGAGGCAGTCCACGATGAGGGGGGCCTTGCCTTTCTGGATCATCTGCGGCAGGTGGTCGAGGTAGTGGTAGATCGTCTCCGGCCCCTCGATTTTGCGGATGTTCCGGCTGATGCCCGGGATGAAGCGCTCGGCCGTGCGCATCAGGCCGCCGGGCGTGGAAAACAGCACCGCGCGTTCCGCCGGCGGATTGTCGTAGTCGCGGGCGGGGTAGCGGCGCAGGTCGATGCGGTTTTTCTCGAAGTAGTCGCGCATGGAATTGAAGGTGACGTTGTAGTCGCCGATGCCGGTTTCGTCGAACTCGCGCCGCTTGGCGTAGCAGGGCGAGATCACGGCCATCTTATAGCCGTTGTATTCGGGATGGTAGGCCCTGATCATGCGCATGATATGCAGCATCGGGCTGTCTGCCGGCGCAAGGTAGGGGAGCAGTTCCGGCTTGTAGATTTGACAGTAATTGACGATGGCCGGACAGGGCTGGGCGATGACGCAGTCCGGGTTGTTGTCCTGCACATGCTGGACATAACTTTTCACCGTCAATTCCGCGCCGAAGCTGACGTCGAAAATCGCGCTCACGCCCACCGACGCCAGCCAGCCGTTGATGTTGAGGTAGGTGTCGGGGAAGTTGGCCGCGATGGCGGGGGCGACGACCGCGATCATTCTGGTGCCGCGTTCCGCGTCGTAGAGGAATGCGTCGAAATCGTCCACGCCCACGCGCGCCCCGTGTTCGCACGCCTTCAGGCACTGGCCGCAGCCGATGCAGCGGTCGTGGTTGATGGTCACCACCGAGTCGCTGGCGTTGTTGGCGTACTTGACGGGACAGACGGATATGCACCGCTGGCAATTGATGCAATTTTCCTGAATCGTATCGACCACCGGGCAGAGTTTCGTCATGGCTGCATCCCTTTCACAAAGCCAATCGACATTTCAGCGTGAAAAAAAATGAGGTATAAATCGTTCGCGATTCAAGCAGGCGCGCGTGACGGTGGAGGGAAAGGAGGCGGGTGTTTGCAGGCACTTTTTCCAGCCACAGGCCTTGGCAATTTCCATTTACTGGAACAAACAACCGCGAGTGCAACGATAAGGGAAAGGGTATATATTGCAACGATAAAATCATTAATGCATAAGACATACAGCGTCTTAGAACGCCGGTCGCCCGGCAATCGGACACACCGCGTCAATACTCATGTATCCTGATTCGGGAATCAATCCCTAGCGTGTTCCGCTTGAAAGAAATCCCGGACCAGGCGGTCCGACAGCCGGAAGACCCGGCCCCCTTGTATAAAGCCGGCTGGTGGGGATTTTTCGAGCCGACGGGAGAGGACAAGGCAACGCGCCGGGCCAGCCGTCCGGCGCGTTATGTCGATGCGTGGTGAATCGCGAGGGTTATTGGTAAATTTCCCCCTTCTGGAACCGTGCCCATTCTGTCTCAAACCAGTCGCCCGGTTGCGGCAGCGGCCGCACCGGACGCCACGTGCAGGTGCAGGCGTCTGGCGTGTACGACACTTCCTGGATCATGGCCGCACGGGCGCCGTTGTCCAGCGTATAGGCAAACACGTCGGGCAGACCATTGGCCGGCACCGTCCCGCCCGGCGCGTGCACCAGGTACGACCCCCTGCTCTCGCCGCCCGCGTCCATGTAGTCCCGTATCGCGCACAGGTAGACGTGGCTGCAGACGGCCAGGTCGCGCAACTGGTGCAGTTGCCGGAGGTGGCCGGGACCGGTAATCGAAACGCCGGCCCGCAGCGTCTGCAGTAGCCGTTCCGACTCGCCGATGGCTGTCTCGATTCCTTCCCGGGAGCGGATGTGCGCGCCATGCCGCGACATGCGCAGGCGTATCTCCTGGATAACGCCGTGGAGGTCCCAGGGGTGGTCGGTGGAGGCGATGGCTTTTTCGCCGATGGCGATGGTGTTTTCCAGTTGCGCGCCGCACTGGCTTTCTATGGTCTGTGGGGTCGGCGGCTCGCCCCGGTACTTGTGGGCGATGTATTCGGCCGAGCGCAGCGCGCCGACCTGCCCCGCGTTGAGGGCGCTGCCGCCGGGCCGGTAGACGCCGTGGCTGCCGTTCACCTCGCCCACCGGGAAGAAGTGACGGAGATCACTTTCCCACCAGTGGTTGGCCGCCAGGCCGCCGTTGTTGTGCTGGGCGGAGACGGCGATTTCCAGCATCTCGACGGAGAGGTCGATGTTGTGATCGGCGTAGAGTTCGATGGCCGGGCGGTTCATATGGACGAGCCGCGCCAGCGGCGTGCCGAACAGCGCGCCCGAGTACTCGAGGTAGGAGCGGACCTCGTCGTCGAGGCGGCCGGGGTCGAGTTGCCCGCCTTCGCCCGCGCAGGCGGGGTTGTGGCGGTAGTCGAGGAAGACGCGGCGGTCCTTGTGGACGATTTCGTGGTAGACGAGGATGTCGATAAGGCTCGACCCTTCGTCCGCGATTTTGCGCGGGTCGAACGGCCACTGGTATCCCTTCAGGAAGATGGCCCTGAGGAGCGCGGTGGGGCTGGAGAAATACGGGTCGAGGAACTCCCGTTCGTCGCCGCCGTCGGCGTCGGTGGAGACATAGCGGGGCAGTACCTGCTGGTAGGTGCCGGAGAGGTTCCAGCGGAAGCCGACCGAGGCGATGCCGTATTGGGACTCGGTCAGGTTTTTCCCCGTGACGCCGGCGCGGAAGGCGACGCCGGTGGAGCCGGTCTGGCTTTGCGGATAGGCGGACATCGCGTACATGCCCGCCTCGCCGCCGGTGGCGTAGACGACGTTTTCGGCGGCGAAAATTTCGTACCGCGTCGCCGGCCACTCGCGCCCGTCGATATGCAGGACCAGCACCCCGACGCAGCGGCGCGCGCCGCCCGGTTCGTCGGCGGTGAGGATTTCAATCACCTGGCGTCTGTTGAAAATCGCCACCCCGGTCTCGCGCACGGACGCGAGCAGGCATTCGGTCATGAATTTGGACGTGAGCGGCCCGGCCGAAGTGCCGCGCCGGCGCGGATCGTGATCCGTCTTGTAGCCGACGAATTCCCCTTCGGCGTTGTGCGGGAACGGCACGCCCAACTCCACCAACCGGTAGAAACAGCGGGCCGACGATGCCGCCTCGGCCATGGCGATGTCGCCGTCCATCGCGCCGCCCTCGAACAGGGTGCGGGCGGTCTCGCGGATGCTGTCGGCGTCCGCGCCGGCGAGGGAGAGCTTGTAATAGGTCTGTTTATCGGAGCCGGTGTTCCGGGAGGTTCCCCACTCCAAACCCTCCGTGACCAGGGCGACGCTTTGCTGGCCGAAGCGGAACAAGCGGTCGGCGGCGGCAAGGCCGGCCGCGCCGCTGCCGACGACGACGGTATTGAAGCGGTGGACCGGAACGGGAATGCCGTTGATGGAGAGGGTTTCGTTTTTCATTGCGATCCTCCATGGCAGGGGTGGTGGCGTTCACCCCTAGTATAACTCATGCCGCACTTCCACGGACAGTGCAAAAAGGGAACGCGGGAGAGTCCACAGACATGGATGATTCCGGCGTTCGCGGGAATGACGTCGGTTTTCCAAACGAGCAAGGTTCATTCAAACGCTTCTTCCGGTTCCGTTCGCTACGAATACCTCGTCACCGTCGCGAACGCGGAGCCCAGCGGACCTTCCTGAAGAGGAACGGTAAGGGACCACGCCTATCCGGAAATGAGGAAGGGGAGAGACCTCGCGGCCTCTCCCCTTCCCGTCTGCAGCGGGACCACATTATCCATCCAGGAGGTGCTCGTCCGGGAATTTCTGAAACACGGAAAACATCTCGGCCAAGCTGCGGCGGCAGGCGTCGATGTCCTTGTCCTTGAGCGCCGTGTAGAGCCGCCAGTGCACGTCGTCGCCCGGTTTTTGCCGGCGCAGGTGGTCGAAATAGCCTTCGTTCAGCAGGGTGGCGTGGCCGCGAAGCATGTGGCCGATCAGTTCGTAGGATTTGACGAAGATGTCGTTGCCGGTCGCGCGGCACAGTTCGAGGTGGAAGTCGTAGTCGAGCCGGCCGTGCAGGACCAGGTCGCCGTCCCGCGCCGCCGCCTCCATCTGCTTGAGGATGGCTTTCATTTTCGCGAAATGGACCGGTTTGGCCCGCTTCATCGCCAGGCGGGCGATGGCCATTTCCATGTAGAAGCGGTATTCGGTTATCTTGGCGACGTCCTCCTCGCCGACCAGGAATTCGCGCACCTGTTCCATATACGGATTGGTGGAAAACTCGCGGATAAAATTGCCTTCGCCCCGGCGCATCTCCACCAGGCCGAGGGCGACCAGGCGCTGCATCGCCACCTTGATGGACGATTTGCTGACGCCGAGTTGTTCGCTCAGTTCCCGTTCGGACGGCAGTTTTTCACCCGGCTTGTAGGCGCCGTCCATAATTTCCCGGTGGATCGCCTCGAAGACGCGGTCGCCCACCGCCTGTTTCTCGATTTTCTTCAACGCCATGGAATCCCCTTCATGTGCGGTTAATTGTAGAAGAGGTTGCCCCGGCTGTCAAATTGCAGCGGTTCCGGTCCATGCAGCACGCGCACATGCGGATGCGCTTCCGCCTCGGGCAGGAGGGCCGGGGAGATATGGATCTGTCCAAGGTGCACCGTGTCGACGATACGGGCGATCCGCAATGCTTCCCGGTCGACGGAAAGGAGCATTTTCAGACACGCCTTGACGGCGAGTTCGTCCGATTCCATCACCATGGGGATCTTCACCAAGCGCGGGGTGCAGGTGACGAGGCAGTTCGGGTAGGTGGTGGCGAAGTCGATTTTGTCGTAGAGGCGACGGGTGATGACGTCGCCGTCTCCGACGCCGAAAGCGGCCCCGTGGGTGGCGTCGGTGAGGTCGAGGACGGCGATACGTTGCGGGCGCGGGGTCGATTCGACGCCGGGGGCGGTGAAGCCGCCGATGACGTTCGGGTCCATGCCGCCGCCCGAGATATCCTTCCCCATCCGGTCGACGACGAGGACGTCGAGGTTGGCAAAGTAAATCGCCGGATCATCGTCCGCGCCCGGGCGAGAAGCGCGGGTTCGCGGTCGAGGATGTCGCGCCCCGGCATGACGTGGATTTCGCCGACCGCGTGCTCGCTGTTTTCCAGGACGGCGACGCCCAGGAGAACGTTCACGCGCCCGAGAATGGCGGCGGCGATGGCGGCGATGCGGCCGCTCATTTCGCCTTCGCCCCGGCTGTGGATATAATCCGCCCCGTCGGGGTTGCCGAGCCCGACCGCGAGCATCTTGGCAAGACCGCTTTCATAGACACCCCGGAAGCCGGTGTGGGGCTTGACGCGGTTGATAACCACCACGGCGTCGGCGGAAAGAGCCTCCTCGTCGAACCACACCGGCACGCCGCCGTCAAGGGTGGCGAGAAGGCGCGACGCGGTACCGGGGCGGATTGGCGCGCCGGCCGACGCCTCGGTTATCCCGATGCCGGCGAGAACGTCGAGCTGCCCCTGCGCGGTCGCGCCGCCGTGACTGCCCATGGCGGTGACGAGAAACGGCTCTGCCCCGCGCCCTTTCAGGAAGTCGACGACGATTCCGGTGATGCCCGCGATATCGGCGATGCCGCGGCTGCCCGCCGTGACCGCCACGCGCATGCCGGGAGTGACCGCGCCGGGCGGGACCGTTTCCTCGAGCCGGGCGAGAAGGAAGGCGCGGTGGTCCGGCAGGGTGACGGCTGGGAACGACTGCTCCACCAGCGCCATCGGCGGAATGGTCACGCCCGCGAGCAGTTTTTCGACAGGATTCATTGCGGCTCCGGCTGTGATGCGGGGCCGGCATGGCCGGCCCCTCGGTGACGCGTAGGCAATTATTGCAGTTCGTAACTCTTTTCCATCTTCACTTTGCCGCAACGCTGCCGGTAAATCGAGTAGAGCAGGAACACGATTGCCAGACCGACGGTGACGGCGACGTTGGAGCGCGGCATGTTGCCCATCGAAATGTAGATGTAGAACACGGTGGCGACCAGGCTCAGGCCGATGAGGAAATAGAACGTTCCCTTCGACATGCGGAAATAGCGGTTTTCCCAAGCGTCGGGGAGCCGGCTCGGCAGGGTGAGGACGGCCGCGATCGCCACCAGGTCGGAGATGCGCCCAATCAGCACCGTGTTGGAGGTAATGACGCTGATCGAGAGGTTGAGGGCGATGGGAATGACCGCGATCAGGTACATGAGGGTGAGGATATAGAACGGCGCGCCGTAGCGGTTGGTGCGGGCCAGCCAGGTCGGGAACCAGCCGTCCCGGGTCATCTGGTGGAACGGCCGCGCGAAGACACTGAGGGACGAGTTCAGGGTTGTGGCCAGGGCCATCACGGGGCCGCCGATGACGAAGGTGTAGTACAGCGGCTCGGGCATAATCTGCCTGGCGACGACGGTGAGCGGTTTACCCGCCACTTCGGGAACGGGCAGGATGTTCGAGTCCACGAGCGCTATAAGGGTGTAGACGACGAGGATGATGCCGGTCGTTATCATCATCGCGTAGGGGATGTCGCGGCGCGGATGGTTCGCTTCCTTACTGAAGGCAACGACGAAGGCGTGGCCGTAGCAGGAGAAGACAAGGAGCGCCACGGCGGCGAGAAAGCCGCTCGAGCCGTTCAGGAAAAAGTCGGACCGCAAGGAATCGAACGTTCCGGGCTGCAACTGGCCCATGCCCACCGCCACAAAGACGAGCAGGCCGATAATAAGCATGGCCGACAGCACGTTCTGGATCTTCGACATGAAGTTCACGCCCAGCATGTTGAAGATGTAAAAGAAGGTTACCGCCACGATGGCGGTCGTGCGGATGGGCAGGGACGGGAAGATCATGTTCAGATACTGCCCCAGCGACAGCGCGAACATGCCGCAGGCGAAGACGTTCATGGTGAAGGCCATGCCGTAGAGGCCGCCCCAGCGGTCCCCGAGAAGCGTCGCGACAAAGGTGTAGTTGCCGCCCTTGACGCGAATCATGCTGGAGAGGATCATGTACGAGAGGATGATGCAGAATCCGAGCAGCACGGCGCTCGCGTAGGCGAGCCAGGCCGAGCGGCCGGTGTGGGCGATGCTCGCGCCCACCAGGGTGACGACGCCCGCGCCGATGACCTGACCGGTGGCGAGCATGGTGAGGGCGTAGAGGCCGAGACCCTTCTTCGGGGCGTCCGGCGCTTTCGGGGCTGCTTCCATTGTGTGCTCCAGAAAAAGGGGTGGTTACTTGATCGTTTCGATAACGGCGGTCGCGAGCGCCTTGTCCGACACTTCCTGCCCGATGCCCGGCAGGTCGGGGATTTCGAAATAGCCGTTTTTCGGCTGGTAGTCATACTTGCCCATTTCGACGCAAGAGGGGAGCGTCAGGGCGATGTGGTGTTCGTGAATCGTGAAGTTCGGAATCGCCGCCTCGAGGTGCAGGGACACCGCCAGGTTCACCGGGCTGGAGCAGATGTGGGTCTGGACGCCGACGTCGTAGATGTGGGCCATGTCGCAGATCTTTTTGCCCTCGGTCACGCCGCCGCAGTTGCCGATGTCCGGCTGGATGACGGTCAGGCAGTGGTTTTCCAGGAACGGCAGAAAGCCCCAGCGGGTGTACGTGCGTTCACCCGTCGCCAGCGGGATGTCCAGGTTGTCGGCGATTTTCTTCATCACGCCGGGATTGAGGGGCGAACAGCCTTCCTCCAGGAACATGATGTCGAACTGCCTGGCCATGCGGCCGAACTGCACCGCCGTGGCGGCGTCCGTCATGGCGTGGTTTTCGGCGAGGATTTCGACATCCGGGCCGACGGCGTCGCGGATGGCGCGGATGCGTTGTTCGGCAAGGCGCATAAGATCGCGGGAAAGATGGCCGGTGGTGGCGGTGGCGGGGAGAATCTTGCCGCTCCGGTCGTAACGGATGAAGTTCGCCTTCACGGCGGTATAGCCTTCCTCGACGCACTTGAGGGCGGCGTCGCGGTAGAACTCCGGTTCGCCCGACCGCGCCTGCACCGGGTTGAAGGAATCGGTCCCCCAGCCGAACTGCAACTGGCTGGCGTAGGTCCACAATTTATCGCGGTGCTTGCCGCCGAGAAGCTTGTATAGGGGCAGGTTGGCAGCCTTCGCCTTCAGGTCCCAGATGGCGCAGTCGATGGCGCTCAGGGCCGACATGATGACGCCGCCGTTCCCCTGGCCCCAGAAGGACATCTTGAAGATCTTTTCCCAGATTACCTCGTTGTAGTTCGCGTCCATGCCGATGATCATCGGCGCGAAGTCCTTCAGGAGCGCGAAGCACGACGGCGCGCCGGTGCCGATGGCGATGCCTGCCTCGCCGTAGCCGTAGAGGCCGGAGGCGGTGTTGATGCGGACGATGATCGGCCGAGAGCCGTTGCCCCGGTCGCGCTCGAGTGCCATGATGTCGACGCTGGTTATCTTCATGCGAATGTCCTTTCGCTCCGTGCCGCCCCGGCGTCTGTCGCGACGCCGCAATGGTATCGGTTGTCGGTGAACCGTTCACCTCCCACCTGATGTCATTTAACCCTGCGTTTTTACCATAGTCAAGCCGGGAGGCGGATTTTTCTCCACCCTGTTATGCGAAACGGTACAATGACAACGTTTTAGCAAAAGATTGGAGAAAAGGATGAAATTCGCCACCTATACCGGCCCAGACAACCGCGAGCGCGTGGGCGCGCTGTCGGACGACGACGCCAAAATTATTCCGCTGGAGGATGCCGGCCTGCCGGCGTGGGACATGCGTGGTCTTATCGAAGCGTGGTCCGACGCGGTCCGGCACGCGCTCCTTCCGCTCCTCGCGGGCGGAAAAGGCGTTCCGTTGAACAGCGTCAAACTCGACGCGCCGATTCCCCATCCCCGCCACGACATCCTCTGCATCGGCCAGAATTATCTCGAGCATGCGCTCGAATCCGCCCGCTACAAGGGGGTCGAGTACAAAAAGCCCGAGTACCCGATGTATTTTTCGAAACGGGTCGACCGCGCCGTAGGGCCGGGCGGCGTCATTCCCGCCCACGACGACATCACGGACAAACTTGATTACGAGGCGGAGCTGGCGGTGGTCATCGGCAAGCGCTGCGATCATCTGCGGCCGGAAGACGCCTATAGCCATATTTTCGGCTACACTATCGTGAACGACGTCTCGGCCCGGGACATCCAGCTAAACCACGTCCAGTTCATGTTCGGGAAGGGTCTGGACGGTTTTACCCCGATGGGACCGTGGATCGTCACCGCCGACGAATTCGCGACCCCGCCCGATCTCCTTGTCTCCTGTTTCGTCAACGGGGAGAAACGGCAGGCCGCGAACACGAGCGAATTCATTTTCGACATTCCGTTTATGCTGAGCCAGCTTTCGGCCGGCATGGCCTTGGAGCCAGGCGACATCCTCATCACCGGCACGCCGTCAGGCGTCGGGATGGGCTTCCAGCCGCCGCGGTTTTTGCACAAGGGCGACGTGGTCGAGTGCCGGATCGAAGGGATAGGCAGCCTGGTCAACACGGTGGGGTAGGAAACGAAGGGACGAGCGGAAACGCGAAAACGAGCCTCGGAAAATAGCGCCGAGGCTCGGTTCACCACTGGGTGGAAGGAAATCGTAGAGCAAAGCGTCCGAAATTAGTCGCAGCTTTCGAAACGGCCGTTTTCATCGCGGCAGGCGTTCTGGCCGTTGTTCCGGCGGCCGTCCTGGGACGCGGGCTTGTTGGACTTGCCCTGGGTGCCGGATCCGGACTTGTTGCTGGAGCTGTTCGAGCTCGACTTCGAACTGTTGGAGCTGGAGCTGTTGTCGCAGCTTTCGAAGCGGCCGTTTTCATCGCGGCAGCGATCGCCGGAAGACGAACTCTTGTTGCTGGAAGATCTATTCTTGTCCATTATAGTTTCTCCAAAAAAAAGTAATAACACTGCCCTGCAAATTTGGAGTGTCCACGAGCTCCGTGAATTCCTCCTGTCGCTTCCGCTTTGCCGCCGGGAAAATTAAACGGGGTGCCGCGTTGGGCGGCACCCCGTTCGGTGAATTCGGTTTTGGTTGTCGACCTTAGAGCGTTTTACATTGAATGTGAACCTTCCCCTGCGCTTTTCGGTCTATTCCAATAATAACCGTAACGCAGAGAGGAACCAATCTCTCTTTATTAAGCTCTAGCCAATAATCTTCAGCACCTCGTCTGTCTTCATGACATAGCCGAAATGCGTGTCGATGTCCCACAGGGTCGACTCCTGCTCGCGGTCGCCGGTCGCCATGACGCATTCCTGCGGCACGATGCAGCGGTAGCCGTTGAAGAAGCCGTCGTGAACGGTGGAGCGAACGCAGATGTTCGTCACCACCCCGACCACGATGATCGTTTCAACGCCGTTCTCGCGCAGGATCATGTCGAGGTCGGTCTGGAAGAACGAGCTGAAACGGCGTTTTTTCAGGATATAGTCGCTCGCGTCCGGCGACAGTTCGTCGATCAGTTCCGCGCCCCAGGAGCCGTCGATGCAGTGCGGCTCGCGGATGAGGAACTCGGCGTCCGTCTTGTCGGGGCGGTGGTTGTCCTTGATGTACACGACCGTACCGCCTTTTTTCTTCACCGCGTCGACGATCTTCAGGATGGGCGGCACCACCGCCATACCCCCTCCCAGAACCATGCTGCCGCCTTCCTTCATAAAATCGTTGACGAGGTCGACGACGATGACCGCCGTTTTCGCGGGCGCGAGTTGCACCGGCGCCTTGTTGAAATGGTCGGAAAAACCCTTCATGCGTGGACTCCTTGTTTTTTGGACGCCATAACCAGGACCGTGCGCACCAGGAAGCTGGCGACGACGCCGGTCACCGCCGGCATGCCGAGCGGCAGATAATAATAGACGAGGATGCCGGCCAGCCAGGCGGCGAAGCCGGTGACGTCGACCGGCGCGAAGCGGACGGTCGCGACATCGCCGTAGCCGGCGCGGTACTTGACGAAGTAGTCGGAAATCAGCACCCCGGCGAGGGTCGGCACGAGGGACGCCAGGAAGTTGATGTAATTGCCGAAGTGATCGTAAAAGCCCAGGAGCGCCAGGATGATGCCGACGACGCCGAAGGCGACGACGATGTGCTCGCGCTTGACCGACCCGATCTTGCTGGACAACGACAGCGACCCGGTGTACACGCAGCCCTGCGCCGTCGACCAGATGTTCAGGACCAGCACCAGGAAGGCGGGCGCGAGCAGGCCCTGGAGGCGCAGGATATTGGCGATGTCGTACTCGCCCGTCGCCAGCGCGCCGATGGTGCCGAAGAGAACGACGAAGGTGTTGCCGATCATCATGGCGATCGTCATGATGTAAATGGCGGACCCCTTCGACTTGGCGAAGCGGAGGATGTCGGGCGTGAACATGATGGCCCCGACCGCGTAGGAGCCGACGCCCAGGGACACGCCTTGCGAGAAGGTGATGGGCGAAGCCGGAACGATGGCCTGGAAGCCTTCGATGCCGCCCACGCTCACGAACGAGTAGACGATGGAGATTATCGCGAACAGGGCGATAAGCGGCACGGCAAGGTTGCTGAGTTTGGTCATCCAGCCGATGCCGTAGAGGGCGGTCAGGGTCATCCCGACGCCGGAGATGACGACGATGGGCCAAACCGGGATGGACGCGAACAGCGAGTTCGTCGACGCGCCGATCAGGAAAGCGTCGATGGAAAACCAGCCGATAGTGGTGACGGCGACGATGGCGACGGGAATCCACGTGCCGAATTCGCCGAACGAGTAGCGGGTCAACAGGCCGAAGGTGAGGCCGGTTTTTGCCCCGATAACGCCCATGAACGCGCCCAGCACCGTCAGGATGACGCTCGACAGCACGACTGCGCCGATGGCTTCGTTGAACGGCAGGCCGTTGCCGATAATGCCGCCCACCTGCATGCTGGTGACGACAAACACCAGTCCCAGGACAACGACAAGGAGGCTGAAAAATCCTCGTCGCTGATCCAGGGGAACGGCGTCCCGTGAAAATTCCTTGTCTTCGTTTGCGTTGGCCATATGTGGCTCCCCTCTTCTTGCTGAATTGCCGCGATGCCGACTCCCCGTTCCAAAGAGAGAGCAGGAGCGCGGTAGAATGAGTGGTTTTTGGACGTGGTCCTACCGCATTATCACGAATCATGCGCCGGACGCAAGCTGGTTGCGATGAAAGTTCCGCTGGTAGGAAGCCTGTGCCACAAGCTGTCACGTGGCTGGCCGTTTCCTGCCGCGATACAGCGGTACCACACCACGTCCCCCGCCCTCCACACAGAGCACCAAGCCCCACTCATCCCATAAAACCCCGTCACCCCCGCGAACGCGGGGGTCCAGCGGACCTCCCAATGAGGGAACGGTGGTACATACCCACCAACGCGCCGCACTTTGAACAACCAGAACCGCCACATTCTCCCCACTTGTCACCCCGGCGGTAAAGCGTCCACACCAGCGGACACGCGTGTAGTTGCGCCGGGGCAAGGCGAATGACCCTGTGCTGCAATGGGATTCAGGAAGCTCTGCCGTCCATGTCCAGCCCGCCTGCCCCGGCACAACTTCCCGTAAAAGAATACAGCGGACGTTTTTCACGCCGGGGTGACGTTTGGGGGAGAATAAAGCCCAAACAAAAAAGCGCCCTCCCAAATCGGGAGGGCGCTGCTCACGTTTGGCTTTTTGGCATCACCTCTGCATTGGTACATTCTGCCCTCAACGCTCGATTCTCCCCACAAACGTCACCCCGGCGGGCATGCGATGAACCGGGCGAGGGTCGTGAAGTTGTGCCGGGGCAGTCGGGGGCGCGGTCGCATTATGGTATGGCTTGATACGGTAAAGAGGCCTGCAGCATTTGTCTTTCCCGCCTGCCCCGGCACAACCGCCCGTCAGTTTCACGGCGTGACGTCGAGACGCCGGGGTGACGTGTGGGGGTGCCGATATGGACATTCGTGGCTTGAGTGGG
>JAJQBO010000049.1 GCA_021203245.1 Planctomycetaceae bacterium
GCCATTGATAACTACAACTTCAACCGTATGACTTGATAACGGGATAGACTCTAAGAGGCGTCATGCCGGTGGTGGCGGGTTGTGTGCATACGTAATAGAAGGGCTGCAGTAACATGAATATGCCGCATTTTCTGTGAGGATAGCATAACGGTGTGACACCATCTTATTCATTTGACGAAAAAGGCAAGGAATTTAATCCTTGCCTTTTCTTGAGTTATGGAGCCGCCTACCCGATTCGAACGGGTGACCTGCGGTTTACAAAACCGCTGCTCTACCACTGAGCCAAGGCGGCGTTTCGTTGTGACGTCGATGCGGTCAGGAGAGCTTCCGCCCTTCCGAATCGGTGAAAGCGCCGAAAAGGATGAGGATAAAATCGACAACGGCCCAGATGACAAAGCCGCCGCCGGTGAATAATTGCAGGAGCCCGGTCCAGACCTTGCCCACGTAGAAGCGGTGCAGGCCAAGCACCCCGAAAAACAGACACAACAGCAACGCTATCCATTTGCTGTGGGGGCTGTAGCCGTACCCGTTGTCGTACTCCATCACTCCTCCACCCGGCTTCGCGAAAAAACCGTCAATCCTCACCGCCGTTTCCAGACCGGCGTGAAACGGACCTCCTACTGTACATTTCCGCACCGGCAAGGCAAGGATTTTTCGCCGCAGGCAGGACGCTACAGGGCTGCCCGTATCTTTGCTGCCGCCTCCTCGTAGCCCTTCTCATCCAGGAAGGTTTTGCCCGGATTCATCGCAAACACCGTCCCCCATTCGAAACCGTCCTTGTATTTGGGGACAAGGTGGAAATGCAGGTGGCCGGCCGTGTCGCCAAACGCGCCGTAGTTGATTTTGTCCGGGTTATACGCCTTCTGGAGCGCCCGCGCCGCACGGGCCAGGTCGGCGAAATAGGCGTTCCGATCCGCGTCCGAAAGGTCGGTCAGGTTGGCGACATGGGCGTTCGGCGCAACGATGAGCCGCCCGGGGTGGCTCTGTTCCTTGAACAGGTAGACCGTTGCCGCGTCCAAAACCTGCACCTCGATGCCAAATGCCGCCAGTGTCTCGCCCTTGTCGCAATATGCACATTTGCCCGCGCTCATGTCTTCCCTCCCGTAGTCTGATGATGGCGAAATAACCCAATGTCGAACAGCGCTGCGCCGCAGCGTCTGGCGGCGCGCCCGCCCGCCATCCTCATACCGTGTACGGCCTCGCAACGCAACGGAAAACAAGGGCGTTGCTTTGACGCAGGCGCTTGTCTATAATAAACGCGGAAATATTAACGAGGGCGTTAAAGAAAAGGGCTGCCCATGGAATTTGTCGTCTTTCTCGCAAAGGAGTTGAAAGGGGTGGTGTTCAGCGTCATGCCGCTGGTGATACTGTTGCTGTTTTTGAAGCTGATCGTGTTTCGATCGCCTCTTGAAGACAACAAGCAATTTACCTTCGGCATTGTCTTCACCATCCTCGGCCTGTTCCTGTTCCTCCAGGGGGCGCAGATGAGCCTGATTCCGGTGGCGGACAGCGCCGGGGCCGAACTGGTGCGGCTCAACAGGCCGCTTATCATTGTCGTCGCCTTCTGCCTCGGGTTTGTCGCCACGCTGGTGGAACCGGCGCTGGCCTCGGTCACCCACGAGGCGGAAAACATCTCCGTCGGCGTGGTAACGTCGCGGTTCCTCATGATGGTGACGGCTTTCGGCTTTGCCTGCGGCATGGCCCTTGGCGTCGTCAAGATTATCTATAACATCAATTTTCTCTACATCGTGATTCCGGCACTGGTTCTTCTGGCGGTCATCGGCTACTTCTGCAACCAGACATTCGCCGCCATCGCCTTCGATTGCGCCGGCGCGACCACCGGCCCCGTCAATATCCCGGTGAACATGGCGTTGGCGCTTGGCCTGGCGCGGTCGCTGGAAGGGGTGGACCCGTTGACGGCCGGCTTCGGCATCATCGGCCTGACGGTGCTCGGGGTGGCAGGCGCGATCATGATCGTGGGCATTTTCCGGACCGTGTAGAGGAGGACATTACCATGGAATACGAAGCTATCGTGGCTATTGTCGAACGCGGCAAGGCCAATGCCATTGTCAAGAAGGTCACCGACGCCGGCGCGCACGGCGCGACCATCGCCTACGGACGCGGCTCGGGCGAGCAGGTGTTTTCCTTTTTCCGCTCGTTGCAGGTCGAGTCGTCGAAAGAGATTATCCTGATAATTTCTCCGCGTGAAAAACTGGACACCCTTTATACTGTGGTTGTCGAAGCGGCAAATGTACGGGAAAAAGGGAAGGGCATCGCCTTCACGATTCCTATCTGCAACCTTACCGGCATCTCGATGGAAAATGGTGAAAAAAAGGATGACTGATTTACCCCTCGAACAAATCGGCTGCGTTCCCTGCTGCAGCCCGGCCGCCCGCGAACCGGCCCGCGTCCTCGCCTGGTCGGAGGCGCGGGTGGACGAGTCCGGCGACGGCGTCTCCATCGCCCTGTGGCTGCCCCAGGGGGTGACGGTGGCTGTCGGCCTGGCCCAGGTTCCGGCGGTCGAGGCCGATGTCGACGCGATGCGGGACGATGGCGTCGGCCTGGTGCGGCGACAGTCCGGCGGCGGCGCGGTGCTGCTGTATCCGGGCGTGCTGTGCTGGGAGGCGTGGGCCGATCTGGCCGAAATCGACCGCAGGCAGGAGGGCGGTTCAGGCATCCGCCAGTCCTACGCGGCATTATCGAAGCCGGTCGTCATGGGATTGGCGGCCGTGGGCATCACGGCGTTTCACGCCGGAATCTGCGACATTTCGGTGGAGACGGACAACGGCGTCCGCAAGTTGGCCGGCACGGCGCAGCTCCGCCGCCGCGAACGGGCGCTGGTACATGGATCGCTCCTGGTGACGGCGGACGTGACCACCCTGTCCCGCTATCTCCGCTTTCCCAGTGAGCAACCCGATTACCGCCAGGGGAGGGACCACGCCGATTTCTGCACCACCGTCGCCGCCATGGCTCCGGACCGGTGCGGGCCCCATTTTATGCGGTACGTGGCCGGGGCCATCGTTTCCGCCGCCCTCACGGAAGGGTGGAAGGCATACACGCCGCCGGAAGCGTTGGACGAGGCGGCCGCCGCCCATTACCGGGGCAAATACGGTCAGCAGGCGTGGAATTGGGACAAGGTACGGCCACGGAAAGGATCCGGCAATGGCTAAAGCGAAGTCGGTTTTGCAGGTCATGCGGGTGGGGAAGAACGCGGGTAAGTTGTCGAAACGCCCGACTGAGGCGACAGACGGCGTGGATGGTAAAAAGGACGCCCGCGCCCGCCTGGGCGAGTTGACGGACGAATTGTCCACGCTTCAGTATGCCCTTTACGCCGAGGCGAAGACCGCGCTGCTCGTGGTGTTCCAGGCCATGGATACCGGCGGCAAGGACGGGGTTATCCGCAAGGTGTTCGGCCCCATCAATCCGCAGGGGGTGCGGGTGACCTCGTTCAAACAACCGAGCCAGATTGAACTTGCCCACGATTATTTGTGGCGCATCCACGGGGCGGTGCCGCCCAAGGGGGTGATCGGCATTTTCAACCGTTCCCATTACGAGGACGTGCTTATTCGCCGGGTGCACCATATGGACCCGGATGCGGTGATAAATCAGCGCTACGAACAGATCAACGAATTCGAAAAATACCTGACGCAGAACAACGTGGTTATCGTCAAGTTCTTCCTCCACATTTCGAAGGACGAACAGAAAAGCCGCCTCCAGGCGCGCCTGGACAAGCCGGACAAACGCTGGAAGTTCGAGAAGGGCGACCTCGCCGAGCGGGCGTTCTGGGACGATTATCAAGCCGCCTACGGCATGATGTTGAGCCGGTGTTCGACATCGTACGCACCGTGGTACGCCATCCCTGCCGACAAAAAGTGGTACCGGGATTGGGCGGTCGCGTCCATCCTTGTCGACACCCTGCGTCGGATTGGGCCGCGCATACCCGAACCGAAAGAGGACCTAAACGCCCTGACCATCGAGTGAGTCGTCGTAGATCACCGTTCCGCCGATAAAGACGTCGTCCCCGCTTCGGGACTGCTCCCGCACTGCCACGCGCCACGCGCCTGACATCAGGGGCAATCCGTCGCCCCCCACCGGGCCGGGCGCGTCCCGTCCGCCCACCAGCTTGGGCGCGATAAACACCGCGACTTCGTCAACCAGCCGCGCGCTCAGCAAGGCCCAGCCAAGGCCGCCGCCCCCTTCGCACAACACCCTGTTGACGCCGCGCCCGCCCAGGTCGGCAAGGAGGCTGTGCAATGCCACCTTGCCGCCTTCGCCCGGATAGGGCACCACTTCCGCACCCGCCCACCGGAGCGCGTCAGCCCGCTCCGGCGGGGCGTCGCCGCCGCAGGCGAGGAGGACAGGCCCGCCGCTTACGTCCCGCAGCATCGCCGCGGACGGCGGGGTATGCAGACCGCCGTCGACCACCACCCTGAGGGGCTGGCGATGCCGCGCCGCGCCGCCCCTGGCGCTCCACGCAGGCTCGCGGACGGTGAGGAGCGGGTTGTCTGCACGCATCGTGCCCGACCCGATCATGATCGCGTCGACGCGGGACCGCATGTCCATGACTTGCTCTCGGCTGCTGCCGCATGAGACCCAGCGGCTGTCGCCGGTGCAAGCGGCGATTTTCCCGTCCAGGGTCATGGCGTATTTGAAAAGGAGGTTCGGCCGCTTACGGCGCTGCATGGAAAAAAATCCCCGGGCCGCGTACTCCGCCTCCTCGGCCAGACAGCCGGCCCGGGCGGGAATGCCTGCCGCGCGGAGGACCTCGACACCCGAGCTGTTTCGGGGATTCGGGTCTTCGGCCCCCACAACGACCCCGGCCACGCGGGCGGCTATCAGGGCGTCGGAACAGGGGGGCTGTCGGCCAAAGGTGGTGCAGGGACTGAGGCTGACGTAGGCGGTCGCCCCTTCCGCCGCCGGCCCGGCTTCACGCAGGGCCATGGCTTCTGCATGGAGGTCGCCCAGGCGGTCGTGCCAGCCACGGGCGATGATGCGGCCTTCCTTGACGAGAACGCAGCCGACAGGCGGATTTGGCGAGACCCGGCCTTCGCCGGTGGCGGCGAGGCGGATTGCCACCCGCATAAATTCTTCATCCGCGGGGGTAAAGCCGTTCGCGCGGAAATTGTCCATCTTTTCGCCTTTCCCGGCAGTGGATTGTTGACTCGCCACTTGCGTAATGGGGGAGATTCTACTATAAGGGAACCGGGCTTGCACCCGCGCCAAAACACGCCCGGCGCGTCCGGGCGCACGTCTTGTTCATGTGCCCTCAACTCTTTCCAAAAAGGAGAAAAAGTCAATGTTCGTACAAAAACAGTTGGAGACCGCCACAAAGCTCCGCACCACAGGCATCGTCCCCGTCCTGGTCCTGGAGGACGTCACAACCGGCCTGAAGCTGCTGGAGATCCTGAATAGGAGCGGCGTCAAGGCGGCGGAAATCACCTACCGCACCAAGGCCGCCCCCGACGTCATCAAGGAGGCGAAGAAGGAATTCCCCGATCTGTTCCTGGGCGCGGGTACGGTCCTCAACCTCGACCACCTGCACCAGGCCTTCGACCTCGGCGCGTCCTTTGCCGTCGCCCCCGGGTTCAACCCGACCATAGTCAAGGAAGCGGTGGCGAAGAATTACGCCTTTACCCCCGGTGTCGCCACCCCGTCGGAAGTGGAGCAGGCGTTCGAGCTGGGCGTCCGCATGTTCAAGTTTTTCCCCGCCGAAGCCCTGGGCGGCGTCGCCATGATTAAAAACATCATCGCGCCGTACAAGCATCTCGGCATCCATTTCATGCCCACCGGCGGCGTGACCGCCGCCAACGCCCCCGAGTGGCTCGCCGTGCCGGAGATCGCCTGCGTGGGCGGCACCTGGCTCGGGAAGGCCGACGACCTCAAGGCCGGCAATTGGGAGAAGATCGAAAAGGACGCGAAAGCGGCCATGGAGATGCTGGCCAAGGTTCGGGGCTAGGGATACGGGAGAGAAGAAAGGCGCAACAGTATGAGTATTGTCTATAAAAAGCCGGAAGAGTGCACCTATGACGCGGTCTCGCTGGGGGAGGTCATGCTCAGGCTCGACCCGGGCGCGGTCCGCATCCACACCGCCCGGCAGTTCACCGCCTGGGAAGGCGGCGGCGAGTATAACGTCACCCGTGGCCTGCGCCGGTGCTTCGGCCTGCGGGCGGCGGTCGTGACCGCCCTCGCCGACAACCCCATCGGCCGTCTGGTCGAGGATTTCATCCTCCAGGGCGGTGTCGACACCAGCCGCATCATCTGGCGGCAGTACGACGGTATCGGGAAAAACGTCCGAAACGGCATCAATTTCACCGAGCGCGGCTTTGGCGTTCGCGGCGCGGTGGGCTGTTCCGACCGGGGCCATACCGCCGTGTCGCAGATGACGCCGGAAGACGTCGATTGGGACGAACTGTTCGGCAAGGCGGGGGTGCGCCACTTCCACACCGGCGGCATTTACGCCGCCCTCGGCGACATGACGCCCGACACGGTCATCGCCGCCCTCAAGGCTGCGAAAAAGCACGGCACCATCACCTCCTACGACCTCAACTACCGGCCCAGCCTGTGGAAGGGAATAGGCGGCAAGGACCGCGCCCGCGAGGTCAACCAGGAGCTGGCGAAATACGTCGACATCATGATCGGCAACGAAGAGGACTTCACCGCCTGCCTCGGCCTCGAGGTCGAAGGGGTGGATGAAAACCTGAGCGCCCTTCCGATCGACGGGTTCAAGCGTATGATTGAAAAGGCGGTCAAAACCTACCCGAACTTCCAGGCTGTCGCCACGACGCTCCGGACTGTCAGGACCGCCAGCGTCAACGATTGGGGCGCGATTTGCTGGTACGAAGGAAAGTTCCACGAAGCGACCATGCGGGAACGGCTGGAAATCTTCGACCGCGTCGGCGGCGGCGACAGTTTTGCCTCGGGATTTATCTACGGCATGATGACCTTTGGCGACGCCGCCAAGGCGGTCAACTACGGTGCGGCCCACGGCGCCCTGGCGATGACCACCCCCGGCGACACCACCATGGCCACCAAGGCGGAGGTGGAGAAGCTGGTCGGCGGCGGCGGCGCACGGGTCGACCGGTAAGACCGGTGACACGAACGTGAGGGATGCATTCTGCCTGACCAACGCGTTTTTTCGCGATTCAGTGTCCAGGCGTGCTCGAAGGGCAACCCTGATAAACGTTCCACAATTCCTGCTGTTTTGAAAACGCGCTAGGTATCAAAGATTAGGTATACCGGAACGGAGCACGTCAACTATCTCTTGTAGTTGACGTGTTTTTTTGTCCACATATAACATGGGCGGGTAAAAGCTAATGATTTCAGGTATAAAGTGTTACTCCTGTATCAGCCAAAATTTGACGCGCTGGATGTGGCAAAGCGTGGGGCTAGTGATATTTCATGGCTTGACCTCGGGTAGTTGAGACGTTATACTGAAACGTTAATGATTTCATACATACGCAGTGTTTTTTATGGATTTTTAACAAGCGTTATGAAATAATCTCTAAGAACGATTCTCACACCTGTTTGTATACGAAAGTGGCACATCGTTGGTGGGAAATCCACTTTCTCCCGAAAGAGAGTCTACATCTCCCATAGAATTGGCCGCAGATTGTACGAAATTGTAAAGAAGATGGTGTGGGCGATATTAATTTAGCCAAATAAAACCAATAAAAGTCCTTGCATTCGAGAAAATAGTATTAAAATGTCAACAGAGAGCGGAAACACGGTTCCATGAGGTTGGCGGCGCACTTTCGTATGCAATGACAAATTCTATTCCGCGCATAACGGTGATCCCCTTATTTTTCAGCCTGACTGGACGACAGTAACCGAGACTCGCGGCGCGTGTGTGCGCTGCGGCGAAAGGGTCGGCCAATTTTTTTTCGTTCGATATGGATCAGACTAGACGGTCTAGTTCTGGAACAGGGTGGGGTCGCGGTTGAAACGAACGTTTCCCGCCGCTCCCGGGTTGCTCCATGCCGGAGGTGGTGTTTGATGCTTTTAAAGACAGAATCGAAGAATTCCCTGAAGACCTTGAAATTCAGGAACCGGAAGCTCGTCCTCTCCTTCATGCGCGGTGCTGGAGCGGTGGCTGTCAACGAGATCTCGCGGGCCACCGGGCTCAGCAAAATGACGGTTCACAAGATAATCGACTATTATCTTGAAGAAGGCATGATTTCCTATTCCGGCAAGGGCGTCTCCACCGAGGAGGGCGGCAAAAAGCCGAACCTGTTCTCCTTCAACGCCGAGTGCCGCTACATATACGCGGTCCGCCTGGGCGGTGATTTTCTTTCCACCTCCGTCGTCAACCTCAAGGGGGAGATGGTGGTGGGGCGCAAAACCGTCCCGCTCGACAATGTCTCCTTTGACGAGGTGGTCGCCCTCATCGCCACCGCGTTCCGCGAGCAGACCGGGCAAAGGGAACTGCCGCGCGAGGGGTGTCTCGCCACCGTTGTCGGGTGCAACGGCATTGTCGATGTGGAAAACGGCGTTTGTCTGGCCGCCTACCAATTCCCGCAGTGGGGCGTCAACATCCCGATTCGTCAGGCTCTTGGCGCCCATCTGCCGGAAAACGTCCCTGTCCACGTCGACAGTTGGTGGCGGCACCTCGCCCATGGGGAACTCCACGCCCGGGGCGATGAAACCTGCCGTTTCTACATGATCGGCAATTCCGGCGACTACATCTCCGGCGGCCTGGTCGCGGACGGGGTGGTGAGTTGCGGCGCGACCGGATTTGCCGGCGAAATCGGCCACCTCATTATCGATCCGAAGAGCGACGCGACCTGCGTCTGCGGCGGCAAGGGCTGTCTCGAGGCGTTGGTCGCCCCGAGCAGGGTGCTGGCCCGCGCGGTGGCGCGGCGCGATCAGTTCCCCGGTTCGGCGGTCTTTGCCGCCGACCTCACCGGCGGACTGGCGGATGTCGGCAGGGCCGCCGACGCCGGCGACGAGCTGGGACAGATGGTGATGGAAGAACTGGCAGACCATTTCGCCATCGTCATCAATAATATCATCTACATCAGTGACCCTGGTCAAATCATCTTTTTCGGCGATTATGCCAACAACGGGGAATTCTTCTTCCACACCCTGCGCGCCCGCGTGCAGGCCATGGGCCTCCACGGCGTCGACAAGCGAACCGTCATCGAGCCGTCCGCCTTGTCGGAAGACCACGGCGTTATCGGCGCAGCCAATCATATGACTGACACCCTCTTCGCCGCCGGCCGGTAATCGTTCTCCAGCCATTCACAAAACACATGAGCCTGCGCGGTATCGCGCAGGCTCCTTCGTGCCACAACGCTCCAATATCCCCCCAACCCGCTCACATCGCCTTGGTATCGAGCGCGCGGGTATAGAGCCCCGCCATCTCCCCGGCGCGGTCGGCCATAAGAAACGACTTGTGCGCCTTGACCTTCGCCAAACGGCCGAGGTGCTCGCGGCGCGTCCGGTTTTGCAGCATGTCGATAATCGCGTCCTTGATCCCGTCATACGGCACAACCACGCCCGTCTTTCCGTCGTCCACCAGTTCGCCATGACAGCCGGTGGCGCTGGCGACCACGCCGCGTCCGGCAGCCATGGCTGCCTGAATCATCAGGCCGGTTCCGTCGTCCGCGCCCATGGCGACATAACAATCGCCGGCGGCGAGGAGCCGGTGGTAGGCCTTGTCGGGTTCGACGATGCTGACGTCGTTTTCCAGGGCAAGGATTTTGCGGCGGCGCTGCAACTCGTCCAGCAGCGGTCCCTCGCCCATTATGACGGCATGGGTCTGGGGCCGCGCGACGAGGATTTCCGGCAACGCTTCCAGGAGATCCATCTGGTGCGAGGCCTGTTCCAGCGGCGCGATGTTGATGAGGAAAAGCGGTTTTTCCTTGTCCGGGCAGTACTGTTGCCGGAAGGTGGTGCGCAGGACGTCCCGTTCTTCGCCGGCGCGATCGGCGGTGGCGATGTTGATGCCGGCGTAGACGACAGCCAGTTTTTCCCGGGGAGCGCCGCTTTCGCGGTATACGGATTCCATCACGTGGGAAGGCGCGGCGACGATGTCGATGCCGCTGCCGTAATCGGCGTTGCCGAAGGAGGGCTCGATATCGTAGCGGGTGGCGACGACGGCGATGCTGCCGGCAAACATCCGGGCCCACGACAGGAGTTTGCCCGAGACCTGGTCGTGCAGGTGGACAAGGCCGACGTCGGCGGTCTTTATGAGGTTGCCCAGTTCGCGCCAGCGCAACGGATTGAAGCTGCTGGTGAGGGTGTAGTCGAGCATTTCCACGCCTGCCGCTTCCGACAATTCCCACAGGCGGCTATGGTCTGGCGCCGCCACCAAAGAATGGAAGCCGTGTTCGCGCAGCGCCGCCGCCAGCGAGGCGATACGGATAAAGGGTTCCCAATTGCCGTCGTGGGCGACGAGGTGTAGAATGCGGGTGCGGTCCGGCATGGGTGAGTCTCCTGGTGGCCCAACTTCAAGCGAAACCGGTATTCTATTCCTTTCCACCGGGATGGGCAACTTTTTTGTGGACCGGGCCGGGGGCAGCGGAGGGCGGGAGTATGCGCGTAGAGAGTGGCAACGGCGTAATCGAACTGGTGCTGGGCGATATCACCAAGCAGGCGGTTGACGGCATCGTCAATGCCGCCAATGCCGCGCTGGCGGGCGGCGGCGGTGTGGACGGGGCGATTCACCGCGCCGGCGGCCCGTCGATACTGGAGGAATGCCGCGCCATCGGCGGCTGTCCGACCGGACAGACCGTCATCACCGGCGCGGGGCGGCTTCCGGCCAAACATGTCCTGCATACGGTGGGGCCGGTCTGGCACGGCGGCGGACACGGCGAAGCCGATCTGCTGGCTTCCTGCTACAAGACCGCCCTGGAACTGGCCCGCGACAACGGGCTGAAAAGCCTCGCTTTCGCGAGCATCTCCACCGGCATATACGGCTACCCGGTCACGCAGGCAGCGGCGATCGCGATACGGGAGATTGCCGCCTTTCTCGCCGGCAACGACCACCCGTCGCTGGTGCGCATGGCGCTGTTCGACCAGCACACATATGACGCATACGCCGCCGCATTGTCGGCGCAGGAACAATAAAAAATGGCGGCCTTTCGGGCCGCCATCGTACCAGAGTTGCCTGCTCCCTCCCTTCGGGGGAGAGGGCCGGGGTAAGGGTGAGAGTGCCAGGTTTTCTACTGCGGCACAGCGAAAAACGTGAACAAAACACTTTCACCCGCCCAATGACAGCGCCAGATCCTCGTCCGGCGTGGTGATGGGCGAGAGCCCGAAGGTCGAGCCAAGCACCTCCAGGACAGCCGGCGTCGCAAACGCGGGCAGAGACGGGCCGAGGCGGATGTTCCTGACGCCCAGGTGCAGCAGGGCCAGGAGGATTGCCACCGCCTTTTGCTCGTACCAGGAGAGGACAAACGACAGCGGCAGGTCGTTGACGCCGCAGCCGAAGGCGTTCGCAAGCGCCACCGCCACCTGGACGGCCGAATAGGCGTCGTTGCACTGGCCGACGTCGAGCAAGCGCGGAATGCCGCCGATATCGCCGAAATCCAGCTTGTTAAAGCGGTATTTGCCGCAGGCGAGGGTGAGGATCACCGTATCCGGCGGCGTTTTTTCGGCAAATTCGGTGTAATAATTGCGTCCCGGCTTTGCGCCGTCGCAGCCGCCGATCAGGAAGAAATGGCGAATCAGCCCGGCCTTGACCGCGCCCACCACCTGATCCGCCACGTTCAGAACGGCCTTGCGGGCAAAGCCGATGGTGATGCGGTGTTCGGGCGCGTCTTCCGCGAATCCGGGCATAGCCAGCGCGGCGTCGAGAAGCGGTTCGAACCGGCCGTTTTCGAGGTGCGTCACCCCCGGGTACGAGACGAGTCCGGTGGTAAAGACCCGGTCCTTGTAGGCGGACTGCGGCGGCATAAGGCAATTGGTCGTCAGGAGTATCGGTCCGGGGAAGTCGGCGAATTCGCGTTGCTGTTCCTGCCAGGCCCCGCCATAGTTGCCGACCAGATGGGCGAAATTCTTCATGACTGGATAGACGTTGCACGGCAGCATTTCGCTGTGGGTATAGATGTTGATGCCTTTTCCCTCGGTCGCGACGAGCAGGTCGTAGAGGTCGAGGAGGTCGTGGCCTGAGACGAGGATGCACTTGCCAGCGACCGGCGTCACCCTGACCGAAGTCGGCTCTGGATGGCCAAATCGGGATGTATTGGCCCTGTCTAGAAGTTCCGTCGCCTTCAGGTTGATTTCACCCGCCTTCAGCGCGGCCTCGAGCAGAACGTTCATGTCGTCCGGCTCGGCGCAGGTGAGGGCGAGGGTCTCGTGGAACATCCGGTACACGGACGGATCTTCGACGCCGAGGCGGGAGGCATGGTCGAGATACGCGGCCGCGCCCTTCAACCCGTAGATGACCATATACAGGACCCCGGCCTTGTCGTCGCCGAGACGCTTCTGCCTCGCGACAATGCCAAAGGCGGCTGCCGCATCCGCCATGCCGGGAATGTCGTCCGGCGGGGTAAAGGTGGCGCAGGGGGGCAGGGCGCTGGTTCGTGAGGCATCGGGAAGTGTGGCAGAGGCCTTTGCCAGGCGGTCTCGGAGCGCAACCCCTTTCCGTATCCATGCGGCGATGGACTCGTCTGTAAAATTAACGTTCGTGACGGTTGTAAACAACGCCTGGACGACAAAGCGCCCCGCCTCCACATCGTCGTCCGGCAGGGCCAGGGCATAGGCCGACACGCCCGCCGCCACCTCAACCAGCAGGTCGTGCAGGTCCGAGACCTCGGCCGACTTGCCGCACACGCCGCGCGTGGTACAGCCGCTCCCGCACGCGGCTTGTTCGCATTGATAACAAAACATACATATCTCCTTGCATACCGGCCGGACCGGCACGGGCGTTTCAGTTGTCTGTCCGGAAGCCGCACCATCGGCCTCCGGTGGGTTGGATTTTAAAATAGGTAAATAGGTAACGCAATACCAATATACAATCTCAACCGTCTTCTGCAAGCAATTTTTTGCAGGGCGGGAAAAAAAGATCGCGCGACAGTTATGGTTAGTTAACGCATTGAGTGAATGCGAACCCCGGGGAGACGCATTGGGTGGAGGTGCCGCCGGGGCCGGTTCTACCGCATAGGAGATAACGCATGTATTATGTTGGAACAAGCAATGTCGTCGCCACCCCAGGCTATGGCATCATTGCCACCATCATCATTGGTTTGATTATCGGTTTCATCGCCGACCGCATCATGGGTCCGGGCGGCCTTGGCCTGTTGTGGAGCATCATCCTGGGCCTGGTCGGCAGCATGGTCGGCGGCTTCATTTTTTCGCTGTTCGGCATGGGTGGCTACGGCCTCATCGGGCAGATCCTGGTCGGCATCGTCGGTGCCTGCATCCTCCTGTTCGCGGCGCGCAAATTAAAACACGCTTGAAGCCGTGGTTGAGATGCCATTCGACCACGGCTAGAGTTGTCGGGAATCGCCGATTCCTGGACGGAGTTACCGCTTGTTCATGGCCCTACCGGCGGCGTTCCAGCCATCAAGCGCCGAGGTCATGATGCCACCGGCATAGCCGGAACCCTCGCCGGCGGGGAAGAGCCCGGAACAATCCGGCGTCGCCCCGTCGGCGCCACGTGAGACCCGCACCGGGCTACTGGTGCGGGTTTCTATTGCATAGAGGACGACTTCCTCCTGCCGCACCGCCCGCTAGCGTCCAAGCATTGCCGGCACCGCTTCCGCCAGGGTCCTAGCGATGCGTTCCGGCACCAGCTGCCGCAGATCTGCCGCGCTGGCCCTGGCC
>JAJQBO010000179.1 GCA_021203245.1 Planctomycetaceae bacterium
AGGCTGAGCCTCTGGCTCATTTTAATTTTACACCATTATGCGGACGTTACCCTTCATTCTGTCCTATCGCGACACCAACGACGCGACCAAATACCTCGATGCCGACGAGGTCGCCAGCTACCCCGATAAATCCTCGGGTCAGGTTCGCCACCTCGTCCTTGTCTCCGAAGCCGGCCTCTATTCGCTGATACTGCGGTCGCGAAAGCCGGAGGCCAAGGCGTTCAAACGGTGGGTAACCCATGAAGTCCTGCCCGCCATTCGCCGCACCGGTGGATTCGGCCAGCCGGTCAACCTGCAGGCTGTCCTTGATTTCCTCGTCGAGGAGCGGGAGGCGCGCATCCGCTTCGAGCAAAGCCTTTACGAACGGCTGGTCCCGACTCGGGGGCTGCAGGTCGTCGACCGCCCGCCCCTCGCCATGGTTCGCGCCCGCATCCTCGAATACGTCCACCGGGCCGGCCCGGACGGTCTGCCGCGCCGCGTCGTCTCCAACCGCATCCGCCATTCGACCGAGCGAGAAATGGCCCTTTACGGTCTTCTCAAAGAGGGTGCCATCATCGAGATCCGCCGTAATAACAAACTCTATTTCATCTTACCGCAATACCTGAAACGGGAGGCATCACATGGCATTTGACATGACTTCGATCCAAAGCGCCAAACAGGATCGACCTTTTCGGATCATCGCGCTCGGGCGCGAAAAGTCCGGAAAATCCACCTTTGCTGCCAGCAGCCGCAACCCTATCGTCCTGCCCATCAAGGGCGAGGAAGGCATCGACGCTCTGGACGTGCCGGCGTTCCCGGTGGTGACGAAGTTCGGCGACCTAATGGAGGCGTTCGGGGCGCTCTACTCGTCCGATCACCCCTTCCAGACCGTTGTCGTCGACAGCGTGTCCACCCTTGAACCGCTGGTGTGGGACGAGGTCTGCCGAATCAACAAGGTCCAGTCCATCGAGCAGGTCGGCAAGGGGTTCGGCCGCGGCTATACCGAGGCCCTGCGAATGTGGCGGGAAATTACCGAGGCTCTGGACGCCTTGCGCACCGAGCGCGGCATGGGCTGCATCATGATCGGCCACGTCAGGGTCCGCCGGTTCAATGACCCGATGAACGAACCGTATGACCACTATTCCTTCGATATTAACGACAAGGCCGTGGAAATGCTGACGCGGTGGGCCGACGGTATCCTTTTCTTCAACCGCAAGATCGCGGTCAAAAAGGAGGATCTCGGCTTCAACAAGTCGGCCACCAGGGCAATCGATATCGGCGGCGGCGTCCCGATGATGTACACGCAGGAGCGTCCCTCCCATCCCGGCGGCGGCCGTGGCCGCTGGGGAAAAATCCCCTACGAACTTGCATTCACCGAGACCAACGGCTGGGCCGTCTTGGAGGCGGAACTTAACAAAGTCCAATAACCACAACTTTAAAGGAGCAACATCATGGGCGACATTGCAGGAATTTATGGAGGCGTGGGGTTCGATACCCAAACCGGCGAAGGGCTGGACAGTTACGACCCGTTGCCGGCCGGATGGTATACCGCCATGGTCGACGAGGCCAAAGTCGTCGAAACCAGCAAAAGAACGGGATGGTATCTCAAACTGCGTTTTTACATTCTCGACCAGCAGTACAACGGGCGCAAGGTGTTCAAAAACATCAACATCCGAAACGCCAACGCCAAGGCCGAGGAGATCGGGCATAAGGAGTTGACCTCCTTCGGCAGGGCCATCGGGCTGATCATGGTCAACGATTCGGCGGAGTGCCTTAACCGCCAGCTTATAATCAAGCTGAAGATTACCCGCGACGAGGAGTACGGCGACCAGAACGACGTTACCGGGTTCAAGCCTTTGGAGGGCGCGCCGGCCCAGCAGCCCGCCCCTGCCCCGGCCGCGCAGGCCGCATACGCCCCGCCGCCGGCGCAAGCAGCCCCCGCACCTGCGGCGCAGCCCGCCTATCAGCAACAACCGGCCCAACCGGCCGCGCAACCGGCACAACAGCCGGTCTATGCGCCTCCGCCCCAACCGGCGGCCGCCACCCCACCGCCGGCGCACGCCCCGGCACCGCAGTCCGGCGCATTGCCGTGGAAACGTAATGACAACGTGCCTTTCTAATTGGAGACCACCATGCCCGGACAAAGCCTGTTCGATATCAGTGAAGACCTGGCCGCGCTGGACGACCTGATTTTCGAAAACGCCGGTAACCTCGACAGCCCGGATGTCGTCGCGGCCTTGGACGCATTGGAGGCCGAGATCGTCAACAACATGGTTGAAAAAATCGATAACTATGCGGGCCTGATCAAGTCCATCCAGGCGCGATCAGAAGTTCGCAAACAGGAAGCAAAACGTCTTGATGCCCGCGCTCGCATTGATTTAAACACAGCGAAATCCTTACTGGATCGTCTTAAACTTATCTTTGAACGTCACAAGATACCTAAATTGGAGACGCCGCGTTTCAGAGTCGGCATCGTCAATAATGGTGGCCTGCTGCCACTAATTATCGATGGTGAGCCGGCCAATCTCCCCGAAAATTTCAAAATCACTCAAACCACTGTTGTTCCAGACACGGAGGCAATTCGAGCCGCTCTTGCCGCCGGGCAGGAAATTCCAGGGCGCCGATTAGGAGAGCGTGGCCAGCGACTGGCCATCAGATAGGGCAATAACATTTACGAGGCAAGTCTTGGCGCGGCGCTGCTTGGCATTGCAAGGGAATCATTCACTCAAGGAGAAGAAAATGGCAGTAAAAAAGCCCAATACCGATGAAGTTCAAAGCGCAGCGATCATTTCCTTCAAGCGATACGCGGTAACCATAGAGGGTCAAACGCCCCTCATTATGAACAAGCTTCCCGAGAGTTTGAACCTCACCAAGGCAGAAAAGCCGAAGGCGGTGGATCACGTCGCCGAGGACCGGAAAAACTGGCGCGATAAGCTTTACTGCTACGACGACGGCATGATTTACCTTCCTCAAAATAACATCAAAAAGTGTCTTTGCGACGGCGCGGCGTATTGGGGCGCGAAAGTAGAGGGAAGCAAGCGTTATACCACGCTCGTCATCCATTCCGTGATAGTGCCGGCTGACATGCCTCTGGGCATTCATCGCGATGAAGAGGATGTCAATATACTCGATCCTTTCAAATGCTTCGTAAATCTCAATCCAACACGACGCGGCGGCGGCAAGGGTCCGCGTACTCGTCCGCGAATCAGCCGATGGGGTGGCACTTTTGAACTTGTCGTCTGCGACGCGCGACTTGACCTAAAAACGCTCAAAATAGTCGCCGACTTTGCGGGAATGCAAGGCATTGGCGATTTTCGTGGGATTGGCGGGTTTGGAAAATTTAAGGTCACCAACCTTACAGAAGCGACCGACTAGTTTTTTCCCGGTGGGGTTTGGTAGGGCCTTGCCCGACAAGGCGAGACACGGGATTTTTACTTTAAGGATCAATCATGAATACACCCAAAACGGTACCGACTCTCCCATCACCTCCAAACGACCAGAATTATTTCCGTGCAATGGTGGATGTCATGATCCCATTTCTACGGAAGCAGCCAATTGGCGCAATCATTTCTTATTCCGATTTAATGCAAACTATTGAGACAGATTCAAAACAATACGCATGCCATGTATTCGCCAAAGCGAAAAAGCATTTGGAAGTTCACGATGGCATTTTCTTCAAAAATAGAATTCGAGTTGGGTATGAGAGAGTCTCTTCGGATGAGGCAGTCAATGTCTGCGAAAAAGACATTACCCAAGGCATGAAAAAAGTCCGACGTGGAGCCGCCAGAACGCATTGCATAGACATGACCGGTTTATCCGAAAACAAGCGCAATCGCGTTGTCGCGATTCAATCGACTTTTGCGCGGGTCCGGTTACTGCAGGATCTAGCAGGCAATTAACAAAATATGGCATGGCAAGGCTCGGCGTGGCAGGTCGGGGCAAGGGAATAATGATTATGCGTGACTACTATAGATCCCAACAACAGGCCAAGAATTGGCAAGATGCAGTCATTGGCTCGAAGCCTCCATTTTGGACGGTTTTCTTGGCTGTGCTTTTAGGGTTTATTGCGTTGGCGATTGTTTTGGAGTCCTGCCATGGGTGACATTTCCGACGTTTTACCAGCCGAATCCCCCACGGTTCAGGCCATCTACGACCACTATAAGCGCGTCGGTGACGCCGAGCCGCGCCGGGTCTATCTCGGTGCCTCGCAGATTGGACACCCCTGCGCCCGCTACCTGTGGTACTCGTTCCACTGGTGCGGACAAGAGGACTTCGACGGCCGCATGTACCGCCTTTTCGAGCGGGGCGATATGGAGGAATACCGCCTGGTGGCGGACCTGCGCGCAATCGGCTGCGAGGTCTACGACGTCAACCCCGAGACGGGCCGGCAATTCGAGGTCAAGGCCCTTGGCGGCCACTTCTCCGGCCACATGGACGGGTGCGCCCTCGGCATCCCCGAAGCCCCGAAAACGTGGCACGTCCTGGAATTCAAGACGCATAATGCCGCCTCGTTTTCATACCTTCAGGCGCACGGCGTCCGCGCCGCCAAGAAGATGCATTATGACCAGATGATGGTCTATATGCACCTGACGGGGATGACCCGCGCCCTGTACCTGGCCTGCAACAAGGAATCCGACGCGCTTTACGCCGAGCGGGTCCGGTACGACAAGCAATACGCCAACAACATCATGGCCTATGCCGAGCGCATCATCACCGGCACCCAGCCCGGGATCGGCATTGGCGGAACGCCAGACGAAAAACACTACTGCGGATATTGCCCGTTTTCGGGACTCTGCAGCGGCGATATGCCCGTCGCGGTCGATTGCCAGATCAACTGCCGCACCTGTGCGAGTGCGAAGCCCGTGATGGACGGCGACGCGGAGTGGGAGTGCGACATCCTAGACGGCAAGCGGTTGTCCTATACCGACCAGGTGCGCGGTTGTCCTTGGCGCCTCTTCCACCCGCAGCTTATCACCTTTGCGGAGGGCAAGGACGCCGAGGCCGACCCAAACGGTTTTCTTTGGGTCGAGTACGAATGCCCGGACGGCCGACGCTGGCGCAACGGTCCGGACAAAGCCGCTGGCCAGTATTCCAGCAAGGAATTGACCCGCATTCCTGCGGCCTTGGTCGGCGCGCCGGGGGTGGATGCGGTGAAGACGACTTTCGGTGCGGAGATCACGGGTGGGGAGGCGGCGCAATGAGCGGACTATTCCCCCGTCAGGCCATCACCATCGCCCCCCGTCCGTATCAGGGAGAAGCGATTACGGCCCTCAATCACCACCTCTGCACCAAGGATAACAATCCCTGCGTCGTCATCCCTACGGGCGGCGGGAAGAACATCATCATGGCATGGGCGATTCAGGGATGGAAGCTGGACCACCCGCCGTTCCGCGCCATCGTCCTCGCCCATCGCCAGGAGCTGGTGGCGCAGAACAGCCAGGAGATGTTGGATTGCTGGCCGGACGCCGACGTCGGCGTCTATTCCGCCGGCCTCGGCCGCAAGGAGACGCGCCAATCCATCCTCTACGCCAGCATCGACAGCGTGTACAAGCTGGGCGGGACGCTGGAGCCGTTCGACGTGGTCGTGGTGGACGAGGCCCACCGCATCCCGGCGCGGGGCGAGGGCAAATACCGTGAATTCCTGCACCTGGCAAGGCTGAACAACCCGCGTCTCCGCGTCGTTGGCTTCACCGCCACGCCCTACCGCATGGGCTGCGGGCCGATATGCCACCGCGACCACATTCTCAATGAGGTCTGCTACGAGGCCAACGTCGGCGCGCTTATTCACGACGGCTACCTGTGCCGGCTTCGCTCCAAACTCGGCAAAACCCAGCCCGACTTGACCAACGTTCGGCGCAATTCCGGCGGGGATTACATAACCAGTTCGCTTTCCAAGGCGGTCGATAAGGCCGATGTCGTCTCGCAGGCCGTCGGCGAGGCCGTGGCCATCATCACCGCCGAAAACCGGAAGAGCGTCGTGTTCTTCTGCGTGGACGTCGAGCACTGCAAGCGCGTCTCGAAAGAACTGGCCGGCTATGGCATCGAGGCCCCCTACGTGACGGCCAATACCCACCAGCGGGACCGCGACCGCATCGCCTCCGACTTCAAAAAAGGCCGGTACCGCGCCCTATGTAACGTCAACGTCTATACCGAGGGGTTCAACGCCAAACAGGTCGACTGTATTGCCCTGCTCCGCCCTACCCTTTCCAAGGGCCTTTACGTCCAGATGGTCGGCCGTGGTCTCCGCCTTCACCCGGACAAACAGGATTGCCTGATCCTCGATTACGCCCACTGCATCGAACAGCATGGCCCCATCGACTGCATTGACGCGGGCGAAGTGCGGATCGCGGTGTGCGAGCAGTGCGGCGACGCCTTCTCCCGCGCCGTCGGCAAATGTCCGCATTGCGGTTGGGAAATTCCCCGCGAACAGATCGAAATGGAGGAGGCGGCAGAGGCGGAAAAGAAACTCCACGCCGCCCGGGCTTCACAGGCGTCGATCCTCTCCGGCGAGCTGGAGGAACTGCCGGTCCATGCCGTCACCGTCCACCGCCACGTCAAAGACAACATGCCCGACTCCATCCGGGTCGAATACCGCTGCGGACTACAGGTCGTCCGCGAATGGGTCTGTCTTGAACACCCCGGGCTGGCGGGCCGGAAGGCCCACCAGTGGTGGATAAAGCGATTCGGAAAGCCGGTCCCGACCGTCGACGAGGCAATGTCGAATATGTTCCTGGCCGGCATGCTCCGGGACATGACGGAATCCATTACCGTCGCTGTCAGGGGAAAATTTAAAGAAATCACTGCCCATAAATTGAAGGTATCAAATGCCATCCAGTCTGCTTGAATCAGCGTTGGAATATGCGCGCCAGGGCTGGCCGGTATTTCCACTCGCACCACGGGGAAAGACGCCCATGGTCCCGGGCGGCTTCCACAAGGCCACCACCGACGTCGACGAAATTGCCAAGTGGTGGGGCCGCCGGCCCGACGCGAACATCGGCGTCCCTGCCGGTTCCGCGACCTTCTGTGTTGTCGACGTTGACCCTGACAGCGGCGGCGAAGAATCGCTGCAGGCCCTTCGGGAGGAATACGGTTCGCCGCCTGACACCCTGCGGCAGATCACCGGCTCCGGCGGCACTCACTTTTGTTTCAAACCGCACCCGGGCGTGGGGAACACGGAAAGCAAGATCGCGCCCGGTATCGACACCCGAGGCAACGGCAAAGGCTATATCGTCGTCGCGCCAAGCGTCCACAAGACCGGCAGTCTCTACGAGTGGGAAAATCCCGGCACCCCATTGGCGGATATCCCGGAATGGCTGGTCCCGGTCGAGCGTGCTGTCGTTCCTGCAGTTTTGGGCCAGACCTGCAGCGCGAACGCCGGTTGGCACGACGACTCCAACTCCATCGAAGCGCGGGCGCGGCAATACCTCCGCCAGTGCGAGCCAGCCATACAGGGGTCCGGAGGCCATAAGGCGTTGCTGTGGGCATGCACGGCGATGGTGTGGGGATATGAACTGGACGACGCCACGGCGTTCCGTCTCCTGGCCGAAGAATATAACCCGCGCTGTGTCCCGCCGTGGGATTTGGGTAACGGCGCGCAACACCGCGAATTTACCCGCAAGATTCGGGAGGGTCGTAAGGAAAAGCTGAAACAGCGCGGCTGGCTGGTGGACGAGTGGAACCGGGAACAGGAAATGCTTGCCACCTATGGGCGGCAGATGGCCTCCGCGCTCATTGCCAGCGCAACCGGCGACGTCACCGTCCCCGCCGAACCGGCCGCACCGACGCCCATCGCCGCGTCGTCCCTATTCACCCCCGACCTTTTACGCCCGCCGGGGTTCACTGGAGATATTTGCGGATATACCAACATGTGCGCACGGAAGAAACAGCCCATTCTCGTCCTTGGTAATGCACTCGCCCTCGCCGGCGCGCTCCTGGGCCGCAAGGTGCGGGACGAGTGGGATCTCCGGACGAACATCTACTGCCTCGGCGTCGGTGCGTCATCGTGTGGAAAAGACCATTCCCGCCGCATCGTGAAAAGCCTCTGCACCGCCGCCGGGATCGCCGGCGAGATCCTTGGCGGCGAGGAGGTCACGTCGGACTCGGCCATAGCCACATACATGAAAACGAACCCCTCCTGCTTGTTCCAGTGGGACGAAATCGGCTACATGATCGCCAGCATGAAGGATAAGAACGCATCCACGCATCGCAAAAGCATCGTCCCCATGCTCATGAAATTGTACTCCTCGGCGAACAGTGTCTACCTTGGCAAAGAATATGCCAGCACCGAACGCAACGACATCATCCAGCCCAACCTATGCCTCTACGGCACCACTGTACCGGAAAAGTTATGGGGCGGTTTGAGCACTGACGAAATCCGCGACGGGTTTTTAAGTCGGATGTTGGTGTTTATCTCTCACGACGACGATCCGGAGATTGACGACAGCAACTCCCGCGCTGGCCAGCCTCCACAGCATTTCGTCGAGAAGATCGCCGCGCTGTGGAACTACCGGGCCGACGCGCCGAAGGGTGTGCCGGACGTCCAATCGGTACACGGCCTCCACCAGGTCACGATCCCGACGCACACCGAGGCGCAAGCCCGGTATCTGGAATTCCGCCGGTTTGTCCGGGAGCGCCGCCGCATCGCCGCCGAGAACCACGACGCCACCGCTTACCTGTGGGGCCGCGCCGAGGAAAATGCCCGGAAGGTAGGTCTGATCGTCGCGGCGATGGACGCGATGACCTTGGAGTCGGCCGCCGTTACCTCATACCACGCCGATTACGCCTGCCGATTGCTCACGGCCCTCATGGCCGACTTCGCTGCAGCCGTTGGCAACAACATTGCCGACAGCAAGGTCGAATTGACCATCCGGAAGGTTTTGCAGTGGGTCAAGGATGCGGGCGAAGAGGGTTTGCCGCGCCGCGTCCTGTCGAACCGGCTGCGAAATCCACGGGAACGAAACGAGGCAATAGATGACCTCGTCCGGGAAGGCGAAATTTTCGAGGCATCAAAGGACGGCTGCATTCCCTGTGAAAAAGCCACTCGTTTTCTCTTGAAACACGGTTGCGTCGTTGCGTGGCGGCATATCGACCGGCTTGCGGAATACGACGCCGTCGACGTCGCAGTCAGGGCCGAGTATGAGGTCCAGGGCACGACGCCCGTTGTCGAACTGGATGGGCGCATCATGCCGTGGAGCAATTTGGAACCGCTCATTACGGCATGGGAAAATGGCGATGAACCGTGGGAAATGATGGCTATTGCCATCGAGGCGGCGTCATGAAAGAGCCTGGATATAAGCTCATCCCGGGTCTTGACGACTGCATACATAACCTTCTCGACTGGCTGGACGGGTCCGCCATGGGCCTTGGTGAAGTGATTGACAGGCTCCGCCACCTATCAGCCTGCCGCGCCTATTCTGGACGATACCTCGACGACGTTCCGGCCGCTCGACGGCCTCGAACCGGTACAAGGGAGACGCGCTCCACCTACGACCCGGCGCAAATAGTGCGGTTGCGGGCAGAGGGGAACGGCATCCGTGAAATTGCTGACATGCTTGGATGTTCTGTCGGGACTGTCAGCAAACATTTCAACCCCATCGCCCCGACCACTCGCCGAGAACATATCGAAACATGCGGCAAGAGAAAATTTCGCGAAGGAAAATGCTAACGGTAGATGTCTTTCCGGTGTCCAATTCCGATGATTTCGACGGTAATTATTTGATCATGAATTTCATAAACAACGCGATAATCGCCGATTCTTATCCGATAACCGGGCCGCCCCTGCAATTTTCGGCATCCGGGCGGACGGGGATTACTTGCGAGCTTGTCCACAGCGGCGATCACGCGATTTTGAACAGATGCGGGCAGCTTACGTAATTGACGATTGGCAATATCCCGGTATCCGACACGATATTTCATCGCTTGGAGCCTTTGCGCCGACTCCGAAGGGATGAATGGACCTCTTCCGCCGGGATGATGGGACTCGGATTGTCATGGGCATACCGAACAATAGCGCCGTCCTCAACGTCCTCATACCAGTCGCCAAAATCCGCGACAGGAATCATGACGTACTCCGTACCGTCAAAGGTCGCATACTTCGCGGTCTCTGGCAAAAGTTCCTCACGAATGCGAAGCTGCTTTGTTTTTTTTTTGGCTGTCGTGGTCATGGTATCCTCCTGATCAAAAGTATATGGCCTCTATTCATGTCGCGCAAGGAGGTCACGGCTTCGGCCACTCACGGCCAAACAGCCAATCAAGCGAAACGTCGAGGGCGTCGGCAATGGCGATAATGCGGTCTGGGTTATAAGGGAATCTACCACCTTCAATATCACTTATCCTGCTTGCTGGAACTCCTATTTTCTCACCCAGCGCGGCTTGCGAAAGTTCAATTTCCAACCTCCTTTTCTGTACATTCACAGAAAAGGTTGAAACATTCTTTTTGCTGTAACGTTTTCTGTTTTCGGGAAGAACAGATTTCTTTGGTGACATTTTTCACTCTTTTTCGAAAAAAATAAGTTGACGTTTGTACGACTGTGCGTTATATGACCTATATACGTACATACGTATTATCGACTGATCGTTGATATCACAATACTTGAAAAAAGGAAAAAGTCAATGACTAACGAATAACCCTGTTCAATCACCCCGATTTTGGCAGTGTTGGCGCGATAATTATCAATGACGCACCTTGGCTACCTGTTGCAGACGTTTATGCTGGATTGCGTCTGTCAGATCCCAGCAATGCCACGAAAGTTCTCGATGCAGACGAAGTTATGACCTATCCCGTACAGTATACGGATCAGGTTCGAAACATTCTCCTGATGTCAGAGGCGAGGTTTTATGCCACGGTTTTTCGTTCTCGCAAGCCGGAGGCTAAAGCGTTTAAACGATGGGTAACTCACGAAGTACTGCCGCAGATCCGCGCAACCGGCTCATTTGGGGATACTACTCGTATATTTACCGAGTTGCACCAGTTCCTCCAGGACGAGCGTGAGGCCCGAGTAAAATTCCAAGCCTCAGTGATGGAACACCTTACGACTCGACGGGAAACCAAGCCCGTTTCGCTGATACGGTATGAACCAACGCCAGCCGATCTTGAAGAAAGAATTTTCATGTGGCTGAAGCGTGCCGGAACCGATGGAGTAGCACGACGAACCATAAGCAACCGAATTCGGCTCTCACTTTCACGTCAAACTGCCATTGATAACCTGCTGGCCAATGGGAAGGTCGTGGAAATGGTGCAAAATAGTAAACGTTATTTCTTCCTGGCAAGTGCATTCCCTGTAAGTACTGACCATTCTTAAGTTCCGGAAGGGGTCCAGACGGATTGGACCCCTCGCCAATGCCTGTCCATGGGCCACAAAAGCGGAACGCCGCCGGGCTATCACCCCGACGGCATCCCTTGACCGTCTTGCTTGAGTGAGCAAGCGGGACGGCCCATTTCTTCTTGTCGGCCATTATAGCCGGGAAATGGAGTATAACATGAATCAGAACGCAGGAGTCATCAGCAAAAGCACCACCAATGAGCGGATCGCCGAATGCCGCGCCACACTCGAAAGGATTGGGCTGGGTAACTATCAGGCCGAATTCCACGTCCACCCGTGGCAGTTTAAGGAAACTTATGTCGTGTGCGACCTTAAAGGTCAAGCGATAATTTGCCGGAACCGCTGGGCGGACCATATCGCCGAATCATTCAATCAAATTCACGGTCAGTCGATAGAACCCATGGTCTTGCGTAAGCCGGACAATTCCATAACGGTTTTCATCATGCAGAGAACTATAACCCTTCCCGAACGCCATACATTGAAGTCGTTTACACAATATTTCGACAGATTCTACCCCGGTTTTCAGGCTGATTCGGAATACGTCACGTTCCCCAAAGCCACGCGCGCCTATGGTACGCCATGTGAGTTCGAACGTGAAGAAGATGCCTATGAAGCGGCCGAAGTCCTTGGCGTTGTCACGGGCTTCAATACCGACGTTTTCGAGACCACAACTGGGTACACAGCGGTCATATATGATGACTCCGAAAATCTCATTGATTATAACGCTATCGCGGTGCTGGGGCCAGCCTGGTGTTGCAAGAGTTTTCGTGTTCCCGCAAACAGAAACCGCAAACAGATTCCGACGGCTGCGGGGATGACCCCGTTGCATGGCAAAAACGAATTGGTGAAAAGCACTCACAACAAAAACGCATTGAGCTTGGTGTTAATCGGATGCTGGCCTTCTTAGAGCAGGCCAGCGATGGGGCGTGATGTGGTGGATAAGGTTGGGCCTAGGGTGCCGGTAGGTGGCGGCTAAAACAGTAATTTCTTTTCGCCATAACCCATTTATCCACAACAAAACAGGGGTGCGGGTAGGGTGCCGGTTGGGTGGGCCGAATAAGTGTCGTTTTTCAACACTTATTGTGAATTAACTTTTACTTTGGAGAAAAAATGACCGCTATGCTTGGCCCGCATCGCACCGCGAAGGGCAAAACCGACACCTGGCTCACGCCGCCGTGGATACTTTCGGCACTCGGCCCGTTTGACCTCGATCCCTGCTGTCCGGCCACCATGCCGTGGGTGACAGCCACCACCATGTACCAGGAACCGGCGGACGGCCTTGCCCTGCCCCTGGGACGGCCGCGTATGGCTCAATCCGCCGTATGGGAAGGGTATCGAGGCGTGGCTGGATAAGCTGGCCAGTCACGGGCGCGGTATCGCCCTCGTTTTCGCCCGCACCGACACCGAGTGGGCGCAAGCGGCCCTCACCAAGGCCGACGCCGTCCTCTTCATCGGAAAACGCCTCACGTTCCTCACCGAGTCCGGGGAACCGCCTCTGGACAAGCACGGCCGGCCCTCCTCCGCCGGCGCGCCCTCGATGTTGCTGGCGTATGGGATGCGCGATGCCGCAATCCTTGGGGATTCCCCGATACCAGGGCGTTTCGTCCTTTTAAACACTGGCACAGATAGGATATGGACCATTTAATGCATATAGCTAAAAAATCAAAGCAGAGGAACTCAAAAAAATCGCCGCTAAACCGCTCAATAATAAACCTTATAGTGTCCATGCGGAATATCCTCCGCAACGCTGCCCACCAGCGTTGCGAAAGAAGGACGAAAGTAAATGCTTTGTGCCTCCGTTAATTTATGGTTAATTATTGTTAACATAAAAGTGAGGTAGTATGTGCGAAACCGTCTCCATCGTCCTCCCGCTCCCGAAGCGCGTCCTTTCCCCCAACCATCCTATCGCCAGCATGCGAGGGCGCATGGCCAAGGCTGCCGCCGTCAAGAAGTACCGCGACCAGGCCAAGACCGCCGCCCTGGCGTCCGGCGTGGAGACGGGGCCGTGGGAGCTGGCCAGCGTTTCGGCGACGTTCTATTTCAGCACGAAGCGGCGCCGGGACCAGGACAACCACATGGCCATGCTCAAACCCGCATATGACGGGCTGGTCGACGCCGGCCTGCTGGTGGATGATGATCACGAACACCTCAAGCGGGAGCCGCCAACATTCGAGATTGACCGGGATTTCCCACGGGTCGAAATGGTCCTAACCCGCAAGGGGTAGGACCATTTTTAATGATACATGCACCTTGTTTTTTATGTTTTTCAATTGCCACAAATAAACGTCCCGCCCATCCTTTGCGCGTAGTTGCCGCGTAGTTGCCTGTAGACGGCCTACATTTTCGGAGGGTGGTTTACCATAAACCAAATTTTTTGCGTAGTACGGCGCGTAGTATCCCTTCTACTCGTCTAAAG
>JAJQBO010000139.1 GCA_021203245.1 Planctomycetaceae bacterium
TCTTGGCGGCATGCTCAATTCCGGCGCGATGGGCCGTATCGCCCAAACCATGCTGGGCAAAAAGCACGGCGGCTTCAGTTGGCTGAAAGGCGCGCTCCTGGCCGGTGCCGGCAGCATGCTGTGGAAGCAGTTGGGCGAGCGCATGCAGGAAGCAAACAAGGCAAACCCCAAGTACAATCCCCCCTCGCGTTTTTCCTCCGACGGTGCCGCCACCGACGCGGCCACCGAGCAGGCGACGGCCAGGATGATCAGGGCGCTTGTGTATGCGGCCAAGGCCGACGGCCATATCGATGACAATGAAAAGGCGCAGATCAACGAGCAGATCGCCTCGCAGGATCTCGGCCCCGACGCGAAGACGCTTCTGAAGGCGGTCATGGACGAAAGCATCGACCCCAGTCGCGTCGCCGTTGGCGTGAGCGATCCGGAAGAGGCGTTGAAGCTGTATACCCTTTCCGTCGCCGTGGCCAACCCGGATCAGTTTATGGAAAAAGCCTATCTGGACGCGCTGGCCCAGGCCCTGAATATCCCGGACGATGTATGGGATCAGGTCAATAACCACATTACCCAGAACCGCCAGAACTCGACGGCGGGCGCGTACTAATGGTGTAGGCCAATACGATAACTGTGGCGGCGCGGAAGACGCGCCGCCGATTTTGTTATGTCGACTTATAACCAACGAAAATTCTCCCCTACCGTCACCCCGGCGTGCGGACATCCACCAGCGCGCTACCGGGCGGTTCGGCCGGGGTCCACGCCAAGAGCAGCGAAGGCACCAAACTCAAGCGGATAGATGCCGCGGCGAATGGTCGGGGCATGGACCCCGGCCGAACCGCCCGTTTTCACCGCTGATGAACGTAAAGACGCCGGGGTGACGTGTGGGGCTGGCGAGGGCGACTGCCCGACGAACCTTGGCGTCAGGAGCCGGTTCGCTCCTTCGCTCCAGCCCGCACCACGCCGATTTCGTCCCACGCCAGCGCCGCCGCGTCAAACACCGGCCCTTCGTGGCAGACGCGCCGGTATACCGACCCGTTCCCGTCCCGAACCGGCACCACGCAGCCCATGCAGGCGCCGAAGCCGCAGGCCATCCGCTCCTCCAGAGACACTTCGCAGGGAATCCCCTCCCGCGCCGCCAGCGCGGCGACGGCCCGGAGCATCGGAATTGGGCCGATGGCGTAGATGCGGTCGATGGGGCCGAGTTCGTCGCGGCGGCTCAGGAACGCGTCCACGCCCGTTCCCTTCCAGCCGCAAGTGCCGTCGTCGGTGGCGAGGTGGACCGCGTCGCACCCCGCGGTGAATTCGTCCCGTCCGACCAGGCCGTCGACGCTGCGCGCGCCGATGAAGCCCGTCACCGTGACGCCGTTCCGGCGGCACGCCGCCGCCAGCGGTCCCAGGCTGGGCGCGCCGCAGCCGCCGCCCAACAGCACGGCGTGCGCGCCGGCCGGGGCGGGGGTGAAGGCGTTCCCGAGCGGGCCGAGCACCCGCACGCCTGCGCCGGGAACCATTCCGGCCAGGTGCCGCGTCCCGGCTCCGACGACGGCGTAGGTGAATTCAAAACCGTCGTCCGTATAGGCCGACGGCGCAAAGGGGCGGCGGAGGAAAAGTCCGTCCGCGCCGCCCTCCACCCGAATCTGGAAAAACTGCCCCGGCTGAAACGTCCCCGCCAGTTCCGGCGCGATAACGCGCATCCGCGAGACGCCGGGGAGAACTGCCGCGTTGGCGGCCACACGGCCTGCGACGTCACGCTTGCCAGCACCCGACTGGTGGCCGGCGCAGGCCGGGGCGGTCTGGAGCGCGAGCGTCTCCCGCATTATCGTCCGGTAAATCGTATCAATGGAGGCAGGCGGCATCGAACCGTCCGACAAGCCCCGGAGCCGTGCCAGGACCGCCTCCTCGCGGCCGGCCTGGTACAGGGGCAGGCCGAGGGCGGCCTTGGCCTTGCCGACGTCGCGTCCGGCCTGGGCGCGGCGGTCCAACAGGCGGACAAGTTCCGTGTCTATCGCGTCGATGCGTTGGCGTATTTCATCAAGGCTCACAAAATCTCCTGAAGGTGGTGGTTGCGGGGTAGAGTGGCTACCTTAGGGAAAACTGAGTTCCAGACGCCAGATATCACGAAGGGGGCATATGAGGTGCATGGACATCTCGGTGCCGTCGGCGTATTGGAGTTCGACAAAGGCGTCGTAGAAGCCGTTATGGTTGCTGGTGATGATGACGCGGGTGACGGCTCCCGGACCGCGCGCGCGCCACGCCTCCCAATAGGCGTGCCGGTCTTCGCCAAGTTCGATCGACAGGCGGCGCATAAAGGCGGGCATGGCCAGGTCCTCGACCGCCAGGAACATGTCCTGAAGGGCATCGCGCGGATCCTCCAGTTCGCCTGTCTGCATAAGGCGGATGATGTCTATCGCCTCCCTGACCTCTTCGTTGATGCTGGGTTCGGGCGAGTAGGCGAGGCTGAGGAGGTAATGGTGCAGCGCGCCTTCGTGGTCGTCGAGGCGGCGGAAAAGCAGGTTCGCGAGGTTGAGGTGGGAGGACCAGTCGTAGGGGTGGTTCGTAAGGGCGGTTTCGAAATAGCCCCGCGCCAGTTCGTAGTTGCCGTTCCGGTAGGCGGTCAGGCCCAATTGCCGGGCCTCTTCGGCGCGGTTGTGCCAGTTGATGTCGCGGCTGAAGATGTACGAGGCGGCGACGATGGACACCAGGGCGAGAAAAATCGCCAGCCAGCGCCGGAGGGGATCTCCCGGGCCTTTTGTCCGATAGCGATCGGAGAGGAGGCGCAGGGTCGTGTTCGGCATGGGACGCATCCTTTTCGGCGCCTGCGGAACAAACACGCAGGCGCCGAAAAACCTGTCGGGAGATCCAACGTTACAGCACTTCGCCTTCGCCGTCGCCGTCTTCCATCATGCTGAAGAGCTGCTGGCCTTCGTCGCGACGGCGGGCCAATTCCTCCTGGCCGCGGCAGGCGACGCAGGTGGTGGCGGACGGGAGGATTTTCAGCCTGGACGGCGATATGCCGCAGCCGCAGACCTCGCACTCGCCGTAGGTGCCTTTTTCAATCTTCTCCAGGGCGACCTGGATGTCCTGCAGTTCCTGGTCGTTGGCGGTGGCGATTTCGAAGGAGAGATCCTCGTCGTAGGCGTCGGTTGCCTTGTCGACCTCGTCCGCCGCCTTCGACTCCGCCCGCTCTTTCTGTATCTGCAGTTCGCGGCGCATGCCGGCGAGGAGGCGCTCGCGTTTTTCCTGGAGGAAGGTCTTGATCTCCGCCATCTCCTTTTTCGAGAGGCGGCGGTCGGACGGACGCGGCGTCTGGTCCTGCTTCGCCTGGGCCGGACGGCCAAGAATCATCACCCCGGGCGCGACGCTCAGGGCCGGTTTTTTGGTGGCAATCTTGACGCCGAGGCCGAGGTTGGAGAACCCGGCGACGGGCTTGGCTTCCGCCGCCACCGGCTCGGGCTTGATGATGACGTCGGTGTCTTTGGAGACGGGGCGTTGCGGAGCCGTTTCCTTGGCTGGCTTTTTGGCAGGCGCCGCTGTCTTGCGGACAGAGGTCGACTTTTCCTTTGCGGCGTCCTTCTTCGGCTTCGCCGCCTTGGCGTCTGTCTTGGCGTCGGCTGCAGTTTTTGCGGTCTTCGCTTTCGTCATGATTGTATTCCCATTAATGTAAATCTACCCAAACCCCACAGCCCTTTCGGCTGCCACAGGCCGTATCCGGCCCTGACTCGTTATGGCCGCCCCGGGCGCGCGTTCTCGCGGTGGTCACCCGGGCTGGCCTTATTCGTACCGCGCACCCACGGCGGCTCCCACTTCCGCCGGGACCAGGAACACGGGACCGGTCCCGTTCAACCGGGCATAACGACGGCCTTCCTTGTCGGCGATCTTTCCCAGGGCGAGTTCAAACAGCCGCGCGGGGGAAACGCCGTCCTCCCCACCTGGCTCCGGGGAACTATAAACTATGGCGGTAATCTCCGGCTGGTCAAGCCCAAATTCCGCAATATCTCCATCCACATCCGAGACAAAGCCGTCCGACCGGAGTCGGGAGAGGGTCAGAAGCATCGTCACGAAGCGGTTGTTGCCGTCCATCAGCGGCTCGGACGCACTATCCTGTCGCCACCATTGCTCGTTCACCTCGCCTTCTGGGCGAATAAACGTTGTTTCCCTGCCGCCGACCGTCTGATCAACGCGCCGCCAGTCCCCGATAGACAGGTCGAGCATTTGCTTGGACTGATAGCGGTAGGGGGGGAGGCAGAGAAAATACGCCAGCCCGTCGTAGGTCTGCATCACCGCCGGGTTGTCCGCCAGTGAAAAAGCGATGCCGGGTTGATCCCGGGGATCGAGGAGGGGGCCGGTGTTCATCGGCCCGGCCTTTCCTTCCTGGTACGGTTGTCCCGACGGCAGGGAACCCTTGGCGTCGTCGGCATAGAGGGTCAGTTCGGGTGCGGTGGTTCCATCGTCAAAAGTCAGGCCGATCCGCCAGGCGGGGTAGGCGGTCCATTCCAGCGTTTCGGGTCCCGGGGAGACGTCGGCCAGAAAATCCTTGATGCGCAGGCTGGCCAGCCCGGAGAACAGGGCGGTCAGCGGCCGCGCCCGGTCGGTTGGGTCGGGCGGGTCCACGGCAAAGGTGCGGGTCTGGCCGTCCGATGTCAGGTTGCCGGTCCAGAGGCCGGTGGCGCGGTCCTGGTCGATGACCAGGGTGACCGGCTTGGGGAGCAGTTGTTCGACCGTCACCTGCAGCGGGCGCTTCTGATTGAACTGGTCCAGGTTGCGGCGGCGGAAAAAGTTCTTCCACGCCTCGGGGTCGGTGCGGGCGGTGGAGAGGGAAATCTCCGTTAAGGTCTGGGCGGGGAGAAGAAATACGGGCGACCGGTCCGCCACCCTGGCGTAGACCCCGTCCTCGCCGTCCTCTTTACCGATTTCGATGCGGCGGTGGATGCGGCCGTTGGGGGTGTCGTACCAGGCTTCGATGCTGGCCGAGGGCTGGTCGAAGCCGTACACTGCCGGGTCGTCGACCGATTCCGCCGCGATGGACTCGCCCCGCAGCCGATCGAGCCAGCGCAGGAGATGGTCGAGCCGCGCGTCGTCGGCCGGCCAGGCCACGGGCGATCGCAGCGCCCAGCCCTGCTGGTCCCGTTCGAGGGTGATGGTGAGGTCGGGGTTGGCGGGGTCGCCCTGGAGGACGATCCGGTTCGGGTCTGTCCCGCCCGGCACGCTGGCGAGGTAGTATTTACGGAAGCGGTGCGAGGGCCAGTCGAGAAAGGTCAGGAGATCCTGGCTCACCCCGTAGACGAGGCTTTGATCGTTGTCGATGATGGCGGAGCGGAGGTTTTCTTCCAGATCGCCGAACGCAAGCGTGACGTTCCCGCCGAACTGGCTGGACGCGGTCATGGTGATGGCTGTGTCGGGGTCGGGGGCGCTCCGGCCAGGCCGGGGGTCGCGCCAGGTCAGGGTGGCGAGGGCGGCCAGTTCCTCCACCGCGCCGGTGTCAAGGGTGTCGGCGAGGCCGTCCGCCAGCACGATACGCCATTCGCCTCCCGGCTCGCGGGTGAAATGAAGTTCCGTCCGCCCCGGGCGGGTGATATGGATTGAGGTGATGTCCTGCCAGGGAAACGGGAACAGCCGGCGCGAGCGGGTGGCCCGCCAGTCGCGCGAGTCGCGCCTGGACAGGGCGACGGAAAACCCGGTCAGAAAAAGGGCGGCAAGAATGAGGATGACGACGCTTCGTCGCGACATGGGAGTCTGTTTCTCCAATCGCTACCTGGGCTGATATCGTGCCTCTGTAGCGATGTTCCGTTGTGTATGGCCTCTACATTGTCAATGACTCTCCGCTCGGCGTTTTTTCGGCGGAGAGTGGTCAGCCGATGAACGCAAAAGGAAGCCATAACGCACCTAAGCGCTCGGTATTATACACTATATATCCGGGTTAACCGATGCAATCTTATTCCCTGCGAATCCACCAGACCGAAACGCCCGCCAGCAGCCACGCCAGCGGCAGGGCAACCACGCCAATCCACAGCACCGCCCGCAATTGCGCGCCGGTGAGGCGGATGCGCCTGTCGACCCATTCACGGGGCTTGATGTCGCTGCTCTCCTCGCGGCCGGCCAGCCATTGGACCATGCCGAGGATCAATTCCTCGTTATCGCCCCGGTGGATGTCGGCGTCGGTCGCCATCCGCCCGGAGGCGACCGCCACCACCCGCGCCTCGCCCGCTTCCGTCGGCCGTGACGACCGAAACACCAGGGTAAACGGCCCGTCCCGTTCGCTGCCGTCCTCGAGATCGGCGGCAGTCGATTCCGGATGGCTGTCGACCATGCGCTCCGCCGTCCAGCCGTTCTCCGCCGCGCGGGGGTTGTCGCGGATGGTGCGGCTGAACGGGAACACCAGGCGCAGGCCGCCGTCGCCGCGCCGGTTGCGGCCAAGGATATACAGGGGCGCGCCGTCGTGGTTGTCCGGGTCTTCAACCATGTCGTCCCGGAACGATCCGCCCGTTTCGAAAAGGAAACGGTTCAGGGGCTGATCGGCCATGGCCGCCTCGGGTCCGGCCGGCGGAGCCAGGACCAGCAACCTGCCGCCGTGGGCGAGATAGTCGCGGATCTGCTCCACCTCGGATTCGAAAAACGGCAACCGGGGCGAGGCGACCACCAGCATGTCGCACTCGGGCGGGATGGCGGGAGCCTGCAGGAACGAATGCTGCCTTACCCGCATGTTGGCCCCGGCCAGGACGCGGGTGAACTGGGAGACGGACCGGCCGGGAAACACCCCCGCCGCCATCCCGTGTTCCATATGGCCGTAGGTGAAGAACACGGTGGGAATGCGCGGATCGATAAGGTGGAGAAGCGCCTGGGTGATGCGGTTTTCGCCATCAAACACCCACGCCTGGTCCCCCGGCACCAGCCGCCGCCAGTCGGGATCGACAGCGAGCGCTTCAGAACGGACGGCCAGGCGGCGGCCGCCGTATTCGACAATAACCGAATCGGCCAGGCTGTCGCCCGGGATGTCAAGTTCGTCCGACAGCCGCTTCGCCAGTTCCGGTTCATGTTCGGTGTCGGCGAAGTTGACCGTCACCAGCGGGTTGTAATCGGCGTAGCGGGCCAGCAGGCGGCGCATCTCCTGGGCGACCGGGACGTCGTGGATTTGCAGGTTTTCCGGCAGGAACGAGGAGATCTGCGCCCGGCCCTGCAACGCGTCCAGGGCGCGGAGGGTCGTCGGCGACAGCGAATTGCGCCCGTCGCGGGAGACGTCCCAGCTTCGTTCCTGCAGGTGGGTGAGGAAGGACAGGTGACCTGCGTCCATGAAGGTTCGGAACGGGTAGTGGGCGAGCCAGTTGACGTTGATGACCAGGGCGAGGGCGGCCAGCGCCGCCAGGGTTATCCGCCGCCTGGCCTTGAGGTTTGCTTCGTAATAATAGCGCGGCGCTTTCATCACCTGGGTGTCGGTGATGGTGGCGTAGCGTTTTGTCCCGGTGCGGTGGCTGCGGGCGGCGCGGTAGGCGGCGCGGTAGGTAAAGACCGACCAGAACAGCGCGCCCAGCGCCACCAGGACCGGGACGAGCCAGCTCCAGGGCAAGCGGGTGAGATTCGGCCCGAGCGGCGTGCCGCTTTCCCAGAATCCGTGGATGTGCAGCACCGCCGCCTGGGCGAGCAGCAGCACCGCGCCCAGGGCGACGAGGAGATAGGTCGCGGTCAGGCGGCGGCGCACGACCGGATTGCGGTAGCGCTTTTCCGGCTGGCGCGACCGCACGGCCAGCCACGCGTAGAACAGGAACAGGATGGTGCCGGAGACGAAATAGACAAGGCCGCGCGTATCCAGTTGCCCGCCGATCCAGCGCCGGGCGTGCGGCACGAAGCTGGCGGCGTGGAAGATGTCGGCGAGGGTTCCGGAATAGGGGTCCAAGTCGGCGGCGAGGGCGAGGAAGAGGAGCGCGCCCCCCGATCCGGCTGCGGCCGCGACCGGATAGGCCGTCAGGGCCGAAACAAACACGCCCAGCGCCATCGCCAGGCAGCCGAAGGCGAACAGGGCCAGCAGGGCGGCGAGGGCGGTGTTCCAGTCGAGGTTGCCGCCGTAGGAGAGGAGCAGGGCATAGGCGAGGCCGTGGACGAGATAGACGAGGACGTAGATACCACAGGCGGAGAATTTCGCCAGGACGGCCCCGACATGGCTGACCGGCGCCGTCAGGAGCGTTTCGAGCGTCCCCGAGACGTTGTCCTCGGAAAAGGCGCGCATCGACACGAGCGGAAACAGGAGGATGGAGGTGTAGAGCATGAAGGTGGCGACTTCGTCGAAGACGGCCAGCCTGGTGCCGCTCCGGACCATGGTCAGGTAGAAGGCGAAGGAGTTGATGAGGATAAAGAAGGCGGTGGTAAAGAGAATGGCCGGGCTCATAAAGATGCCGGACGCCTCTTTCCGAACCAGAGCCAAGAATCGCCGCATGGACTGCCCCTCACATTGTGGCCGAGAGAAGAAACACTCCCTCTCTTCGATAGACCTAGGTCATCCTGTGGAAAAGGTCGTCGAGCCGAACCGGATCCATCCGCATTTCGGTCACCAGCCAGCCGCGCCGCGCGCAGACCTGCGACAGTTCCTGGCGGAGGTCGACGCCCGACGGCACGGTCAGGTGGACGACCATCCCTTCCTCGCCCGCCGCTTCCGGTTCCACCGTCACGGTGCGGACCCCGGTGACGGCGCGGAGCGTCTCCCGCACCGGCTCGCGGGAGACGAGGCGCAGGTTGATGACCCGCTCCTCGACATAGCGGTCGTAGAGGTTGTCCAGGCTGTCGTTCGCGACCACCCTGCCGCGCTGGAGGACGATGACCCTGTCGCAGATGCGTTCCACCTCGGGCAGCCGGTGGCTGGAAAACGCCACCGTCACGTCGGTGAGGCTGCAGAGCAGGTCGCGCATTTCCTCCGTGGTCGCCGCGTCCAGGTCGAGCAGCGGTTCGTCCATGAGGAGGACGTCGGGCTGGGCGAGGAGGCAGTCGGCCAGGCCGACGCGGCGCTTGGTGGCGCGCAGAAGGTGGAGGATCATCCTGTCCCAACTGTCGTCCAGGCCGCAGCGGGCGATGACCCGGTCCACCGCCGCCCTGCCGTCCTGGCCGTGCAGGCCTTTCAGGCCGGCGCGGTAGAGCAGGTATTCGCGGACGCGCAGGTGGTTGGGGAGGGGATTCCCTTCCGGCAGATAGCCGATTCGTTCCCGGGTGCGGGGCAGGCGCGGGTTCATGCCGCCGATGCGCACCGCACCGTGGGTGGGTTCGAGAAAGCCGGAAAGCGTGCGCAGGAGCGTTGATTTTCCCGATCCGGCTGCGCCGAGAAAGGCGACTGTCTCGCCCTTTCCGATGGAAAAGGAGACGCTGTCCAGGGCCTGGCGCGGCCCGAAGAATTTGTTGAGGTTGACGGCTTCCAGCATCATCCGAGACTTCCTCCCGGTACCGTTATACCACCAATTTCCAGAGACATCCAAGAAAAATTGGCGTGAACCGTCCAGCCGGTCGGCCGTCTTGCGAGCGTCTTTCTCTCAAAAGTCTCCGCGCGACTGTCATTTTGACAAAGTCCCGGTCGGCTTGTGCGTCGCTCATGCAAGGCCGTCTGCGTTAAAATGGAATCCGGCTACGCGTTACCGCTTGTCCTGCAATAAATTGTGATGATTTTACCCTCGGGCCGGCAACTTCTGTCCAATTTAGGCAAGTTTATTGCTAATAACTTCTGCGTGGACCGCGATGGCATTACCGGCCATGGGTCCACGGTTTATTAATGAATTTTATCTGAACGAGTTATTGAAAGTTTACCCTATAGCAAGGAGTACGAGATGGGGAAAATCATCGGAATTGACCTCGGTACCACCAACTCATGCGTGGCGGTGATGGAGGGCGGCGAGCCCAAGATCATCCCCAACAAGGAAGGCAGCCGCACCACCCCCTCCGTCGTCGCCTTTACTGCCGACGGGCGTCTTGTGGGGCAACTGGCCAAGCGCCAGGCGGTCACCAACCCGACCAACACTATTTACTCGATCAAGCGCTTCATGGGCCGCCGCCATTCGGAAGTGGCTTCTGAAGAAAAGATCGTTCCCTACAAGGTTGTCGGCGGTTCGGACGAGCTCGTTAAGGTCGAAGCGTTCGGCAAGGATTATACCCCGCCGGAAATCAGCGCCATGATCCTGCAGTATCTCAAGCAGTGCGCCGAAGACTACCTCGGGGAGGAAGTCAAGGAAGCGGTCATCACCGTGCCCGCCTACTTCAACGACGCCCAACGCCAGGCCACCAAGGATGCGGGCCGCATCGCCGGCCTCGAGGTGAAGCGTATCGTCAACGAACCCACGGCCGCGGCCCTGGCCTACGGCCTGGAAAAGAAGAAAAACGAAAAGATCGCCGTCTTCGACCTGGGCGGCGGCACCTTCGACATTTCCATTCTCGACGTCGGCGACGGCGTGTTCGAGGTGCTCGCCACCAACGGCGACACCCACCTCGGCGGCGACGACTTCGACGAAGCCATCATCGACTGGATCTGTGAAGAGTTCAAAAAGGACCAGGGCATCGACCTCCGCAACGACAAGATGGCCCTGCAGCGTCTGAAGGAAGCGGCGGAAAAGGCGAAGTGCGAACTGTCGCAGGCGATGTCCACGGATATCAACATCCCCTACATCACCGCCGACGCCTCCGGCCCGAAGCACCTGCAGCTGAACCTCAAGCGCGCCAAACTCGAGGAACTGGTCGACAACCTGGTCGAGCGTTGCCGTCAGCCATGCACCCAGTGCCTGAAGGACGCCGGCCTCACCAACAAGGATATCGACGAAGTGGTCCTCGTCGGCGGCTCGACCCGTATGCCCGCCGTCCAGGCCATCTGCAAGGAAATCTTCGGCCGCGAGCCCCACAAGGGCGTGAACCCGGACGAGGTCGTCGCCATCGGCGCGGCCATCCAGGGCGGCGTCATCGCCGGCGAAGTCCACGACGTGCTGCTCCTCGACGTCACCCCGCTGACCCTCGGCATCGAGACCTTGGGCGGCGTCATGACGCCCCTTATCCCCCGGAACACCACGATTCCGGTGTCGAAATCCGAGACCTTCTCGACCGCGGCCGACAACCAGCCCGCCGTCGACATCCACGTGCTGCAGGGCGAACGCAAACTCGCCAGCGGCAACCGGACCCTCGGCAAGTTCCAGTTGGACGGCATTCCGCCGGCTCCCCGCGGCGTGCCGCAGGTGGAGGTGACGTTCTCCATCGACAACAACGGCATACTCTCGGTGTCGGCCCGCGACAAGGCCACCAAGAAGGAGCAGTCCATCACCATCAAGTCCGCCTCCGGCCTGTCCGAGGAGGAAATCAAGCAGATGGTCAAGGACGCGGCCGAACATGCCAAGGACGACGAGGAAAAGGAAAAGCTGGTCCAGGCCCAGAACCAGGCCGACCAGACCGTGTACCAGATGAACAAGACCCTCAAGGAAAACGAGGACAAGCTGGACGCGGACGACAAGGCCAAGATCGAAGAGGCCCTGAAAAAGCTGGAGGAGGTCAAGTCCTCCGAAAACGTCGCCGAAATCGAAGCCGCCATCAAGGAGGTCGAAGCCGCCTCCCATTTGATGGCGCAAAAGATGTACGAGCGCGCCCAGCAGCAGCAGGCCGGGTCCGACGCCGAGCCGCCGGCCGACGGCGCCGCCGGTCCGCAGCAGGAAAAGCGCGGCGATGACGGCGTGGTCGACGCGGATTACACGGTCGTCGACGACGACAAGGAAGAAAAGAAGTAACTACACGGCGGCGAAACATTCTGCCGTCGTGCGGTGAAGAGCTACAGGACGCCACAATCCCCGGAGCAATCCGGGGATTTTTTTTGCCCTGCGGCCATGAGCCTCCATACTGTTGACAGTAAAAGGGAGATGGCGGGTACGCAGCCCGCCCGACAGGGGTTGGAGGCGATGATGAACGATACGTCCGGCGGTATGAGCGAAAATGGTATGAACGGACCGAACGATTCGAACGGGTCGATCGGGCCGAATAATCAGAGCGGCCCGGCCCTTGCGGCCGAAATGGAGCGCCAGGGTGCGGCGTGGCAGGATCGGGGCGAACTCGGCAAGGCGCTTTCCTGTTACCGCAAGGCGCTGCGGCTCTGGCGCGAGCTTGCGGCCGACGCTCCCGAGCTGTACCGGGGCAAGCTGTACGACAACCTGTTGGCGTTCGGATATTTCCGCATTATCATGGGCGAGACCGACGAAGGCATCGGCCATTGGGAAGAAATGCTCGGCATCAACCGCGCCCTGGTGGTCAGCGGCGAACTGACCGAATCGACCCTGGCCTACAACCTCAGCATGTACGGATTTATGCTGGAGCGGGTCAGGCGCATCCGCGAATCCCTGGACGCGCACCTGGAGGCACTCGATTATTACCGCCGCCTCGCCCGCGAGGACGGCACCTACCTGTCCGCCCTGGCGAAATGCCTGAACACGGTCGGCAGCCGTTTCGCCGGCCTGAACCGCGTCCGCGAAGGCATCCGCTTCGCCCACGAGGCGCTGACCTGCATCGCCCTTTATTCGGAATTGCACGCGGAGGAGCGCGTTTCCTGCCTCAGCGATTTTCTCTTCAACCTTGCCGGCATGTACCGCCGCCTCGGCGAAGGCGATCACGCCATTGCCCTGTGCAGGGAAGCGGTGGAGCGCGCCCGCGATTTGGCCTCGACCGGAGCGCTTGGGGCGCAGGTGCTGCTGGCCGGCAATCTCGAGCGGCTTGCGGTGTATCTCATCCGCGAGGGCAGGCATGCGGACGCGCGCGCGCCACTCGACGAATCGGTCGCCCTGTTCACCCGCCTGGCGGCGATGTCGCCGGCCGACTATGCGTCGCGGCTCGCCGGGGCTCAGTTGACCCGGGGCGAATTGTTTGCCCGGATGGAGGACGCGGAGGCGGCGTTTGCGAGTTTTCAGGCTGCCGCCGACGGCTACGGCCGTCTGGCCCAGGAGGACGGGTACGCCTTTACCGGCAAGTTCCTGACCAGCCTGTGCCGCCTCGGCGCCGCCGCCAGCAAGACAGGCCAGCGCGAGGTCGTCCACGAGACCTATGCCAAGGCGCTGCAGACGGAAAACCGCTACATCCGCCGGTTCGGCCTTACGTTCGCGCCGTTTGTGGAGGATTCGTTCGAGAGTTTGTTGTAGGAGGCAGGTTTAAGGAGCTTTACCGAACACCAGCGATGCGAGCGGGCGGTTCGGCCGGAGTCCATGGGGGAAAGCCTGTGAAGGCACCAAACTCAAGCGGTTTACGCCTGTAGCGGATGGACAGGGCGTGGACCCCGGCCGAACCGCCCGTTTTTCGCGCTGATATACGTTTATGACGCCGGGGTGACGACGGGGGTAGAGTAAGAGTCTATCCCGTTATCAAGTCATACGGTTGAAGTTGTAGTTATCAATG
>JAJQBO010000044.1 GCA_021203245.1 Planctomycetaceae bacterium
GAGCGCATCCCTGTATAAATTGTCTGGAGGTATTTTACACCACATTTTGGACTTAACTGGCGACGTCGCCCGCACCGTTCTGGAAGACGCCCACACCCACGTCACCCTCAGGCAGAAAAACGGCGAGACCCTCTACAAGGTGGATGAAATCGCCGTCTCCCCCGAAACGGCCGAAGAATCGGAATGGCCGCTCTCTTTGGCGAAAATCTGGGAATTCGCCTGCAACCCGCCGCAGGAGGCGGTCGACTTCATCCGCGCCGCCGTCGACCTGAACGCCGCCGCCGGCGACGAAGGGCTGAAGGGAGACTACGGCCTCCAGGTCGGAAAAAGCCTGACTCCCCATGCCAACGACATCCTTGGCGATGACGCAGCGTCCTACGCGGTCCGCCTGACCGCCGCCGGTTCTGACCTGCGAATGGCGGGGGCGATGATGCCGGTTATGTCGAATTCCGGATCCGGCAACCAGGGCCTGGCGTGCACGCTTCCGGTGGTGGCGATTGCGAGGCGCATCGGCGCGGACGACGACCGGTTGATCAAGGCGGTGCTGGTCAGTCACCTGGTGTCAATCCATATCAAACATTATGTCGGCAAGCTGTCGGCGCTGTGCGGGGCCATCACCGCCTCCACCGGCGCGTCCTGCGGGCTGGTGCATTTGCTCGGCGGCGACGTCGCCGCCATGGGCAGGGCCATCAGGAACATGTCGGGCGATCTGGCGGGAATGATTTGCGACGGGGCCAAATACACCTGCGCCCTCAAGGTGGCATCGACTACCGACGCCGCCATCAAGGCCGCCCGTCTCGCCCTGAACAACCATGCGCCCGGGTCGGACAACGGCATTGTCGACGACGACGCCGAGTCGAGCATCCATCACCTGGCGACGCTTGCCTGCGAAGGGATGGCCCATACGGACAAGGTCATCCTCGACATTATGATTTCCAAAAAGGCGAAGCACGAGGCGGATCAGGGGATAGGGAAATAGGTCGGCTACGGGAATACTCCTGAAAACGTCCACATCGGCAGCCCCACACGTCACCCCGGCGGTGAAGCATCGACCAGCGGACACGCGTGTGGTTGTGCCGGGGCAGGGACGAATGACCGCGTGCTGCAATGCGATTCAGGATGCCCTGCCGCCCAAGTCCAGCCCGCTTGCCCCGGAACAACTTCCCGTTCGGGATACAGCGGACGTTTTTCCCGCCGGGGTGACGTTTTGGGGGAGTGTGAAGCGTCTTGGTGAAAATGCTGTGTGAATGACGGGAAAAGCCTATAACACCTTCTGCAAGTCCTCCCGCAACACCTCGAGCATCTCGCGGCGTTCGGATTCGGATTTGGCCGGCACCTCGTAGAAGATGCGGTGGAGGACGATATCGAATCCGACAAAGCGGAAGATGCCGTCGTCGTAAATGCGCAGCATCGCGTCCTTGAAACCGTTGGGGCCATAGCTCTGGGCTTCGGCCCCGCCGGCGGTGCTGACGATGATCGCCTTCTTGCCGGCGAGGAGCGGCTTGACGCCGCGCGAATCGTGGCCATAGGCAAAGCCGTAGGAAAAGACCCGGTCTATCCACCCCTTGAGGATGGCCGGCACCCCGAACCACCAGATCGGATGGATAAAGGCGACGACATTGGCCGCCTTGACCGCATCCTGCATTCGCTGGATGTCAGGCGGGGTGATGGCCCGGTTGAAGGATTCGAAGTCTTCGTCGGTGAGAATGGGGTTGAACTTCTCGGCATACAGGTCGCACACCGTGACCTGGTGATCCTTTTGCAACGCCACGTCCCGAACCATCTGGGCGACGGACTGGTTGAAGCTTTTCGGACTCGGATGCGCGAGAACGGTAAGGATTTGCATAACGACCCCTGGTTGTCGGCTAGTGGCTGGATGGCGCGGATGCCCTTACTATAATGGGCGGCCCGATTTTGGCAATGGCCAAAAAGTCGCAGCCGGTTCTTTATCGCAACCATGGTCGGGCGGACAAACCGCGTGGATGACAACTTTTATCGAGCCGCGCTTTTGTCCGGTTTTCGTCTTGCATTTGTTGTGGATATTTGCTAGCATGTCTCTTTCCAGTTGCGCCCGGCGAGGGCGTTACGGCTGGCGGCCGCCCGGGCTGTCAGCCGGAACGTCCATCCGGGCGCGGATTTTTTCTGTTGCAGAGTGCATCCAGGAGCGGGTCATGAATCCCATTATCACGGAACTCGAAAAAGAAAACGTCAAGAAATCCATCGATGATTTCATGGTCGGTGATACTGTTGACGTGCATGTTCGCATTATCGAAGGCGAGAAGGAACGCATCCAGATCTTCAACGGCGTCGTCATCGCCAGGAACAAGGGCGGGATCAACGAGAACTTCACCGTTCGCCGTCTCGTCTCCGGCGAAGGCGTCGAACGCGTCTTCCCCCTGCATGCCCCCCGGGTTGAAAAGGTCGAGGTCAAGCGCCGCGGCCGCACCAAACGCGCCAAACTGTACTATCTGCGCGAACGGGTCGGCAAGGCTACCCGCCTGAAGGAAGAGACCCGTCCCTCCCGCGCCCTCAAGAAGGCGCAGGGCAAGTCGCAGTCCAAGTAACATGAATGCGGGCAGACGCTCCACACAGCCCACTGCGACGAGACGATTCACTTTCATTCCGCCGGCCGGGGAATCTCCGGCTGGCGGAGTCTGTTATTGGAGGCGGGGTACACCGGCCGGACGACGGAGGCGGTTGTTTTCGTCGGCGCTGTTGATCGGGCTGTTTGCCCTGTTCCGGATGGCAGCGTCGCACGCCGCCGAAGGGACCGCCGCCGACGCCACCCGGCACTGGCTCGATCAGGCCGCCGATGCAGGCCTCGGCCAAACCAGGCGCGAATTCGCCGCGCGACAGGTGCTGATGCTTGCCGAACCCTCGGCAAGCATTCTTATTACCGCCCTCAAGGGCGAGGACGGCGATTCCGCCCTCCGGCGGCAGGTGGCGGCAAGGCTGCTTGGCGAACTGGCTCCGCCCGAAGCCGAGGCGGCGTTGCTGGAGGCCGCCCATGGCGAGGAGTATTTTCTTGCCGAAGCCGCCAGGGCGGCGTTGCCGCGACTCTATGCCAAACTGTCCGATAACGAACTGTACCGGCTCCTGACCAGGGGCGCGCGGGAACGCTATGCCACGCCGGGCGGCGCGGCAGCCGATGACGAGGACTGGCTTGCCCTCAGCATGGCCCGTTCGCGGCGTCAGGGCGGGTTCAAGGCGCTGGTTATGCGCGGTCTGGCCCTGAAATATGCGGGCGGCGGCGATCTGCCGCAACCGCTGGTCTGGTGTGTGTGGGAAGCGCTTCTGGACAGCAACGACGATTTGCGCATGGCCGGTCTGGCCATGGTGCCGCGCATCGCCAGCAGCGAAGCGACGGAAAAGCTGGCCGGATTCCTCTATACCGAAAACACCCCCAAGGTGCTGGTCGCCGCCCTGCGGATCATGCGCGAAATGCGGCCGCCCCACTATGGCGAGGCGGTGGAACGCCAGACCAGGCACGCCGATCCCCTGGTAGCTGTCGAAGCCCTTGCCGCGCTGGATGCCATGGGATACCGAGCCGCCATGTTCCCGTCAGGCCCGGGCCAGCGGACGGTGGCCGGGTTTGTCAACCATCCGTCGACGCCGGTGCGCCGCCGCGCCATCGAATTGCTTATCGAGACGAATAATCCGGCCGCGCTCGAGTATCTCGAAATCGCCCTCCACGATCGCGTCGGCGCCAACCGCGCCCTTGCCGCCTGGGGTCTGGGGCAAATGGGGTTGACCGCCGCGGTCGGTATGGTGTCGCCGCTGCTCAACGACGGCCGGCCCGAGGTGCGGCGGGAAGCGGCGGTGGCCCTGTCCAGATTGGGCGTTGTCGGCGTGGCGGCGCGGGTGCTGGACGACCTCAGCGGCGGGACCGGACCGTTCCGCCTTGCCGCAGCCGAAGCGTTGGGGAGAATGGGCGACGAGCGCGCCGTCCCCGGCCTTATAGACGCGCTGGCGTCGGGCACGGATGGCCTGGCGCATGCCGCCGCCGCAGCGCTGGGCACGCTCAAAAGCAGGCGGGCCGGTCCGGCCCTGTTCGCGACCATGCGCGGGACAGACGACCCGGTCCTCCGGGACGCATGCCGTCAGGCGTTACTGGACATGTATTTGCGGGATCCGGGCGTCGATCCCGAGGGGTGGGATCAATGGGCGGAGGCGACCCTGGACTAACAACCGTCGCCGACTCCGGACCCAAGCCGTGGCCGGGGTCAGCGAGCCGGCAGGGCTGCAGGACGCCGTGCCATCCGGACACATTTCCGGAGTCGGGGAGACCATGGAAGAATTCGAAGCCGAAGCCATGGGGGCGGAGGAGACGGCTACGCCGTCGAAGCTGGAATGGCTGCCGTTCGCGGTCTTTCCTCTCCTCGTCATAGTCTACTATTTTGTCGCCAGCCCCGGCGGGGTGTTGTCGCGTTTCTGCTACTTTGTCGGCCTGTCGCTAATTCCCGGGCTGATCTGGCGGTTGACCGGGCGCAGTTCGTGGAATATCCACCGCATCTGCTTTGCCGCGGGGCTGGTTGCCTTTGTCCTCGACAACCCCGATCTGCGGCCTGACCGGAACACGCTGACGAAGATGCGGAACAACTGGTTCACCGTGGCGATTGGCTTTTTCATTTCGTTCACGCAACCCGTCTGGGGCATGCTCCGCACCCACCGCCTCCTGACCGACAGCGGCGTCGTCATTTCGAAATACGACTCACTTAAACTGTGCCTCTCGGGCAACTTCTTCAACATCTTCCTGCCCGGCTCCACCGGCGGCGACGCCTACCGCGTCTACGCCATCACCCGCGGTTACAAGACGAAGCTCGGTCCAGCCATCGCCTCCATTACCCTGGACCGCTTTCTCGGCCTGCCGTCCCTCATTATGGTCGTGCTCCTGGGCATGCTTCTCGATTACCAGTTCTTTCTCTCGAACCGCATCCTCTCCAGCCTGATCCCGTTCATCTCCGGCGCGTCTGCCGTGTGTTTGGCGCTAGTCATCTATCTCGGCATGGCCGGCAAGGCCCGCCGAAAGGAAAACTGGACCAAGCCGTTTGAATCGCCCGACGGCAAGCGGCCGAACTGGTTCAAACGCATCCATGCGCTGGTCGCCACCAACGTCAAGAGCCCGACAACCCTGCCGCTGGCCCTTTTCTACGGCTTCCTGTCCCACCTCGCCTGTATCGCGTCGTGCATTTACTTTGCCGTGGCGCTGGGGGTGCAGGGGGTGCCGATTCTGCGCTATTTCCTCATCGTTCCCATGACCATGACCATCAACGCCATCCCCGGCGCGCCCGGCGGCGTCGGCCAGGGCGAACTGGCCATGGCCACCCTCCTCGATATGGCCAGCCCGAATATGGGGAACGCCCAGGAAGGGGTGATGATCATGCTGCTCTTCCGCCTCTCCAATATGGTGCTGGGGTTGATTGGCGGGTTGTATTACGCCTTCGGCAAAATGGAGTTCGGCGGCGTCGACCATGTATCCCAGAGGTTGACCCGCATCCTCTCCAAGGCGAGCGAGTCCCACCGCTTGCCCAGGCGGATTTCCGAGCGCTACGAAAAAGCGAAGAGCGATTCGGTGCGGCTCCTGTTCGAAGAATCCCAGACATCGGAGGCGGAACCGACCAAAGCCCCGCCGACGGACGGCGACCACTGATGGCCATCGATCCGTCCAAACCGTTCGACCTCGTCTACGAGGTCATGCCGACCTATGATCGCAACCGGCTCGACCTGTTCGTCAAGGCGATGATCCCGTCCATGAGCCGGAATCGCATCCAACAGCGCATCGGTGAGGGCAGGGTGGAGGTAAACGGCGCGGCGCGGCCGTCGAACTGGCGGGTGCTGGCCGGCGATTCGGTCCGTATCCGGTGCCGCGAGCCTGAAGAAGACGGCGTCGAGGCGGGGAAGGGCATTCCGATCGACGTGCTGTTCGAGGACGACGACATCATCGTGATTAACAAGCAGGCGGGGCTGGTTGTCCATCCGGTCGGCAAGCACCGCCACGACACCCTCCTGAACGCCCTGTATTGGCGCTACCGCGACGCCATACCCGAAGGCGAGGGCGTGAGCTTGGCCAACCGGCTGGACCAGTTTACCTCCGGCGTCATCCTGGCGACCAAGCACGCCGAGGCAAAGCGCATCCTGCAGGAGGATTTTGAGGCACGGGTACCGAAGAAAACCTACCTCGCCCTGTGCCGGGGGAGAGTGCAGGATGACGAAGGCGTCATCGACCTGCCCATCGGCCCCGAAGCCGCCGGCGGTGATCACTGCAATATGGCGGTTCGGCATGATGACGAGGGCAAGGCTTCCACGACCGTGTACCGGGTCAAGGAACGGTTCGACCAGGACTTTACCCTGGTGGAACTGAAGCCTGTCACCGGCCGCCAGCACCAGCTCCGCGTCCATATGAGCGCGCTCGGCCACCCGCTGGTGGCGGACGGCCGTTACGGCGGCGGCTACCGGCTGGAACTGACGGACGGCGGCGGCATCGACCGCTACGCCCTCCATGCAGCCGCCCTGACCTTCCGCCACCCTCGGGACAAGCGCGAAATGCGGGTGGTCGCGCCGCTGCCGGACGACATGCGGGAGGTGGTTGCCCGTTTGCGCGGGGGAGAGCGGGAGGTGGTGGCGGGGCGGGTTCTGTAAGGCCGCACCACTACCGTATTTCCGTCCAGGCACGACTCGTATTGACGGAGCCCGTTGCTTTTGCTATCTTTGGCGTTTCACCTTCATGCTTCGGCAGGGATACCATCATGCGCACGCGCCGCCCGCTCTTTAACCTCGCCAACACGCTTACCCTGTCCCGTTTCGTCTTTGCGCCGATCATTCTGCTGCTGGTCCAGCGGATGGACGATCCGGATTTCGCCATCGGCACCTGGAAAATCTCGCTGGCCGTCCTCATCGTCCTGCTTGTCGCCATCCTGACCGATCTCTTCGACGGCATGGTCGCCCGGGCGCGGGCCGAGGTGACAAACTTCGGCAAAATCATGGACCCGGTGGCTGACAGCACCTTTTTCCTGACCCTGATGTTCGGCCTCTCGGCCTGCCGACGCTTTGGCGATTCGGTCAGCTTGTGGTTCCCCATGCTGATTCTCTACCGCGAGATCGCCATGCACATCCTCCGCCGCTATGCCGCCCTCAAGGGGAACGCGGTGCCGGCGAAGATGTCAGGCAAGATTAAGATGTTTACCCAGAGCGTGGCGACATGCATCTTTTTCCTCCTGGTAGTGATCCGCGACTACACGACCGCCCATTCCGCGTCCGGTTCGCCCATCAGCGAAGAGCTGCTGCAGGTGCTGGTCCTTATCCTTTGCACCTATACCGTCGCCATCACCTACTGGAGCCTGATCGAATATTCCCACGACGTACCCGAACTTATCGCCGAATATGTCGGCACCGAACCGGGCGTCAAGGACGGCGACGGGAAATGACCCAACCCCGCGTTTCCTTTGTCCCGCTCCATACCTACGATACCGAAGCCGCCGTGTCCGCCCTTGAGCAGGCTCTGGAACCGCTGGGCGGCATGGGACGGTTTGTCCGCCCGGGCAGCCGCGTCGTCCTCAAGCCAAACCTCGTCTTCGGCCGCTCGCCGGAACGCGCCATCAACACCCATCCAGCCATCCTGCGCGCCGCCGCCCTCCTGGCGAAACAGGCGGGAGCCGCCTGGATCGGGGTGGGGGATTCTCCCGGATTCGGTTCGGCCAGGCTAGCGATGAAACAGTGCGGCCTCCTCGCTGTCGCGGACGAGCTCGGCCTTGAGCCAATCGAGTTTACCCCGGTCGAGGACGTCGACCGCACCCGGTCCTTTATCCGGCTGGAATTGGCCAGGGAACTGCTCGACGCCGACGTCATCATCAACCTCCCTAAGATGAAGACCCACGGCCAGATGAACATGACCCTGGCGGTGAAAAACATGTTTGGAGCCGTCCCCGGTGCGCGCAAACTGCAATGGCACTACCGGGCGGGCCGGGACCAGCTTCTCTTCGCCCGCGCCATCAACGAAATTGCCAGGCGCGTCCGGCCGCACCTCAGCATCCTCGATGCCGTCGTCGGCATGGACGGCATGGGTCCGTCCGCCGGCGACGATCCCTGGTCGCTGGACGCTGCCGTCATGGACGTGCTGCGACTCGACCGCTCCCTCCTGTTTACCCTCGCCGAGGCGATCCAGTCCGGCCACGCGGCCTGGCAGGCGTTCGAACGGTTCGGCCCGGGTGACCATACCCTCCGCCCCGCCGACTGGCAGATTCCGTCCCTTCGCACTCTGCAGATGCACGGCGGCTTTGTCGAACGACGCCTCCCGCGTGTCGCCGCCTGGCTGCGGCGGCGGATAACGCCCAGACCGGTTCCCAAATCGACCTGCATCGGCTGCAGCCTGTGCGTCGACATCTGCCCGGCCAGGGCCATGCGCCTGGACGCGGGAAAACTGCATATCGACGAGACCGCGTGTATTCGCTGCTTCTGTTGTCACGAATTGTGTCAGCACGATGGCATGGGCGTGACCGAACCGGGGCTGGTCGCGCGGCTGCTCGGAATCAGATAACCCGCGCTCCGAACTGTTTTTAAAGAGTTTTCCATCCTTCCTTTTTCCACGATGACCATAAAAAACGGTCAGCCGTCCCGGTCAAACGGTCGATAAGATAAAGACGTTGCCGCCATATGGGGCGGAACGAGACCGCGATCGGGTCTATAGTGGACGGTGACTTCTCCAGTCTTGGCTATTTCTGGGCCATGGTGTTGGGCGTGGTGCAGGGGGTGGCCGAGTTTTTGCCTGTTTCATCCAGCGGCCATTTGGCGCTGGTCGAGCATCTCGGCATGGGCATGGCCGCGCCGGCGGTGTTCGATGTCATTCTCCACCTGGCGACAATCCTTGTGGTGCTGGTGTATTTTCGCCGTCGCATCCTCTGGTACGTTCGTAACGACCTTATGGTCATTATTTACATTGTGGTGGCGAGCGTGCCAACCGGGTTGATAGGGTTGTTTCCCAAAGACTATTTCCAGGCGATCCGGTTGTCGCCGGCCCTGATCTGCCTCGGGTTGATCATCACCGCCATCGCCTTGACCGCCGCCGAGATACACCGCGGAGCCGCGTACCAACTCCGTGATCTCGGCTGGTTCGGGGCCATCACCATCGGGTTGTGCCAGTCGCTGGCGCTGGTGCCGGGCATCAGCCGCAGCGGCATGACTATCGCGGGCGGCATGATCTGCGGCATCGATCGGGATGAAGCTTTCAACTTCAGCTTTATCCTGTCCATACCGGCGGTGCTTGGCGCGGTATTCCTTGAGGCGCTCGGGATGGTGCGGAGTGCGGGAGGCGGCGGATTCCTGGACGGAATCCCTTCCGGACCGCTCGTGGCCGGGTTCGCCGCCGCCGCGCTGGCCGGATACTTTTCGCTGGCGCTACTCGAAAAGCTGGTCATATCGGGACGTTTGATGTATTTCGCCGCCTATTGCGCCCTGGTTGGCGTGGTCGGGATGGCGTACTTTCTTGTGTTCGCGTAACCGCCCGGGAGCTGGGCGAGGTGTGGGAGAACGTGGTTATGGCAAAAGCGACAAAATCGGCAAAGAAAACAGGATTTTTGGGAGGCGGGATTATCGCCGTCGTCATCGGCCTCGTTATCGCCGGTCTTGGCGTATTCATGGCCCTGTCCATCCTCACCGGCGACGTGGGCATCGATCCGCGCGAATCGGCCGAGACCTGCTGGACCGGCCTGCTCGGCGCGTGGATGGCGTATGGCGCCATCTTCAGCCTCGGCCGGGTGCCGGCTCTGCTCCTGTCTGTCCTGTTGCTGTGCTGGGGCATGCATGTCGCCCGCACCATGCGCTTTCTCACCACCTGGCCCCAGGCGTTCGGCGGCGGGCTGATCGTCGCCTCGACCGCCCTCGGCGTGTGCGCCTTCGGCGACAGTTATGATCTCAATTCCGGCGGACTGTTGGCGGTGTATGTGTCGCCGCCCGCCATTCTCTATTTTGGCCGGTGGGGCATGATCCTGGCGGCGGTGGGAGTGATGATCTTGGGTATTCTCCTGGCATTTGGCGAAGCGGCGGTCAACAGCGTGCATCGGGGCGTGTTCCTGCTCAGGGACGCCGCCCTGGGTATCCTCGGCATGGGACTGAGAGTCGGTCACCTGCTGAAGCTTCTCGTCAGCCCCCGGCTGGCGGTGGCGGGCGGCGCGGTGGCTGATGAACACCGCAGCCCGGTGAGTGAACGGCCGGCGGCGCGTCCCAAGCAAGACGTGGGCGCACCGGACGAAACGTCCGGCGGGAGCCTCGAGGACACGCACGAGCTCGCATCCGGCAGCCAGACGGCCGAGCCGGTGCGCCGTGATCCCATCAAGGAATACAAGCCCCGCGAAGGCTTCCAGTCGCGCTTCCTTGACCTGGATTTCCGGGACGACGCGCCGGCGCCCATCTCCGAACCCGTCCAGGCGGCAATCGCCCAGCCGACGCAGCCTGCTCCCGAGGCGGACATCATCATGGACGTCGACGTCGAACCGGAAGAATCAGATGCGCTTGACGACGACGAGGAGGCGAGTGCGCCGCCGCCCCCGCCCGCGCCGGTCAGGCCGGTCGTGAACGAACGGCCCCGCATCATGCCGGAGCGGCCCCGTGCCGCGCCCACGCCCGCGCCCGAAACGGCGGCCCGCATCGGCGCGTACGGCGCGGAGCGCCCGGCCGCCCCCATCGTCGGCAGCGACATGACGAACTACAGCCTGCCCCCCATTGAACTCCTCGACCCGCCGGAACCGCCGGTTATCGAGGACCAGGGCAAAATAGAGGCGCGGGCGAAAATCCTCGAGCAGACGCTGAGCGAGTTCAAAATCGAGGGCAGGGTCGTGCATATCGAACGCGGACCGCGCGTGACCATGTACGAACTCAGCCTCGCCCCCGGCATCCGCCTGAGCAAGGTAACGTCCCTCGCCGACAACATCGCGATGCAGCTTCAGGCCGAGTCGGTCCGCATCATCGCGCCGATCCCGGGCAAGAACACCATCGGCATAGAAATCCCCAACACCTGCAAGGAGCTGGTGTCGCTGCGGGAGATCGTCAGCGCCGTCAACCGCGAGAAAAAGCGCCAGGCCCTGCCGATCTGCCTGGGCAAGGACGTCTCCGGCTCGGCCCTTATCGCCGACCTGGCCCGCATGCCGCACCTGATGATCGCCGGCGCGACCGGCAGCGGCAAATCGGTGTGCATCAACTCCATAATCCTGTCGGTGATGATGTGCTGCCGCCCCGACGAAGCGCAGATGATCATGGTCGATCCGAAGGTGGTTGAACTGTCCCGCTTCAAGGACATTCCGCACCTCATGAGCCCGGTCATCACCGACATGAAGCGCGCCGTTTCGGTCCTCGACTGGATCTGCCAGAAGATGGACGAGCGCTACGAACAGATGTCCCAGGTGTCTGTCAACAACATCGCCAAATTCAACGCCCTCGGCGACGAGGGTATCCGCGAGCGGCTTGACGAATTCGCCAGCCTGGAGGACATCGAGGCGTTCCCGAAAAAGATGCCGTACATGGTGGTGATTATCGACGAACTCGCCGACCTCATGATGGTCGCCGGCAAGGAGGTGGAGCAGCACATCACCCGCCTCGCCGCCAAGAGCCGCGCCGTCGGCATCCACCTCATCCTCGCGACCCAGCGCCCGTCGGTGGACGTCATCACCGGTCTCATCAAGGCGAATATGCCGTGCCGCATCGCCTTCCAGGTGGCGAGCCGGGTCGACAGCCGCACCATCCTGGACCAGAACGGGGCCGAGACGCTGCTGGGCCAGGGCGACATGCTGTACCTGCCGCCCGGCGTCGGCAAACTCACCCGCGCCCAGGGCGTGTTCGTCTCCGACGAAGAGCTGTTCCGCGTCGTCGACTTCACCAAGGCCGAAGCCGAACCGCAGTACCATTCCGACCTCCTCGGGCCGGTCATCGGCGGCGGCGGCGGTGCCGTGGATGTCTCGAAGTTCGACGAGCTGTTCATGCAGTCGGGCGAGGCGATTATCGAAAACCAGCGCGGATCTGTGTCGCTGTTGCAGCGGAAATTCGGCATCGGCTACGGCCGCGCGTCCCGCATCATCGACCAGCTCGCTTCGGTCGGCCTGCTTGGGCCGTTCCGCGACGGCAAGGCGCGGGAAATCCTCCTGACGATGGAGGAGTTCCGGGCCAAGTTCGGCGGCGACAGCGCTGCGCCGTGGGACGACGACGACGAGGACGACGGAAGCTTTGCCGGTCTTCGCGACGACGAACGCGAACCCGTCCACCTCGATTGGGGCGACGACGATGCCGAGTAGCGGCCGGGCGCGGGTCCTTGTCATCACCGGTCCGGGCAAGGGAAAAACCACCGCCGCGACCGGCATTATTTTGCGGAGCCTGGCAGCCGGCAAAAAAGTGTTGCTGACGCGGTTCACCAAAACGCGCCACAGCGGTGAACTGGACATTCTCGGAACCCTGCCGGGCCTGACGATTGTGCAGGGCGACTACGGCATGACGCCGCCACGCACCCACGCGGACTACCCAAAGCATGTTCAGGCGGCGCAAGACCTGTTTCGGAGGACGCAAGAAATGGTCGACGAATTCGAAGTGGTGGTGATGGACGAGATCTGCGGCGTCACCGCCCGGGACATGGTATCGGAAGAAGCGGTAGCCGCGTTTGTGAAGGGCCTGGACGGGAACAAGACAGCCATCCTCACCGGGCGCGGCGCAGGCACGAAACTTTTGGCCGTGGCCGACACGGTCAGTGAAATACTCAGCCTCAAACACGGCTACCTGCGTGGCATCGCGGCGCAAAAGGGCGTCGAGCTCTAACCGTTCAGTCCGGTTACGACCTCTCGGCAGCGGCCTGTATGGCATCGCACAGGCCGCTCATGTTTGGCCTTTTTTATCTTATCAAATAATGACTTAGGCAATTAAAACGGATTCGAGTTGGGATAATACTTGCATATGAAGTGGGTTTAATTTGCACCTATGAGTTTTGCATACCTCCCAAATAATTGTACCCACTCAAGCTACGAATGTCCATATCGGCACCCCCACACGTCACCCCGGCGTCTTGACGTCACGCCGTGAACGTGACGGGCGGTTGTGCCAGGGCAGGCGGGATTGACACATGCTGCGGGCCTTTTACCGTATCAAGCCATACCATAATGCGACCGCGCCCCCGACTGCCCCGGCACA
>JAJQBO010000053.1 GCA_021203245.1 Planctomycetaceae bacterium
GCGCCCCCGACTGCCCCGGCACAACTTCACGCCCCTCGCCCGGTTCATCGCATGCCCGCCGGGGTGACGTTTTTGGGGAGAAATCGACGTTAAGGGCAGAATGTACCAATGCACGAGGTGCGGTCAAAGAGCCAAACATGAAAGAGGCGCCGCTTCCGCGACGCCTCGTACTCCGTTATGGGATTCTGTCCTCAAAAGCGCTAGCGGTTGGACGCGTAGAACCCCTTTTCCGTCACCTTGCCGCTCTTGCTGTTGACATAGATGCGGTAAAAGGCGCGTGTGCGCTCTTCCGGAATATCCTTGCCGGCCCAGAACTGCCACACCATCAGCCGCCGTTTTTCATTGACCTCATGGTAACGCGCTTTTCGCAGCATCGGCATGATATCCTGGAACTGCATCCCGACCCGAACATAATTTTCGTCAAGCCACAAACAGGCGTCAAGGCGATCTTCCGGATCCTTGGAGACGAGGAGCTCGACATATTCCTCCGCCCCCTTCGGCGCGTCGCGGTAGGCGCGGTTCCGCATAATTTCCCGGCCGAGCTTGGGATCGGCAAAATCCTCGGCCGAAAGGACGAAATACTTCTCTGTCGTATGATTGGCGAGGTAGCCTTCGCCTTTACAGTCCATACACCGGATGGCGGTATTGACATTCTTGGTAAACTTCCCGAACGGCAGTTCCTTGCGGCCGGTCCCATTGCAGGTCTGGCAGGTCTCGTTGCGCCAGGTCACGATGCGCAGGTTATATTCGGGATCGACATTAATGGTGATTCGAGCCGGCCGGTCCTTTTGATCCTTGGTCGATTTGCGATAATACTTGCCTTCAGCTAGGGCGGTCTTGACGTCGTTGAGGATTTCCGGACGATTGACCTCGCACTCGGCCAGGTACTTTCCCAAGTTATAGGGGTTGAAGTCCACCGCCACATAATCGCCTTTCGCCGGCGCCTGAGTCCAGCTAAATGCGCGTTCTCCCCCCTGCACCACCGATACCCCGGCCAGAAGCGCCGTGGCCATGAGAACAACACCTATCCTACGCATACACTACCTCGCTCAAAAGAAATGTCCACTCCAGTGATAAAGCCCGATAGTACTGGATAGACAGAAATTTTCCAATACTAATACTGTCAGGACTGGGCCAAAAATCATTCTCGATCAACTCGGGGCGAAATTATTCTGATGTTTCATATGAAACATCTTTCGACAGAGGGTGAGGTTGGGAGGGTGTGTTTCACATGAAACATGGTGGGACGGGTGTTGAATAGGTAATACAATTGTTGAAATCGGTTGAACTGTTCCTGCTGTGTTCATTGCATTCACCATCGATAAACACGAGCAGACAGAACTATAATACGTACTCTCTGTACTTAACCACCATAAAAATACGAGAGTTAGAGCATTTTACGACGATTAAACACCTATAATAGTTATAGTAGTAGATACTTCTTTATACAGCATAACGAAATGATAAGGCGCTCTGGTTGAGGGTGTGGCATAATTTCGCACCATACACCCTTTTCGCCTTTACCAAACCGTGAGAGCCATTATAATATCACCCATCAAGTTCCCATTTTCCAGCTTACATGAGGGTACCCATGGAATTTACTATCAATAAAAATATCTTTTCCGAAGCTCTTTCCCTGGTTGCCGCCGTTGTGCCCGAGCGTTCCGCCCGGGCGGTACTGCAAAACCTCATGCTGACCGGCAACGAGGATTCCACCATCACCCTCTCGGCCACCGACCTGGAAATAGGCCTGCAAATGACCCTGGACGTCACCAATATGGACAGCCCGTCCCAGGTCCTCCTGCCCGCGTCCCGACTGAATGCGCTGGTCAAGGGGTCGTTCGCCGACGAACTGCAGATCTCGGTCCAGGATTATAAGGCCGAAATTCGCACCAAGCAGGGACGCTTCCAGGTCCCCGGCCTCGATGTCATGGATTATCCCAGCATCAGCGAATTTGCCGGCAATTCCGTTTTTATCCATGGCGACGACTTTGCCGATGCAGTGCAGAAGACCGTGTTCGCCACCGCCAAGGGCGATACCCGCTATGCGCTCAACGGCATTTATATCAATATCATTGACGGCCAGGCGGAATTTGTCGCGTCAGATACGCATCGCCTGTCCCTTGTCAGCAAAAAGGTTCGCAACCCCGACGCGGTTCAGGCAGAGGGCATACTCCTGACCAAGGGGATGACCACCCTTGCCCGCCTCGCCGCCGGTGCGGAAGTGGTCGAGTTGGCGATATCCGCCAACGAAATGCTGGCCAAGACCGCCAACGCCACCGTCTCAATCCGCCGCGTCGAAGGCATGTTCCCCCGATACCATGACGTCATCCCGCCCAAGAGCGATATGCACGTCACGGTCAAAAAAGACGAGCTGCTCCGCTCGCTCCACAGTATCGGCCTGATGAGCTCGGACGAGTCGAAATCCGTCCTGTTCACCATCACGGACGGCGCTCTCACCCTGTCGGCCAGCAGCGAAAACGGCGAGGGCAACCTGACCCTTGACGCCGATACCGTCGGCGCGCCGATGGAAATAAAGTTCAACTTTACCTTCTTGGTGGATGTCTTGAAGAATATCGCCGAAGACCAGGTAATGATACAATTCAAGGATGCCGATAACCCCGCCCGGGTCGATTCCGGCGACTTTATGTATGTCATTATGCCGATAAACCGGTAACCCATGGCATCGAAACGCCCCATATTTCCCGGCACACGGAAGCGGGCCCTCGAGAAGTGCGCCCAGGATGTGGAGGACCCTGCCTGGCGCGCCTGGTTTCTGGAGGTGGCGCGCCGCCGGGCCGAAGTGGAACAGGCGGGCAAGCGCTTTGTCGTCCGAACCTACGAGGAGGACGGCGGCAGCAAAACGGTCGCCCGCCGGAAAGCCGATCCCGTCCCTGTCAAAAAGCTGGTCAAGGATGTCGCCCGGGATATGCGGCCCCGGCCGGCAGACGAACTCGACATGATTCGGACCGCGTGGGCGAAAGTCGCCGGCGAGGAGGTGGCGGGAGAGTCTGCGGTCTATTCTTTCCGGGGCGGCGTCCTGACGGTAGAGGTCTACAGCGGCATTCTCCTGCAGGAACTCCGCCAATTCCACGCCGCCGCACTCGTCAAGGACCTGCGGGATGTCTGGCCGGCGTCGGTCCCGCTGGTGAGCCTGAAATTCAGGACGGGAAAGCGGTCATCCACACTGTAGATGGCGAGCGGTTCAATGGCCGATACGAATAAAGTTGATAACTCCCCTTCCCTGTATATCCATATCCCTTTTTGTCTCTCGCGGTGCGGCTACTGCGCTTTTGTCAGTGGCGGCTATGATGCCGATCGCGCCGACGCCTATCTTGAGAGAACTGCCTGGGAAATGCGGGAACGCGCAGTTTTCCAGCTGGCCCTCCCTTCAACCATCTTCATCGGGGGCGGGACGCCGTCAGCCCTCTCCCTTCGCCAACTCGAGCGGCTCTTTTCCCTTGTGCCGACCCCGGAAAACGACGGCGAAATAACCTGCGAGATGAACCCCGACAGTGCGACAGAGGACAAACTCCGCTGTGTGCGCGATGCCGGCGTCAACCGCATTTCGTTCGGGGTGCAGACATTTTCACCGGCGGGACTGCGTCTTCTCGGGCGGCGGCACGGCGTGAAAGAAGCGGTACTGGCGGTCGAAACAGCCCGCCGTGTCGGCTTTTCACGAATCAGCATCGATCTTATCAACGGCTATCCGGGACAAACCGACGCTGATGTGGCCGAGGACTGCCGCCAGGCCCTCGGTCTTGGCGTCGATCACGTCTCCTGCTACAATTTTATCCTGGAAGAAGACGCGCCCGAATATGCGCGTCTGGCTGCCGCCGCCGGCGAGCCGGACGAGGAACGCGATCGGCGCTTCTGGGATACCGTTGAGTCATGGTTGTGCGGCATGGGCGGATTGCACCACTATGAGATTAGCAATTTTGCTCGAAAATGCGAAGAGTGCCGCCACAACCTGGCGATCTGGCGCGGCGGCGAATACTGGGGAATCGGCCTTGCCGCGTGCGGGTATCTCGGCGGCAGGCGCTATGGCAATACCACCGACCTGGCAACCTATCTCGAAGGCGAGAGCGTCGGCGCTATCGAGTCATGGAGTGAGCGGTTGACTGGTGAGGCGGCGGCGCGGGAGCGGGCTGTGTTCTGGCTGCGGCTCTACGAAGGGGTGGATCTGGCGCGGTTCAGGCGGGAAACGGGTTATGATTTTGCCGCCCTCTATGGTGGCCGAATCGAGCAGTCTATACGGGACGGAGTTATGGAATACCTGGATTCAGGGTCGCGCATCCGGGTGGCACCGGCGTTTATGCCGGTCCTGGATGCCATTCTGGTCGACCTGGTATAAAAAACGCAGCGCGCCTGGGGGTGTCGGGAACGAGGCGCGCCGCACGGGGGATTTTGTCTTTACGGTGATTAGAGGAGCGTCAGGGCATCCGTGGTCTGGCTCCGGCCATACCATTGTCCTGGAGCCACGAACACGTCGGTGCCGACGCGCAGGGCGGTATCCAACCGGCACACCACGCCGTCGTGATCGCCCCAGACCACATCCTCCATACCGCGCCGCGAAAACGAGACGGTCGGCTGGAGCAACCCTTCATACAGGCACATTATGCCACCTCTTCGATTTCGCCCGCCTCGTCTTCACCAGGCGCGGCTTCCGGTTCAGCCACCGCCGGGGCGTCCAGCGTCACCACGTTGTCGAAAAGCACCGCCGTCACCTTTTCCTCGATTTCGGCAAGGATGTCCGGGTTGTCGCGGAGGAACTGGCAGGCGTTGTCGCGGCCCTGGCCGATGCGCATTTCGCCGTAATTGAGCCAACTGCCGGTCTTGCCGATAATGCCTTCGCGCACGCCGAGGTCGACGATTTCTCCCAGGCGGTTGACGCCCTGGTTGAACATGACCTGGAACTCGGCGACCTTGAACGGCGACGCCATCTTGTTCTTGACCACCTTGACCTTGGTGTCGGAACCGAGGATTTCGTCGCCTTTCTTGATGGGCTGGCCGCGGCGGATATCCAGGCGGACCGAGGAGTAGAACTTCAGGGCATTGCCGCCGGTGGTTGTTTCGGGGTTGCCGAACATGACGCCGATCTTCATGCGAATCTGGTTGATGAAGACGATGCAGGTATTCGACTTTTTCACGATGCCGGTGAGTTTGCGGAGGCCCTGGCTCATTAGCCTGGCCTGGAGGCCGACGTGGCTCTGTCCCATTTCGCCGTCCAGTTCCGCCTTCGGCGTCAAGGCCGCCACCGAGTCGACGACGATGATGTCGACCGCGTTGGACTTGACCAGCATTTCGCAGATTTCCAGGGCCTGCTCGCCGCTGTCCGGCTGGCTGACCAGGAGGCCGTCGAGGTCGACGCCGAGTTTGCGGGCATAGGCGGGGTCGAGGGCGTGTTCGGCGTCGATAAAGGCCGCGATGCCGCCGGTCTTCTGGGCGTTGGCCACGCAGTGCAGGGCCAGGGTGGTTTTGCCCGAACTTTCCGGCCCGTAGAATTCGACGATACGGCCCTTGGGTATGCCGCCCACGCCGATGGCCGCGTCCAGGGTGAGGGAACCGGTAGAGATGACGTCGCACTTAATCACCGTGTCGCCGCCCAGGCACATGATGGCTTCAGGGCCGAAGCGCTTGCCGATATCGGCCAGGGCGCTGGACAGCACCTGTTCCCGGCTGGACTTTTCGGAGGCGGCGGTCGCTTCCTTGGCGGCTTTATCGCTTTTGCGGGCCATGGTCGTTCTCCTGTTTCAAGGCAGAGGGGTTATTTTTGCAGCAACGGGCAGTAGATCGACAACTCTCCGGTGGTCATGAAATCGTACGTATAGAGTTCGTAACACACCTCCTGCATATTAAGGGTATAGTTTTCCTGGGCGGCAATCCACGGGCCATAGATATGGGTAAAGGCGTCGCCGAGCTGGTTCAGGCCGGCCAGCTTCGCGGTGGCGTAGGGTCCGGCCGGCAGGGTGAAGATGTCCATCCCCTCGGGAACGTCCGCGCCCGGAGCGAGCGGCATCAGCGCCCAGTAGTCGAAGTTGTCGCTGTCGAGCATCACCGACGCCCCATAGGACTGGTTGGGGAACTGCGGGTCGGCGGGAAAGCCGTCCATGCGGGGGCCGAAGTCCTTTTGCCACAGGGCGGGACAGTCGGTCCCGGCTTTCTGCATGGTGGTGTGGACCTTCAGGCCGGCGCAGCGAATGGCGGGACATTCCTTGAGAGTGACGGCGAACTGGGTCATGAATGCTCCTGAAGAAAGGATTGGGGAAGTATTATTGGATGACGCGGTGCATGCCCACCACCTTGCCGCCGACGCTGAATTGCGCGTCCTGATCGACAGTGAAGGGCTGGTATTTTTCGTTTTCCGGAACAAGCATCAGGTTGCCGTCGGGGAGCCAGCGAAAGCGCTTGACCGTGGCCTGGCCGTCGATGATGGCAACGCCGATTTCGCCCGACTCCACCTGCGGCTGATGCCTGACGATGGCGTAGTCGCCGTCCCAGAAACCGGCCTCGATCATCGAGTCGCCGACGATGCGCAGGGCATAGTGCATGCCTGGTTCGTAGATGGCGTCGAGGTCGAGATAGCCTTCGAGGTTTTCGATAGCGTCTATGGGCGTCCCGGCGGCGACCGAACCGACGATAGGCACGCCGCGCTCGGGTATGAGGTAATCGGGCGCGATTTCGATATTGCGGGCAGCGCCGGGCCTGCGGTTGATATAGCCTTTATTGACCAGTGCGTCGAGGTGGGTGACCACCGAATTGGTGGAGGAGAACCCGAAGGCGCGGGCGATTTCCCGCACCGTGGGGATGGCTCCTTCTTCACGCAGCGACGTGAGGATAAAGTCGAAAATCTGCTGTTGCTTTTCTGTTAGTTTATTCATGGCTGCCGCATTTCTTATTTTTACTGAACATCTGTTCAATTCGTATAATGATGTTATACTGAACCGATGTTCAGTTGTCAATTGCAATTTTCCGCGTTTCTCCCGGAATTTTCAACTCTATCTGGATATTGGGACCTGTTTCGGCTGGACCACAAGCGCTAGTGCGGTCCGGGAAAAGATTTTTCCCAAACATTTATCCGGCCCGCCCGCTTCCAGCGGCAGATTGCTCGAAAATATGCCACAGTATTTGGTCATTGCGCAAGAAATGGATGCACGCGGTCCTGACCGATACCGGTGAAAAGCCCTCTCCGGGCTGCGTGGTACCGATTTCCCGTATTTCGGCAACGACACTGTCCGGTTTGGCGAGGCAGAGCAGCGGGAGGGGCGTGCATTTATTCGGGTGGACCGTCTTTTCCACCACAACCGGATTGTTTCTCTTGGCGTGAAGTCGCAAAGGTTTTGGGTCGATATAAGACCTTGGGGGAAAACGGGCAACCGTCAACCGCGTCCGTTTTTCCACCAGCCCGCAACCGCGAAAGCGGCAACGGCCCAAAACCGATACTGCCGTCCCGAACGGGGGAAACGGGACGTTCGAATCGAATCTCGATAGGAAAATGGAGAAGAAGGCATGTCAACGAATGTTGATGAAAGCGGCTTTGGCAAAAACTGGAACGACAAGCTCCGCCTCCTCGATGCCATAGACGCCATGCGCGACCCGTGCGAAGCGGCTGGTCCCGAGCCGCTGTGCATGGACCAGGCCCCGGCCTCGGTAAATGTATTGCAGGAAAAACTGCATATGTATGAGCAGACCTGCGCTATGCTGGAGCAGGAGGTGCAGGTGCTTGAGCAGCAGACCATGGTGGCGCTGGCCGAGGCCGGCCGTCTGCGGCGCGAACTGGACCGCACTGAAGCCGAAAAGCGCCGGTCCGGCGATTATCTCGATTACCTGGAAATGGACAGCATCAGGAAGTTGATCAACAACTCGGAAAACGAGCGCCGCCTTCTCCTCGACGCGCTTGAAAACAGCGAGGCCGAACTTGCGCGCATGGTCAAGACGCTCGATCTCGTCGCGAGAAAGCTCCAGGTCGCATAGAAAAAAGCACTACCCGCAGGCGTTTTTGAGGCCCGCCGTCCACTGGATGGCGGGCCTCTTCATGGAATGCACAATTCACAATGCACATTCACAATTCACAACCATTGTTGACCAAAACAATTCCGTAGCAACGATCAGCCCGCCTGCCCCGGCACTACTTCCCGTTTCTCGCCCGGTTCACTGTTCTCCCGCCGGGGTGACGTTTAGGGGAGGCGTATCGTTTTATTGGCAAAAATGCGTCTTCACGCCATTATCGCCGCACTCTTCCCCAAACGTCACCCCGGCGTCTGCAGGGTGAACCGGGAATTGAACGGGAGGTTGTGCCGGGGCAAGGCGCCCCTATGGTGGCTACGGGCTTGCCTTATATAAACTCGGCGATCTTGTTTTGAACAAGAGTGTCCAAAGATACTTGCAACGAACCCGCAATCATTGTGAATTGTGAATTATTCATTGTGAATTGAATTCACACCCTCTCCCGCACCGACGCCACCACCTCCTCATGCAGCGCCAACACCTCGTCCAGCGACTGCGGCGCGGGTCCGGAAAACCTGTCCAAGGCCGCGCCGACCGCCAGGGCGATGCCCGGAAACGTGAGTTCGCGCCGGAGGAACAGCGCCACCGCCTCCTCGTTCGCCGCATTATAAACAACCGGCGCGTTGCCACCCTGCTCGCCCGCTTCCAGGCCCATGCCGAGCAGGGGAAAACGGTAGAGATCGGGTTTTTCGAAGTCGAGGCGGCCAACCGTGGTAAGGTCCAGGCGGCCGATGCCGCAGTGTTCGCGGTGGGGATAAAACAGCATATAGGCAATGGGCTGGCGCATGTCGGCGACGCCCATGTGCGCCAGAATGCTGCCGTCCAAAAATTCCACCATCCCGTGCACGACCGACTGCGGATGCACCACGATCTCCATCAGGGGGAACGGGAGGTCGAACAGATAATGGGCTTCGAAAAGTTCCAGCGCCTTGTTGGCCATGGTGGCGGAATCGACGCTGATCTTGTCGCCCATGCGCCAGACCGGGTGGCGGAGCGCGTCCTCCACCGTCGCCTTGTCGATGGCGTCGGCCGTCCAGGTGCGGAACGGGCCGCCGCTGGCGGTAATGACGACTTTCTCGATTTCGTTCCGCTCCCGCGCTTCCATGCACTGCCACAAGGCGGCGTGTTCGGAATCCAGCGGCAACACGCGCGCGCCGCCGTCCCGCACCGCATCCATGAACAAACGGCCGGCCGAGACGAGGACTTCCTTGTTTGCGAGCAAGATCCGCAGGCCCAAATTCGCGGCGGCAAAGGCGGGCCGCAAGCCGACCGATCCGCCCATGGCAGCGACGCAGATGTCGGCGTGCATGGCGCAGACGAGCTTCTCAGCAGCGTCGGAGCCGTGGAAAAAGATGCCGCGCCAGCCGGTCATGCGCAGCCGGTCGGCAAATTCGGGACCGGCTTCGGCGACAGCGATGCCGGCGCTGACAAACTCGCCCGCCAGGGCGACGACAGCGTCTGTCGGCCGTTTGACGGCAAGACCGGTCACGGCGAACTGGCCGGGATGGGAACGGAGGACATCGAGGGTGTTGAAGCCGACGGAGCCGGTTGCACCCAGCACGATGACGTGCTTCATTTGGCCAGCCTTTTCCGCCAGGCGGTGAGGGCGCGGGAGACGCTTCTGGGCGACGCCGCGCCGGCGGTTTTATAGCTGCCGGGCGTGCGCGCCGGGTCAAGGCGCTGGTAGACGTCGATGCCGATAAGGGGCGAGGCCGCGCGCATCTCGTCGTGGCTGAGATCGCGGAGTTGCCTGCCGGTGTCTTCCGCCCGGCGGACCAGAAGGCCCGACACTTCGTGGGCGCTCCGGAACGGTAGGCCCTTTTCGACCAGGTATTCGGCCAGGACGGTTGCATCCAGGAAGCCGTCCTGGAGCATGGCCGCGGCGCGGTTCTTGTCGAAGGTCAGGGTCGGCAAAAAGGCGGCGAGGCATTCCAGGACAAAGTCGACGGTGCGGACCGCGTCGAACAGCGGTTCCTTGTCTTCCTGCAGGTCGCGGTTGTAGGTCATGGGCAGGCCCTTGACCACCATGAGGAGCGAGACGAGGGAACCGACGACGCGCCCGGTCTTGCCCCGGGTGAGTTCGAGCAGATCGGGATTGCGTTTTTGCGGCATGATGGAACTGCCGGTCGACCAGGCGTCGTCCAGTTTGGCCAGGCTCCATTCGGACGATGTCCAGTGGATAATGTCCTCCGCGAGGCGGCTGGTGTGGATGGCGATAAGGGAGAGGCAGAACAGGGTCTCGATGACGAAATCCCGGTCCGACACGGCGTCCATGGAATTTTCGCACAGGCTGTCGAAGCCGAGTTCCTTGCGGACCATGTCCCGGTCCAGCGGCAGGGTGGTGCCGGCGAGCGCGCCCGACCCGAGCGGGAGGCGGTTGGTGCGGCGGCGGCAATCGGCCATCCGTTCGCGGTCGCGGGCGAACATCTCCACATACGCCATAAGATGATGGGCCAGGAGCACCGGCTGGGCCCGCTGCAGGTGGGTGTAGCCGGGAATGACGAGGTGACGCTCGCGCTGGCCGACATCGACGAGGGCGTTCATCAGATCGCGCAACCGGCCCATGATGACGTCCTGCTTTTCTCGCGTCCAGAGGCGGAGGTCGGTGGCGACCTGGTCGTTCCGGGATCGGCCGGTGTGGAGTTTTTTCGCCGGTTCGCCGATGCGCGCGGTCAGTTCCGCCTCGATGGACATGTGGATGTCTTCGTTGGCCGGGTCGTAGCGCATTTTTCCGGATTCAATGTCCTTGTGAATCGAGTCCAGGCCCTTTTTAATCGCCTTGTAATCACCGTTCGACAAGAGGCCGACGGCATGGAGCATCTTGGCATGGGCAAGGCTGCCGGCCACATCCTGCCGGCCCAATTCCTGGTCAAAGGAGATGGATTGGCCAAACGCCTCCATCAGCGGATGGGTTTTGGATTTGAACCTGCCTTTCCACATTTTCGCCATGACGCTTCCTCGTTTCGTTAGTGTTTTCGGTGCAGCTTTTTAAAAGTACGTGACGAAGCCGAAAGCCGATTGAGTTCGGCGCCATACCTCTCTGGCCCGTGGACCCCGGCCGAACCGCCCGCTTGCTCCGCTGGTTGGGGTCCGCACGCCGGGGTGACGTCTGAGGGAAATTGCGGCCGTTTTGCAGAAGACGCGCACATCCCCGTTTCGTCACCCCGGTGTCTGGGCGGTGAACCGGGCGGTTCGGCCGGGATCCACGCCACGTCCTCCGCTCCGGAAATCGCCGTGGCGGTTCGGTCACGGTACCGTGTATCCGTTCCCTTTGTTCACTGTGTATCGTGAACCGCCTGAAAGTCCTTCCGGGCGTGGCGGCATACAAAGCGGCCGCCCATACGAACGGGCGGCCCGATCATGGCAATTGTCGTGGAGGGGGGGAGGCGGTGCAAGCAAATTCATTCCGCCATGATAATTTCATGGGCAAACGGGGCGGGAATTCATATTATATCCGCTTTAGGGGAGAGGGAACGATGACGGGTCGACAGGCAAAACTCGGGGTTGGCATCCTGCTTTTTCTGGGCGGCTTCGCCGTGGCGCTGGCTGCGGGCTGGTGGCTGTTCGGTTCGACGCGCCAGGAAAAGGCGGCGGCCCGGGTGGAAACGCTTCGGGAAGCCGACCTGAACGAACTGATGGCTGCCGTTGAATCGGGCGACTACCACGATATCAAGCGCCTGGGCGAGGCGATGCTCAAGCCCGGAACGCGCGTGGCTGAAGGCGAGCGCCTCTTCGCCCCCTATGCGGTCAACAGCCTGCCGCCATTCAGCGTCTATGCCCTCTATACATATAATGACCCCGACCGCACCCGCCGCGTCCTGCTGACGCTCGGTGACGACGGCCGGGTCGAATCGTTCCTGGCCGAGGAAATGGCGGTGATCAAGTGACCCAAGCTGGACAAGTGGAGGGCGGCATGTTTTTGGACGATGCGGTCCGCACGGTGCAGGGCGCGGTGGAGCAGCGGTTTCTTTTCCGGAAAATCGGCTTGCCCTTCGATTACGCCTCCGATCCCGAAGACTTTCCGTCCAAAGCCTTCGCCACCGCCAAGGAAGCGCGCGCCAACCAGCCGAATCAGTCCGGCCTTGGCGGCGGCTATCATTTTTCCTGCCGCAACCACGCGCTGTTGTTCGATTCCTACCTGCTCCGTATCGAAACAGGCATCGAAGCGCCGGGCGACGACGGCATTCTCGACCGCCTTATCGGCGGGCTGATCCGCCTCGCCACCGTTGCGCCGAAGTCGTTTTTGGTCGGCGGGCTCGCGCCCGACGGGCGCGGCTTCTACGCCCAGCCGCGCCGCGCCAACCACGCCGCCTGGTCGTTCGCCGTCAACCGCGGCCTGACCACCGCCGCGATCGCGCCCGAGAGCCAGGAAAAATTCCGCTCCATCGCCGGCAAGTGGATGGACAGGATTCGCCGGGAAAAATTCAAACTCCACAGCATCGACGGCAAAGCCCTGCCGAACGGCGATCTCTCCCAACCCGAGCCGGAAAACGGACCGCTCCTCCTGGCCATGCTCCTGACGGCGGCGCGGGCGTCGGGCGAGGGCCGGGATTTTGAAGCGTATGAGGAAAAAGCAGAAGAAGGCTCACGCGCCCGATTTGGCGTATACACGCCCGAAGGCGGCTGGGCCGAATGCCTCCCCTGCCTTATGTGGCGGTCGGCGGTGTGGTCGATTCTGGCTGAAAGCGACCCGAATGCGGAGCGGTCGGCCTTGGCGAAAGAACGGCTGGCCGAGGCTGCCCGGCTGGCTGTTTCGCATGTCGGCGCGTGGCGGCAATGGAATGCGGAACTGACCAAAGAGCCGGTCGATTTCAACTGGCGCACCTTCCCCAAGGCTGACACCGAGCTCGGGTTCACCCCGCCTCCAAGCTGGGCCAGGCTCGACAACGAACGCCATATCGAAGACGCCTTGTCTGCGGCGTATACCGTCCTGTTGGCGGGCGACCGCGAACTGGCCGAGCCGATCGCCGGCGAGATGGAGGAATGCCTCCAGACCATTCCGTGGGCCGACATCGTCAGCCTTACCGCCCTTGCGCCTGTCATCGGCGTGCATGCCCGGGGCGTTGAAATGGATCTGTGGGACAAGGCCCTGTACGAATCGCGGCGTGAACCGCCGTCGTCCGAGGTCAGTTTTGCCGCCCGCTATCTCGAGCCCGATTACGATAGCGAAAATCCGGACAAGGCCGGCCACGCCGCGCCGCCGCCCGGCAAGCAACGAAAGGGCGAGCCGGCCAAGGAAGGTGGCGGTAAGAAGCGGCGCAGGCGGAAGAAGCGGTAGCAGGAGTCCTTTATGCCGACAACTAAGACGTGTCACATTCGGTTACCTAAAGAGATCGCGAAACGGTATGAGGATTTGGCACGCCATACAGGACGTACCAAGGCCTTCTATATGCGCCAGGCGATTGAAAACCATATCGAAGACCTTGAAGATGCGTATGTCGGTGCCGTCGTTATGGAGCGTATTCGCCGTGGTGAAGAGGAATTGACACCGCTCGCCGATTGGGAGGCACGCCGATCCGGCCAATAATCGAGTACCGAAGCCGATGACCGCATGAGTTCGGTGCCATGGCTGTATATACCCTGGACCCCGGCCGAACCGCCCGCTTACTCCGCTGGTCGACGACCGCACGCCGGGGTGACGTAGTAGGGAGGTTGGGGCGTTTTCACTCAAACGACGCAACTCACCATTTCGTCACACGGCGTTCCCGACCACCGCCTTCGGGAATGACGGCAACTAAATCGGGCGCAAAACGGGCGGATCGGCCGGGGTCCACGGCCCCGTCGTCCGCTCCGGAATTCAACGCTTCAGGTCGACACGAGTCACAGCCCACTTCTTCCAATGGCTCCGGAATTTCGTGAACCGCAATAAACCTCCCCCCGAAACCGAGGGAATCCCGCCCCGCCCATACAAAATAAACTTGCATACCGGCTCACGTAAGCTATACTAACCCAATGACCCGGCGCTTTTTAAAAAGCGCCGGGATGCACATTGTCTTGAGCTGTGCGACGCTGTAACCCGGCGTCACATAACCAGAACGGTCAAAGAAGTATACGCGAACAAGGAGAAAACGAGGGGAAAAACCTTCTCCACCACCCATCCCGCCGCGCGGTTCGGCACGGCAGTCATATGCCACACGGCGCGCCAACGGTGACTCCATCGCGGCACACCCCGCCTTTTTGGTTCCACTAGGGTTAACGGGTTTACATGGGTTCAAGGGATGACACGACTCTTCTGGACAGGATATGCCTGTTCCGGAGGATTTTTTAGTATATTGCGGTGCTACACGGAATTGACGGCCTCCGGCCGATTATCCTATTCACGTTGAAGACTGAACACACACACAAGGAATTACTACACAGGAGCGTTGGACAATGGCTGTTGAAAGAAGCATCCCTATCGAACGAGTACGCAACATCGGCATTATGGCCCATATCGACGCAGGCAAGACCACCTGCTCCGAGCGCATACTCTTTTATACCGGCAAAAACCATAAAATCGGCGAAACCCACGACGGTTCCGCCACCATGGACTGGATGGCCCAGGAACAGGAACGCGGCATCACCATCACCTCCGCCGCCACCACCACCACCTGGCGCGATTGCGAAATCAACCTCATCGACACCCCCGGCCACGTCGACTTCACGGTCGAGGTCGAGCGGTCGCTCCGCGTCCTTGACGGCGTGGTCGGCCTGTTCTGCGCCGTCGGCGGCGTCGAGCCCCAGTCGGAAACGGTCTGGCGTCAGGCCGACAAGTACGAGGTGCCCCGCATCTGTTTCGTCAATAAGATGGACCGGGTCGGCGCCGACTACTTCGGCGTTGTCGAAAAAATCAAGAACGTCCTCGGCGCGAACGCGGTGCCGATCTCCATTCCCATCGGCGAAGGCCCCGAGTTCCGCGGCGTCATCAACCTTGTCACCAACAAGGCCCACTATTACGACGAAAAAGACAAGGGCCTGACCATCAAAATAGAGGATATCCCGGAAGACATGAAGGATGTCGCCGATCAGTGGCGCATGAACCTGCTCGAGAAGGCGTCGGAGCAGGACGACGGCCTGATGGAAAAATACCTGGAAGGCCAGGAAATCAATTCGGAAGAACTGCGTGAAGTCGTCAAGCAGGCGACCCAGAACCAGAAAATCGTCCCCGTTCTCTGCGGCTCCGCCTTCAAGAACAAGGGCGTGCAGATGCTCCTGGACGCGATTGTCTTCTATCTCCCGAGCCCGGTCGACAAGCCGCCGGTCATCGGCGAATCCATGCGCGGTTCGGTCCGCCGCCGCGTGCCTGGCGAAGGCAACCCCCTCGCCGCCATCGCCTTCAAGATCATGACCGACCGCCACGTCGGCAAGCTGGTCTATGTCCGCGTCTATTCGGGCCGTCTCGAAGCAGGCACCTATGTCCTGAATTCGACCCAGAACAAGCGCCAGCGCATCGGCCGCATCATGCGGATGCACGCCAACCGCCAGGAGATGGTCGACTGCCTCTACGAAGGCGACATCGGCGCGGTCATCGGCATCGGCGATACCGTCACCGGCGACACCATCTGTTCCGAGGAGGATCCAATCATCCTCGAGGCGATCGAATTTCCGGCTCCGGTTCTGTCCATCGCCATCGCCGCGAAGGACCGTTCCGACCGCGACAAGATCGACAAGGCCCTGCAGAAGTTGTCGGAAGAAGACCCGACGTTCCTGGTCTCCAGCGACCCGGAAACGGACGAAACGATCATCGCCGGTATGGGCGAGTTGCACCTGGACATCCTGATCGACCGCATGCGCCGCGAATTCGGCGTCGAGGTCATCACCGGCGCGCCCCAGGTTGCGTTCCGTGAAACAGCGACTATCGAGGCGGAGATCAACGAAAAGTACGCCAAGCAGTCCGGCGGCCGTGGTCAGTTCGCCCAGGTGTCCTTGCGCGTCGAGCCGCTGCCGGCCGGTTCCGGCTTCGAGTTCGTCAACGCCATCGTCGGCGGCGCGATTCCGAAGGAATACATCCCCGCCGTCCAGAAGGGCATCACCGACGCCCTGGCGAAGGGCGCGTGGGCCGGGTACCCCATCGTTGACGTCCGGGTCACTCTCTTCGACGGCAAGCACCACGAAGTCGACTCGTCGGAACAGGCATTCCGCACCTGCGGCTCGATGGCGTTCAAGAAGGCGTTCATGAAGGCGAATCCGCAGCTCCTCGAGCCGATGATGTCGGTGAACGTCATCACCCCCGAGGAATTCGCCGGCGGCGTCACCGGCAACCTGTGCGGCAAGCGCGGCCGCATCAGCGGCATGGAACCGCTCGCCAGCGGCCAGCAGATCAAGGCGGTCGTGCCGCTCGCCAACATGTTCGGCTATGCGTCGGAACTGCGCAACATGTCGCAGGGCCGCGCCTCGTTCACCATGCACTTCGAAAACTACGAAGTCGTGCCGCTGCGCATCGCCGAGGAAGTGGTGGCCGAGCGCAGGAAGAAAATCAAGGACGAGTAATTGGCGTTCTTACCGTATTTACTGCTCGCCCCCCTGGTGCATTGCATCTGGGGGGGTTTTTTTAATGAACAATTAACAATGAACAATTAACAATTTTCCCATTATTCTGGCCCACCCAATTGTTCATTTTTCATTGTTAATTGTTCATTAAAATCCTTGCCTTTTACCCCTCACTCCAGTATGTTGCGATCTCGGCAATAATGAACGGCGCACCCGAAGCGCCCCGTATCGGCATGGACGAACGGGGAATGCCCATATGTGCCGCCAAAGGATACCGGATGCCGGACGCAGCGGTCAGCTTTCCCGAACTGGAGTTGTTGGATCAACTGCTCTCCAGCCTGGAAGCGCTTATTCAGGAATCAGACGAAGCGCCACTCGCCATCGAGGCCCACCAGCGGCCACGGCGGGCAGTCTATCGCGTCCTCTCCGCCACCAGCCCCTCGGAAAAAAAATCCTTCTTCGGCGAAGCCATCTTCCTCGACGCCACCCGGCTGGTGCTTCGCTGCAATACCACAACAGCCGTGCGCCAGACCCCTATCGAAGCCACTGTGCAGGCGGAGAAATCCGGCCGGGGCGAAACCACCGCCATCATCACAGGGAAAGCTCTCACTATCCGCCGGGTTCGCGGCGGCTACGACATCGATATCGAAATCAGCGAAACGCGCAAGATACGCGTCACCCCCAGCCAGAAGCTGCGGGAGTGCGTCGACAAGGGCGATTCGGCGGCCTGGAACCGCTGGTGCCAGGATATCCGCGATTCGGTGGAACTGGTCGGCATGGATCTCCACGGCGCCGACCTCTCCGGTTACGACCTCTGCTGCGCCGATCTCACCGGGTCGGACCTCGCCGGGGCGAATCTGACCGGAGCCATTCTCGCCGGCTCGGACCTGACAGAATGCAACCTCGAGAAGGCGGTGGTGACCGGGACCGATTTTTTCCGGGCCAAACTCAACCGCGCCCATGCGCCTCTTGTCGCCCAGGCGGGATTACCGGAAGTGGAAAGCGTTATCTTCACGACATAATGAAATGGCAGTGACAATCGGCTCGCCCGGCGCGCCCTCTCCCCAACGGGAGAGGATACTTTTGGGATACGCTCCCAGTTGGATGACACCATGCACCATGACAATAGCCTCCTGTTCGGCCGATACTCGCGCGAGGAATGCGGCCTGCCGCCTCCCGGCGCCGATTTCGTCCGGGAACGGTTGCCGTGGCGCAAGACGCTGGGCCTCCTCGTCGTCACCGCGCTCCTGGCGTGGCTGGGCGGATCGGCGATGTCCCGGTACCGGCAATCGTGGCTGGCCGTCCTGCCGTCGCGGGTGGTTGCCGCACCCGGCAGCGCCGAAGCGTTGTTGACGCGGGGCCGGTCCTACGCCACCGCCCTGGCGAACGATCCCCTGGCCCGGCGCAACCTCGCCTATGCCGTCACCGTGGCGGCCGAGCGATCGCGCTACCGCCTCGGCTATTACGCCAACGCCGAAACGCTCTTCCGCGGCATCGACCGGGACGCCCTGGCAAGCCCGCTCGATCGCTTTGCGACAGACTATGCCGCCAGCGCCGTCTATGCGGAGCTGGGCGACAATACCCGCGCCCTCGAAGCGCTCAAGCGCGCCGCCGTTTCGTTAAGTGGCCTGCCCCAGGCCGAGCAGCAGTCGTACCAGTTGCTTTACGTCAATTCCCTCGCCTACCTGCTGGCCACCATACCCGAGGCCGAGGGCGGCAATCCCGGCGAGGCGCTCCACCTGGCCAGGTTGATGATAACCTCCCGCGACCCATTGCCGGACGGGTCCTACGCGTCCGACTCGGCCGCGTTTCTGGACACGCTCGCCGCCGCCTATCACGCCGACGGCCGCAGCGGCGACGCACTCGCCACGCAAACCATGGCACTGGGACTGGCTGATTCCCAGGGCCTTGACATATATCTGAACCATTACGACCTGTTTTCACGATCCATTCGCCCTGAATAACATACAGGCACAACCAAAGGAAAAACGATGTCCAGTGACTTTCTCAGCCGTCGCGTCCTCGAACTCGAACCCAGCGCAACCATGGCCATGAACGCCAAGGCCAAACAATTGGCTGCCGAGGGCAAAAGCGTGATCTCCTTCAGCGTCGGCGAGCCCGATTTCAACACGCCGCAGCACATCTGCGACGCGGCCAAGGCCGCGATCGACGCCGGCATGCACGGCTATACCGCCGTCGGCGGCACGCCCGAACTGAAGAAGGCCGTCGCCACCGCCCTCACCCGGGACACCGGCGTCGAGTACAAGCCGGACCAGGTCGTTGCCTCACCCGGCGGCAAGTACTCCCTCTACCTCATTCTCATGGCCCTCATCAACCCGGGCGACGAGGTCATCATCCCCGCGCCCTATTGGGTCAGCTATCCCGAAATGGTGCGCCTGGTGGGCGGCGTGCCGGTGATTGTGAACACGAACGAGGAAGACCTTTTCGCCGTCCGCCCGGAAGCGCTCGAAGCGGCGATAACCCCCAAGACCAAGGCCATTATCCTGAACTCCCCGTCCAACCCCACCGGGCAGATCGTCCCGCCCGAGGTTATCGGCGAGATTGGGCGCATTATGGAGAAAAAGGGCATCTGGTGCATCTCGGACGAGATCTACAACCACCTGATCTTCGGGGACGCCCAGCACAAATCCATCGCGTCCGTGTCCGACTACTGCCGCGACCACACCGTCGTCGCCAACGGCTGTTCCAAGACCTATGCCATGACCGGCTGGCGTCTTGGCTGGATTGGCGCGCCGAAGGCGGTGGCGAAGGCTATCGAGGATTTGCAGGGACAGACCTGCTCGAACCCGTGCACCATCGCCCAGGCGGCGGCGGTGGCGGCGATCAACGGACCGCAGGACAGCGTCAAGAAAATGGCGTCACAGTTTGATCGCCGGCGTGGAATTATATATGATTTACTCAACGGCATCGAAGGCTTCTCCTTCCTTATGCCGCAGGGCGCGTTCTATGCCCTCCCGAACATCTCCGGGGTGTTCGGCAAAACCATCGGCGGCGTGACCGTCACGTCGCCACTCGATTTCTGCACCGTTGCGCTCGAAAAGGCGCAGGTGGCTATGATCCCGGGCGAAGCCTTTGGCGCGCCCAACCACATCCGCCTGTCCTACGCCACGAGCGAGGAAAACATCAAGGAAGGCTGCCGCAGGCTCAAGGCCCTGGTGGAAGGAACACTGTAATGCGATAACGATCAGCGGCCGGTGCGGGGGCGAAAAATTCCCCGTGAGCGCCGTCAATCGGTTTGCGGTCCCGGAGCATGGGTGTGTCCCATGCTCCGGGGTTGTTTTTTTATTTTCAATCGGAAAACCATAAGCGAGGAATCAGTATGTCAGCCAGCGACGCAGTACCCATGACCGAGGAGGGGATGGCAAAGATCAAGGCTGAGATGGCCGAACTCGAGCGCAAGCGTCCCGCCATCAAGACAGCCATCGAGGAGGCGCGCGAAAAGGGCGACCTGCGCGAAAACGCCGACTACCACGCCGCGCGCGAGGAACTCGGCATGCTCAACGCCCGCATCGCCCAATTGAACGGCATGTTGGCCAACGCCGTCATCATCGACCCGTCCAAGGCGCCCAAGGACAAGGTGGTGCTCGGCACCACCGTCACCTTCACCCGCCTGAAGGACAAGAAGCAGATGGTCCGGACCATTGTCGGCGCCGGCCAGGCCGATCCGACGGCCGGCAAGATTCTCGTCACCAGCCCGCTCGCCAAGTCCATGGTCGGCCATGGCCCGGGCGAGACGGTGGTGGCCGAGCTTCCCGCCGGCACCATGGAAATCCGCATCGACAAGATCGAGTTCAAGTAGCGGGCCGCGATCCGGCCAGGCAGAGAAGGAATCGAATGGTTCGCAAGGATACGCGGGAACTGCTTCTCGACGCCGCCGTTGTGGTGGTGAATGAAATAGGCTTTTACCGGGCGACGATGGACGCCATTGTCGCCCAGGCCGAATTCAGCAAGGGGTGTTTGACCCATTATTTCAAGACCAAGAACCAATGCCTGCTGGCGGTAATCGACCGGTATTTCGAACGCATCCTGACGGATGCCCATACGATCTACGCCGAACTTCCCGAAGGCCCGGGCCGGATGCTCAAAGCGTATCTGCAGTCGTGGGTCAACTGGCAGGAGCCGCCCGGTCCGGTGCAGATGATGGGTATGCTCGAGGATCCCGAGCTGCGCGAGCGGGTCATCGAATACCGTATCAGCCATTACGAATTGGTGCTGGACGGGTTGGTCCCGGAGTTTGTCGCCCAGAAAACCCTGCTCTGGTGCGCCGGATTGTGGACGACCCCGTTCCTGGCCCGTGCCACGCCGCAGGAGATGTCGGTGTTTCGAAAGATCATGCTGGACGAAATGTTTGCGATGATTGACGCGAGTGTGGCGGACAGCGCCGCCGGGTGAGTGCGTTCCGGCCGGGAAACCTTCCATCATTCGCGGCGGCGATTATAATACCACGAAAAATCGAAAGCCCTGATTACCCGCATCCACCCGCACGGAGACGAGCCAATGGCAAAGAAGAAAAGCCTTAGTTACAAGGACGCCGGCGTCGATATCGACGTCGCCAACCAGTTGGTCGGCGGCTATATGAAGATCGTGAAATCCACCTATACGCCCGGCGTCATCCGTAACGACGGCGGCTTCGGCGGCCTGTTCCGGCTCCAGGGCGCGCCCGGGCTGTTTGCAAAAAAATGGCGCGACCCGGTGCTGGTCTCCGGCACCGACGGCGTCGGCACCAAGCTGAAAATTGCCTTTGCCATGAACAGGCACGACACTGTCGGCATCGACCTGGTCGCGATGAGCGTCAACGACGTGCTGGTCCAGGGGGCGGAGCCGATGTTTTTTCTCGACTACGTCGGTATCGCCAAGGCTGACAAAAAGGTGCTTCTCGACATCGTCAAGGGCGTGGCCGACGGCTGCAAGCAGGCCGGTTGCGCGCTCCTCGGCGGCGAGACGGCCGAACTGCCCGGGCTTTACGGCAAGGGCGAATACGATCTCGCCGGCTTCGCCGTCGGCGTGGTGGAGCGGAAAAACATCATCGACGGCTCGCAGGTCGAGCCGGGCGACATCATTCTCGGTTTGCCGTCAAGCGGTTTGCACTCGAACGGCTATTCCCTTGCCCGCAAGGCGTTGCTGGAAAAAGGCTGCATGAAGCTGGGGGAGAAAGTGGCCGAGCTCGGCTGCACCCTCGGGGAGGAGTTGTTGAAGCCGACCCGCATCTACGCGAAGCCGGTGCTGTCGGCCTTCACCGCCTACAAGGTCAAGCGTCCCATCCGCGCCCTCGCCCACATCACCGGCGGCGGTCTGCTCGAGAACGTCCCCCGCGTCCTGCCAGCGAACTGCGACGCCGTCTTCAACGTCGACGCATGGGAGGTGCCGCCCATCTTCCGCCTTATCCAGAAAGCGGGCAATGTGAAGGACGAGGAGATGTTCCGCGTCTTCAACATGGGTATCGGCATGGTGATGGTGGTTACGCCGCCATCGGTCGAGACGGTGATGGACAAGCTGAAACGCGCCGGCTGCAAGGCCAAGGTCGTCGGCCGTATCGCCGACGGCGACGGGCGGGTGCAGTTGGTGTAACCCCGTCATTCCGCGTACGCGGGAATCCAGCGGACGGAGCAAAAAGGAACGGTGGTACATACCCGCAACCGGTCCAGCCAAGCGATCCACACATAACTAAAGCGTTTTAAGAAACTCCGTGAACAAATGAAACGGGTAGACGGTACTGAACCGCCCTGGTGAATTCCGGAGCCGAGGCCGGGGTCCACGGGAATAGACGGGTAATGCACCGAACTCACGAAGCCAGCGGCTGCGTTCACGTATTTTTTTAAAATGCTTTAGCCACCCACCCCCATCGTCACCCCGGCGTGCGGACCTCCATCAGCGGAGCAAGCGGGCGGTTCGGCCGGGGTCCAGGGGGTAGCCGGTGAAAGCACCGAACTCAAGCGGTAGATATCGCAGTGGATGTTTGGGGCATGGACCCCGGCCGAACAGCCCGTATTTTCCGCTGGTCGACGATCAGACGCCGGGGTGACGTATGGGGGAGGAAGTGGAGACGATCATTTATCCGGCGGTCTCGGTATATGCAGCGAGCGGCAAATTGACCGCACGGTCGGCGTTTTGATTTCCACATGCCGGGGAACGCCAGCCCCATATTTTCCATCCGCGCTCGACCAGTACTCGTGCTCACCCTGCCGGACGAGATAACACCCGTGGCTTTTGAGGTACTCCACGAGGCGTTTTTTCTTCATGCCTGCTTTTCCTTCTCGAGATCCGCCCGAACCTCCTCAACAAAAGCAGTCATACTAATCGCACATTCCAACGCTTCCTCAAAACTATCGCCCTGGGCATTCACGCCATCGACGTTCTCGCAGGTGACGGAAAAACCACCCTCTTCGGCAGGAGTGAAAATATAGAGGTATTTCCCGTGAACAACCGGGAAAGGCTTGATAACGGCGGTCAAAACAGGCATGGATGTCTCCTTTACTCGCAGTATACCGCGCCGGGGAGCCAAATACAATCCTACCGCAGCCCCATATACGTATCCAACCGCCTCCCGCATTCCTCCCGCACAATCCGCCGCACCTGTTCGAGCGTCGACTGCGGGTCGGGCGAATCGGCATACACCGGACAGGTCTCCCGCGCCATCCGTTTCTTCGCAGCCTTCTTGCTCTTGGCCGCATAGCTGTACATCATGTACGCGTTGTGGATGACCTCGGTGTCGATAAAGTCGGGAAGGTCCTGTTTCGGCCGCCAGAACATGCTTTTCGTGACCAGGTGGTACATGAAAAACACCTGCTTCAGCTTCATCCTGCCGCCGAGGCGCGGCCGCTTCGGCAGATAGCCGGCGGTGATGTTCTCCACCAGCACCGCGATAACCTCTTCATTCAGCGCTTCCTCCCGCAGGTCGAATTCCGGCCGCAGCCATTCCACGACCAGATCGAAATCGGGATTCGACAACACCGAACTGGGGCTGCGGATCTCGTAGACGTCGGCCTTGAACATGGTGTTGGCGGTGTTGAGGAGAAAATCCTCGCTGGCTTTGCGCGCGCGGAAGAACGGATCCGGGAGGCCGCAGTCGCGGTAGACGGTACTGGTGAATTCAAGGCAGAACATGGCGCTGTGTTCGTCGTGATCGAGGTGGTAGTCGGGCGGTACCCGCTGGACGCTGTTTTTCCACAGCCAATAGCGGGACGCCTCCGACAGGGCGGCGACGCCGCTGAGGCCGGGACGGCCCGACCAGGCGGCGACGTCGTCCGGGAGTCTGGCCTGGCTGAAATCGCCGTTGTAGCGGACCAGCGCGAGACGGTTATAGCGGGTGAAGAATTCCTCGGGCGTGCATGTTTCCATGCCGGTTGGGCGGTAATTCAGCATCATCAGCCGCCCGTCGGCGGCGCGGTAGACCATCGCGCCGTGCGAGTACTTGCCGCCGGCTTCGCTGTGATTGGCGAACATCGCGCCGATAAGGCCGTAGGACCGGGCCAGGATAACGTCCCCCTCCCGCAGCGCCTCGCCGGTCGGAAAACGCGACACGCCGTCGGCCGGCAGGGGGTAATCCTGCCGCCTGCCGCAGCCGATGACCGCACAGAGCGTCATGGCAAGGGCGACGATAATCAGGGAGCGGCAGCGATGCGGCAAAAAATCTCCTCGTCGTCGTGGGTCAGGCTGTCCGTTCCAACAGGGCGAGTGTTTCAAAATGCCGCGTCGCCGGAAACATGTCGTAGACGCGGATGGAACGGATGCGGTACTGGTCCAGAATTTCCGCCAGGTTGCGAAGCAGGGTAAACGGATTGCACGACAGGTACGCCAGCCGCGCCGGCCCGAGGGCGGCGATGGTCGCCATGCCGTCCCCTTCCACGCCGGGGCGGGGAGGATTGACGACAAGCAGATCGGGGCGCTCGGGATGGTAGCGCAAATATGCGGCAGAGTCGTCCACCAGCAGGCGGACGTTGTGTATGTCGTTGTCGCGGATGTTCACTTCGGCAAGGGCGACGTTTTCCGGCACGTTTTCCACCGCCGTCACCCGGCACGCGCCCGAGGCGACGGACAGGGCGATCGAGCCGACGCCGGAATAGAGGTCCAGGACCTCGGCCCCCGGCGGGACAAACGCCTGGATGGCGGCATAGGCTTTTTCCGCGACAGCCGGGTTGGATTGAAAAAAGGTGTTCGGCCCGATGCGGAGTTTGATGCCGTTAAGATTTTCCGCAATCGACCCGTCGCCCACCCCGTCCAGCCGCTGCCCGAACGATACATCGCCCAATCCGGGCGCATGCAGCCAATGGCCGGAGACGATGCGGCCCTCGTCGTATAATGACTGCAGGACGGCCATAACCGCGTCCCGGGGGGACTCCGTTTTTGTGACCAGCGAGAGGAGGATGCCGCCTGTCCGCGACCGCCGCACGACGAAATAGCGAAGTTCGCCGGTGTGGCGCATATAGTCGTAACTCTCGAGCCCGGCCGCTTCGGCCCGGCGGCGCGCTTCCTGAAATACGGCAAAGCCATCGTCTCCGAGGAGCGGGCATTCTTCGAGATCGACGACCTGCCGGTGGCGGTTAACCCGGCGCAGGCCCGCCTTGCCGAAGGCGAAGACATAGTCCATCCGCTGGCGGTAGCCGAGCGGCAACGGACTCGGTTCCGATTCGACCGTGACATCAGAGAGGCTGCGCTGGAGCAGGTCGGCCTTGGCGGCATCCTCTTTTTCACGAAAGCCGTTCATAACCGTGTCGGCGATAAAGCCGAAGGCGCTGACCTTGGCCTTGACCTGCCGTTCGTACGGAACGTCCTGGAACTCGCACCCGCCGCAGTCGCCGAAGTGGCGGCAGGCCGGTTTGGCCGTGCGCGCCTCCGCCAGCTCGGCCGCGAAGAAATCGCGGAGCAGGCGCTTGTCGGAGAGTTTTTTCTTCTTCTTGGTGGCGCGTGGTTGCATGTAGTCCTCTCACCATTCCCTTAGTACATCAATCGCAAACGCCCCAGCCTCCCCCACACGTCACCCCGGCGTGCATACCTCCAACCGCCCGTCTGTCGCGCTGATGGATGTCCGCACGCCGGGGGGACGTTTAGAGTGGCGGACCGGAGAATTCAAACGAAACATCCACCCACCCGGCAGCCATACGCCTGCCTACAAAAAGCGGGCGGGTAAAACCCGCCCGAACGAAGTATCATAATCACGGTATATTTTAGAAGTCGTAGTTCAGGATGTCAATCGCCCGCCGACAGATTTCCGCGCCGTAATCCGTGAAAATGCCCTGCCCCCAATACCGGTAGCAGCTTGTTTGCGAGCACAACAGGTGGAAAAGGGCCTTGCGGTAGCGGATATCGGAGGTCGGCACGCCTTTTGTCTTTTCCGCGAAAAGGGCGCTGGCCTTTTCCATCGGGCCGAGGACGTTTTCGTACCCCTGGGTCCAGGAGATGTTGTTGGTCCAGGAGCCGCCTTCCATATTGAAGCGGCCGTCGACCTTTTTGCATGCCTCGATTGCCTTGTCGAGGTCGTCGCCCGGCTTGAAGTGCTCGAACAGCAGCTTGGTCCACACCGGTTGGCAGACGGGGAAGTCCGCGTCAGTAAATCCTGCGTTGTAGACCTGTTCCAGGTATTCGGTCCCGTTCATGGCCGGGCTCTGCGACCCGGTGGCTTCCGACATGGCAGCCCGGAACATGCCGGGGAATTCGTTCATCATCACGCCGCCGTTTTCGCCGTCGCCGATCTGCATCACATAGGGCGGGATGGACTTCCCGGCCAGCGTTTCGCGGCCCTTGGACTTTGCTTCGTAAAACGGCTGCATCTGCGCGACCAGTTTGGTGTCCGAGCCCTGGGTCTTGATGAGCGCAATGATGCTCGCCTCCTCGCCCTTGCTGTTTTTCGCCACCAGCCGGTGCGGCATGTAGGGCTGTTCCGGGTGATGGCCGTTGGACGGCAATTCGACCGAATGCTCCTGGACGAGCAGCCATTCAAGGCCGCAGTCGCGGAGCGTTTTGACATATTCGTAGGCGACGTCGGGGTGGTTGGGGAGCGCCATTTCGGCCGGGCTGAAGCCTTTCACCCGCGCCAGGGCGTCCCAGCCGAATATGGCGCCGAAGTGGTGTTGCCAGGCCTTGACCTGGAGGCGGAAATCCTGAACCGGCGTCGACGGCGCGACGGCGTGGCCCCAGGTACAGGCAAGCCATTCGACGTTTTTGGCGTATTGGGGCGTGGTGACTCCCCGGAGCGCGTCGATGACGTCCCACAAGCCCATCTGCGGCAGGCCGTAGAACAGGCAGCCGGAGTAGTCGAGCATGACGCGGGGTTGTTTGCCTTGGCCGACGAGTTCGGGAACGAGTTCGCCGATCCGCTTATAGCACTGGTGGAAGACTTCGGCGTTGTGGTTGTCGCCGATGCCCTGGTTGTCCATCATGTATTTCAGGTAGGAGATGATCTCGGCGGTATGGAGATCGCTGCCGCCGGCCGGCACCAGGGGCTGTTGCATATGCAGGGCTATGCCCCACGCGGCCTGGATGGATCCGAAGTCGATACCGCTTTCGACGAGGTAGAACGGCCCCTTGCGATGGGTCGCTTCTTCCACTGTGCTCTCTTCGCCGCAAAAATTCGGCCAGCCTTCGATCATTTCAGCCATGGGTATCCTTTCTGGAATACGATGGAGTGTGTCGCAGCCGGGTCGGGAATCGCGCCTACGGGCGCAAATACCCCTTTTCCCTGGCTTTCGCCTCCTTGAACAACCGGAGCGCCTCCTCCGGACTCGCTGCGCCGGCGTCGCCGAACACATGCGGATGCCGGCGGATCAGCTTTGCCGTAACACCGTGGACGACGTCCCCCCAGGTGAACAACCCCGCCTCCTCCGCGATCACCGTGGCCAGCATGACATTGAGGAACACGTCGCCGAGTTCCTCGCACTGGTGGGCGTGATCGTCCGAGGCGAGGGCTTCGGCCGCTTCTTCGGCTTCGTCCACCAGTGGCTTCGCCATGTCGGAAAGGCTGCGGCTTCGGTCCCACGGGCAGCCTTCTTCGGGGTGGCGCAGCTTTTCGATAAGACGATGAAAAGGCTCCACGTCGTAGCCTGCGGCGTGGGGCCTGTATGGTTCAGGGATTTCGTCCGGCACGTTATCCTCCGTGAGCGGGGACTTTCGCAACCACGCCGCGCTCGAACTCGAGCAGCCAGCGTTTACCGTCGACAGCGGCGGTCTGTCCGCCCGAGCCGCCGTCCGTGTTGAGGATGCGGTGGCTGGGGACGATGATGTTGATCGGGTTCTGCGCATTCGCCTGGGCGACGGCGCGGAAGGCGGCCGGCTTGCCGATCCGGTTCGCGAGATCGGCATAGGAGACCGTTTCGCCGAACGGCACCTGCATCAAGGCTTCCCAGACCTTGGTCTGGAAGGCGGTGCCGTTTAACGCGAGCGGGGCGTGGAAGTCGCGGCGTTCGCCGGCGAAATACTCTTCCAACTCCTTTCGTGCCATGTCGATGCTATTATTCGAGCCCAATTCGATGCGCGCTTTCAATTTCTTCTGGATAAGCGCCGCCTTGCGGACCATGTTCGACTGATCGATAAAGGACAGGAGGTGGAGGCAGTCGGCGTCGCCGGCCATAAGCAGCGGACCGACGGGCGACTCCATCCAAGAGGCCTCGAGTGTTATGGGGAAATCTGCGCCATCCTGATATTTTTGCGCTTTATCGAAGGCGTCGCGGACGATTTTTTCCACATCGCCTTCGCTGTTGAGAACATCGGCCATTTACAACTCCTCAAAGGCAAACGGCTTTCCCCCTTGTTATGGCCCATTATGAACTATAATATGGAATTACGGGTGAAAAGTCCGCTAAAAATTGGTATAGCGTTTTTAAAATCGAAAGTGAGCCTTCCCCTGCGCTTTTTCGGCTTTTTCCAGTAAAAACCGTAAAACGCAGTGAGGAACCTATCAATTTGTAAAAAGCGCCACCCACACCATTTCAAACCATTATTTTCTGCCGAAGGCGGTAACAATTCCTTCGGAGGGAGAGGAGAGAGTTCATGGATACGCTGCAGGGATATGAGGCAGTGCGGTTCGACGAAGCGACGGGCGAGATGATTCTCCTGGATCAGACCCTGCTGCCCAATGAAGTCGTCTTCCTGCGTCTTCGCGATCAGGACAAAGTCTGGGAAGCCATCCATATGCTCCGCGTCCGGGGTGCGCCCGCCATCGGTATTGCCGCCGGGTATGGGGCCTACCTCGCCGTGCTGTATTCCAAGGCGGCCAGCTATGCCGAACTGCTGCCGGAGTTCGTGAAGGCGAAGGAGTATCTCGCCTCGTCCCGACCCACCGCTGTCAACCTCTTCTGGGCGTTGGAGCGGATGGAACGCTGCCTCCGCCGCTGCGACGGGATGGACATTGCCGCCATCCGCACCACAATGCTTGCCGAGGCAAACGCCATCAAGGCCGAGGACATCGCCATGTGCAGGGCCATTGGCGAGAACGGGCTCGGCCTGCTCGAAAAGGGGTGGGGCCTCCTCACCCATTGCAACGCCGGCCAACTGGCGGCGTCGAAGTACGGTACCGCCCTCGCCCCCATCTATGTCGGCCAGGAGCAGGGTTACGGTTTCAAAGTCTTCGCCGACGAAACCCGGCCCCTGTTGCAGGGCGCTCGGTTGACCACCTTCGAATTATTCAATGGCGGCGTGGACGTGACCCTTATCTGCGACAACATGGCTTCCATGGTCATGCAGCAAGGGAAAGTGCAGGCGGTGCTGGTGGGCTGCGACCGGGTCGCCGCCAACGGCGACGCAGCCAACAAGATAGGGACAAGCGGCGTCGCCGTGCTGGCGAAGCACTACGGCATCCCGTTCTATGTTCTCGGGCCGACCTCGACCATCGACCTGAAGTGCGCGACCGGGGCGGATATTCCAGTCGAGGAGCGGAAAGCATCGGAAGTCACGGATCTGTGGTATACGAAGCCGATGGCTCCCAAGGGCGTGAAGGTTTTCAACCCTGCGTTCGACGTGACGCCGGCGGATCTCATCACCGCCATCGTGACGGAAAAGGGCGTCGCCCGCGCGCCGTATACGGAGTCGCTGGCGGCGCTATTTTAGGAACGACCTGCTCCCTCTCCCTCAAAGGGAGAGGGAGCCCGCGAGTGGTCCCACACCTGTCGATCGGTAAATAAACCGCCATGGGCACACACCCATGGCGGTTACGTTTTTTCATGTTTTTCGAGAGGACGACGGCCTAAAAATCATCATCCACATCCAGCGGAATCACCTCCGACGCCGACAGCATCCTTACCGGTTTTTCCGACGACGAGGGCTGGCTGGTCGCGCCGGGCCTGGACGTTTCCAGCCGATTGACCCGCATCACCCGAGGTTGCGCGTGACGCGTTTCAATCGCGCGCTGCGGTCTGGTTGAACTGCCAAGCGCCGCAGCGGAACCGTTCCCCGTCCGGCCGCCCTCCACCATGCCGACGAGATCCACAACCATGCCGTTGAGGGCGGACGCCTGGGCAGACAGCTCCTCGGCGGCGGACGCGGCCTCCTCCGCCGTGGCGGCGTTGTTTTGGGTCACCTTGTCCATCTGGGCGACAGCGGTGTTGACCTGGTCGACCCCCTGCGCCTGTTCGTTGGTGGCGGTGGCGATTTCGTCGATCAGCCGGGCGACGAGTTGCGATCCCTCTTCGATCTGCTTGAAGCTGACATCCAACTCGCCCGCGATTTCCGAGCCGTTGCCGACCCGTTCGATCGTCGTCTGGATAAGCTGGGTGGTGTCGCGGGCAGCTTGGGCCGAGCGTCCGGCAAGGCTGCGGACTTCGTCCGCCACGACGGCGAATCCCTTCCCCGCCTCGCCGGCGCGGGCGGCTTCGACTGCCGCGTTCAGGGCGAGGAGGTTCGTCTGGAAGGCGATATCCTCAATCGTCTTGATAATGCGGTTGATCTGTTCCGCCGACTCGCTGATCTCCGCCATCGCCTGGGACATGTTGGCGACAGCCTTCGATCCGGCGGCGATGAGATCGTTGTTGTTGCGGGTGGTGTCGTTGGTCTTGGTGGCGTTGTCGGCATTCTGGCGGGTCATGGACGCCATTTCCTCCAGCGCGGACGATGTCTGCTCGAGGCTTGCCGCCTGCTCGGTCGAGCCTTCGGCAAGGGATTGCGACGACGACGAAATCTGGCCCGCCGCGGCATTCACCTGACTGGAACTGTCGTCCAGGCTCTGGATAATGCCCCGAAGCTGTTTGATAATGCTGCCGACCGTGTACACGGCCAGGCCGATGGCGACGATGATGCCGATGATGCTTCCGATGATGATCAGGTAGTTGGCGCGCGTCGCCACGGCGCGTCCGAGGGCGATTTCTTCCGCCATACCGTCAATGGCCCGGGAGATAACGTCGCGGACAAAGGTCTGCAGCTTGGTGCGGGCGGCCAGGCCGGCGCCGTTCAGGAGCGCATTCGCCTGGACGTTGGAACTTTGGCGCACCAGTTTGCGGATCTCTTCAAAGGATTTGACGCCGGTGTCGGCAAGCTTGCGGTTGATGGCTGCCGCCATTTCGCCGGCCTCCTTGCCCGAGAGGCCGCGCTCGACCTCACGCAACATCGAAACCACGCCCTGGAGCAGGTCGGAGGAGGTTTTTCCAGTTCAGCCATCCGGTCGGGATCGGCTTCCGGGATATACTCGTTCATAAGCATGCGGAAGCGGAGGAGGTCGTTGCGCGACTTGTTGGCGCTGATGTTGTACTGGCGCATGGACGGGGCGTTGAGGGCGCGGGCGAGCATTTCGACATCGTGATCGATGGCTTCCCAGGCGTCGCGGTTGTTCCGGTTGATGCGCGCCGCGCGCTCGTTGGAATTTTCGTACGACAGTTCCGCCATCCGGTCGGTGAGGGTGACGTAGTCGGCCCACATGGTGCGGATTTCGGCGACATTCGCTTCCCGCTCGGGCGTCACCGGCTTGGGGAAGTTCTCATAGTACCATGTTATCTCCCTGGTCATCTCCGCTTCCAGGTTTTCCATATCCGTGTCCATCATTTCGCGCATGCGGTTTTCGTCGACCGACTCGATAATGGCGTTGGTGACGGTGCGGCGCTCCTGGGTAATCCGGTCGATGACGTTCAGGCTGATAGTGCGGTTTGCCTGTTGTCCGAGGGTGGACATCTGGGCTGCCATCTGGTTGGCGCTGTACAGGCCGAGGATACCGATAGCCGCCGCCATGACCACCATGAAGCCAATGATAAGGTATATTTTTTTTGCCATAGACATGCGCATATGAGTATCCCTCCACAACAGAGAATAGACAGTCGATGAGTATAATCGTTTATATCAATGGAGGGTAAAATTGCCAGGAAATTCTTTCCATCGAATGGAACAGCCTGAGGTTCGGGAGATTCAGGCGGTGCGGTCGGAGTCGGGTTGGTCGGAGGAGACTTCCGCCGCCTTCCCGGCCTGGGGGGGGTGGTGGAATTTTTCCGGTTCTTCGCCGCTTTGCGGGCGCGTTTTTGTGCGCGTTTAGCCAGTTTCTTTTCTTCCTTGAGGCGGATGGCGCGTTCGTGCGCCTGCCGTGCCTTCCGACGATCCAGCCAGAAGCGGATGATCAATCCGGTAATGAGAGACGCCGCCATCATCAGCACAAACAGCCATGCCGGTACGCCGAGGAAGTTCATAAATCGCCTTTCAGGGGAGAATGCGTGGGGAATGTACCGTTCCTGCCGGAAAAAAGCAAGAACCGATTTCCCAGCCGGATTGGATGGGCCGGCTGCTACCATTAATGTTATGCGTTAATTTTAATGCGGAAAATTACGCCAAGGCGTGAAAAGAAGCCATATCCGCCGCGACAGTAAGGAAAGAGGACGCACCGCGTCCCGTGTTTGGAGGAGGGGAAGACTCTATGCACTCTAGGAGATATCACCATGGCACAATTTTCCAAGTTTTCGCGTCCCGTTCTGGCCGCCATGTTCGCGCTGATGCTGGGCATGGGCGTTGCGTCGGCGTATGATCCCTGCAACCCCTGCGATCCCTACCAGCCCGTGCGCGTCGTCCGCGTCGTCCGCACCTACAACCCCTGCAACCCCTGCGATCCCTGCGCCCAGTCCCGCCGTGGCTTCCGCTGGTTCGGCTGGATCCGTCGCTAGTTTTTCATCACACAGCGGCAAAACCGATACAAGCGCGCAAAACTAACCGCAGCCGCCTCTATCCAGGCGGTTGCGGTTTTATTGCATTCTCCGTACCATGATGGCACGGGCACCATTTCCATCATCCCACTGGAGACCGCGCATGGCTTTGATTCTTGTCGTCAATATCGGTTCCACCTCATTGAAGTACCGCCTCCTCGATATGGCGGACGAATCCACCCTGGCCCGCGGCTATGTGGAACGGGTCGGGGATAGCGACTCGCTGTTCGGGTATGAAGCCGGCGGCTTCGCGGCCGACAAGACCCTGGATACCGCATCCGGCTACAGCCCGGCCATCGCCGCCATGTTGTCGGCCCTGACCGCACCCCGGGACGCCAGGCCGGTGCCGGGCGTTATCGACGATGTCCGGGACATCGCCGGCATCGGCTTCAAGGTGGTGCACGGCGGCTATGATTTGCGCGGCGCCTATCTGTTGAACGACGACGTCCTCGAGACGATGGAATCGTTCTCAGGCGTGATGCCGGCCCACAATCCCCCTTACATCAACGCGATCCGCCAGTTCAGGCAACTCCTCCCCGACACGCCGCTGGTGGGCGCGTTCGAAACCGCCTTCCACGCCGCCATTCCCGAATACGCCGCCGTCTACGGCCTGCCGTACGAGTGGCGGGAAAAATACGGCGTCAGGCGCTACGGCTTCCATGGCGCGTCGCACCGTTATCTCTCCGAGCGGGTGGCGGCCTTGATGGGCAAGCGCCCGACCGATCTCAAAATCATCACCTGCCACCTGGGCGGGTCGTCGTCCCTGGCGGCGGTGCGCTACGGCAAATCCATCGACACCTCGATGGGCTTTACCACCCAATCGGGCGTTCCCATGGCCAAGCGGTCCGCCGATATCGACCCGTTCCTCATCCCCTATGTCATGGAAAAGGAAAAACTCGCCCTCGACGAAGTGCTGGCCAAGATGGTGAAGAACGGCGGTCTGGCGGGCATCTCGGGCATGTCGGGCGACATGCGCGATCTCGAGGACGCCTACGAGAGAAATCCCCGGGCCAAACTCGCCGTCGACCACTTTGTCCATGAAGTGAAGAAATATATCGGTGCGTATTTCGCCGTCATGAACGGTGTGGATGCGCTGGTTTTCTCCGGCGGCATCGGCGAAAACGCCGTCAACGTCCGCGCCCGCATCTGCGCCGACATGGGCGCGCTCGGCATAAAACTCGATTCCGCCAGGAACGCCGTCCAGCGCCGTGAAGCGGAAATTTCGCCCGAAGGCTCGCGGGTGCGGATCTGGACGATTCCGACCAACGAGGAGATCATCGTCGCGCGGGAGACGGAACGGGTGATGGGGTAAACCATCGCCTCACCGACGGGAAGGTTCAGTATGGAGTCTACCGGAGCAATCAGGATATCGTTTATCACCATCCCCGCCCACAAGTTCATATATATTCAAAACCGCGAAAGTAACGGCTATTGGGATTTCTGGGAAAAACAGCGTCGTATCCCCGGCCAGGACCAGGCGACTGTTACGGGCCTGCTCGATACAATCGAAGGCAAGCTGGACGACGACGGCGGCCAGATTATGGCGTATATCAGCGATCCGGAAGGCCGGATGTGTGCGTGGGGGTTCAGGCGGACCGAATGCTGGGGCGTCCGCCTGCCTGCGGACTCCCCAGGCGACGTCCCGCCGCCACTCCTGATGCGGAATGTTCCGGAAGGCGAGTATATCGTCTTTGAACACGGGCCGTTCAATATCGCGACAGATAACCAGAGTGTCGAGGAAGCGATCGAAAAAGCGATGGCAGCTTTCGACTATACCCGCACCGACTACCGACTGGACACCGCGCCCGGCAGGATTATGTACTTTATCCATTATCCGGTGCGTTACTGGAAATACATCAGGCCGGTTCGGAAGAACTGAATCACCTTAACCTTAATGCCACCAAGATACAAATTGGACGGCCATATCGGCCGACATTCAATCTACGTTGTTTGCGATGATGATGGCTGTTCAGCAAGAACTTTTTTCTCTGGTGTGGTTTTGTTGTCTATTTGCTTGAGCAACGTCGCATTTTTTTTCAATAACGAAATGAGCATAGTAATATGGTTGAGGTGCCGAATGGTGTAAAGGCAAAGGTAATGTTACGGATGAATTATATGCATACAATCCATGGTTGGGATCAAAGTAATAGAAATCTTGACCATCCTTAATGAGGGCCATGGCATGTGCAGATCCATCGAGCGCTTGTACCCCAAGCATTGCGGCTGCGCGGTGGGCGTAATGTTTATTCATGTGCTTACTTGTTTTCTTAAGGATGATTTCGAAAGGATCAGCCATTTGATGGCTTACGAAAATCTTAGCCTTGGGTATCAAATGTTCCTGCAAACCGTAACCGTAAGTTGCATCTTGGTATGCTTCGCGGCGAAAATCCACGGCATACCGTTCATTCCTAGCCCCTAAAGATTCTGTTACATCTGCCTCACCCTTTCCCTTACGCAAGCCCACTTGAAGTGAATTTACAGTTTTATCCTGCGCCTTCATCACCGTGTCGATATAGCCAATAACAATCCGGCTTGCATCAACATTACGAGCATAAGCCAGTAATTCCTGAAGTCCTAGCTTAGCGCCAATGTCCAAAGCTAATTCGCAGTATAATTGGACTATTCCATCGCATTTTCCATCACCGACATTATTATGGAAATCATTCTGGTTACATTAGATAAGACGGTTAGGAGCGCTTGAAGTCATTGTTTTTCCCCAAATGGTGGTAACGAAAATGACGTCCATCAAGTTGAGGCCCACTATTCGTACCCGAGTATGTGGCACACCCTCACTCCCGCACCTGCCCTTCCCCTTCGACAATCCACTTATAGGTCGTCAATCCTTCCAGGCCCACCGGTCCGCGCGCGTGCAGCTTGTCTGTCGAGATGCCGATCTCCGCGCCCAGGCCGTACTCGAACCCGTCGGCAAAGCGGGTCGACGCATTCACCATCACCGAAGCGCTGTCGACCGCCAGTTTGAACAGTTCGGCCGAGGCGATGTCCGACGTAATGATGGCGTCGGTGTGTTTCGACCCGTAGGTGTTGATATGGTCGATGGCGGTGACCGTGTCGGGGACGATTTTCACCGACAGGACGAGATCGTTGTATTCGGTTTTCCAGTCGTCGTCGGTCGCGTCACCGACGGCGATATTGACCCGGTGGGCGATCGTCTTCGTTCCCGCGTCGCCGCGGATTTCCACCCCGGCGTTCGTCAGGGTGGCGAGGCAGCGGGGCAGGAAGTTTTCGGCTATGGCCTCGTGCACCAGCAGCGTCTCGGTCGAGTTGCAGGTCGAGGGACGGTTTGTCTTGGCGTTCAGGACCACCGTCTCCGCCATGTCGAAATCGGCCGATTCGTCGACATAGGTGTGGCAGATGCCGTCTAGGTGTTTCATCACCGGAATGCGGCTGTGCTCCATCACCATCCCGACCAGGCCCTTGCCGCCGCGCGGCACCACCAGGTCGATATGCTTGTTCATCCCCAGGAGGGCGGCGACGAGTTCGCGGTCGGGGGTGTTGACGACCTGCACCGCCTGTGACGGCAGTTCCGCCGCTTCTAGCGCCCCGGCGATAATTTCGCCCAGCTTCAGGTTGGTCGCCAATGCTTCCTTGCCGCCCCGGAGGATGCAGGCGTTTCCGGCTTTCAAACACAGCGATGCCGCGTCGACGGTGACGTTCGGCCGCGATTCGAAGATAATGAGGATGGCGCCGAGGGGCGTCCGCACCCGGCTGATCCGGAGGCCGTTCGGGCGGACAGCGCCGTCGAGGATTTGCCCGACCGGATCCGGCAGGGCGGCGACCTGTTTCACCCCGTCGGCCATGCCGTTGATCAGGTCGTGGGTGAGGGTGAGGCGGTTGATCATTGCCTGGGACATGCCTGATTGGGAAGCTGCGTCGACGTCGATCTTGTTGGCGAAGAGGATATCCTCGTGCGACTGCTCCAGCGCCTGGGCGATGTTCAGGAGAACGGCATTGCGCCTGCCGCCGTCGATGGTGGCCAGCGCCGTCGCCGCCTCGTCCGCCGCCAGGGCGAGCGTGAGCGCGACGTCATGGAATTTTGTCATGTCGGTTCCTTGCACAGTTCGGTTTTCCCTCATAAGCGTCACGGTGATTTCGCCCTCAAGCGGGCGTAAACTCTCTACACGGTATTGTCATGATTTGGCAAGCGGGAGAAAAGCAAAAACCGTTCAGTCCTGCGACCTTGACCTGTCAGACCCGCATCTTCATAATGGTATTTGCAAGAAGAAGTGAGGGATTGGAGGAAAAAACGATGAGGGGACGCCCCGCCAGATTCGGCGGCGCCTGCGCGGCGCTGGCCGTCTTTTTATTGACGGTAACCGCCGCCGCCGGGGAAACGGCAAAACCGCAGATCATCGCCACCTTGTTCCCGCAATACGATTTCGCCCGGCAGATAGCCGGCGACCATGCCGACGTTCGCCTCCTCCTTCCGCCCGGCGCCGAAAGCCATTCCTACGAGCCGACCCCAGGCGACATGCGGGCCATCGCCGACGCCGACGTCTTTCTCTATACCGGCGAGCATATGGAACCCTGGGCCAAACGCATCGCCGACACGGCCGTTTCGTCCACCGGCGGCCCCGCCATCGTCGACGCATCCTCCGGCATACCCCCGGTCCGGTCCGAACCGGTGGAAGACCACGCGCACGATCACGCCGAAGTTTACAATCACGATAACGGCCAAAGCGAGGCCGGCCACTATCACGAGTTCGATCCCCACATCTGGCTCGACCCGGTCTATGCCATGGTGATGGTGGACAACGTCGCCGCCGCTCTCATCACCGCCGACCCGGCGCACGAAGCGACCTATAGCGCCAATGCCGCCCGCCTGCGGGCCGACCTGGAAGCGCTGCACACGGGATTTCAAAAAACCGTTGCGGATTCACCCCGGCGGACGCTTGTGTTTGGCGAACGGTTTGCTTTCGCCTATTTCTTCTCCCGCTACGGTCTGGGGATGGTCGGGGCGTATGCGTCGCGCGCACCCGGGGCGGAACCGGGGCTTCGCGCCGTTATCGAGGTGGTTGAGTATGTGCGGGAACACGACGTCCAATACATCTATCTGGAAGCCATGTCCACCAGCCGCATTTCCGCCGTCATCCACGACGAGACCGGCGCGACAATCCTTACGGTCGACAGCCTCCACAACCTTTCGGCCGAACGCCAGGCCGCCGGCCACACCTTCCAGACCGTCATGGCCGAAAACATGGCCGCGTTCGCGAAGGGCCTGGAATGACCGACGGCTGCGGTAAACCGGTCGCGCTTGTGCGGGACGCCAGTTTTGGCTATGGCCAGGAGCTGGTCGTCCGCCATGTCTCCTTTTCCCTGTTTGAAGGCGAATACGTCTGCCTTATCGGGCGGAACGGATCAGGCAAGAGCACGCTCCTGAAGGGCATGCTCGGCCTGCTCGAACCCAGGTCCGGCACGGTGGAACTGCCCGGTGGCGTCGCGTCTGCCGCATTTTTGCCGCAGGAAGCCCAGGGCGGGCGCGATTTCCCGGCGACGGTGTGGGAGGTGGCCCTGTCCGGCTGTCAGCGAGGCGGGAGGACTTTTTTCAATACCGCCCGCGACAAGCGCCTCGCCCGCGAGAGCCTCGACGCCATGGGCATCGCCGACCTTGCCGGACGTCGCATGGGCAGCCTGTCCGGCGGCCAGCGCCAGCGCGCCTTTCTCGCCCGCTGCCTTTGCCGCCAACCGCGATTGCTCCTCCTCGACGAACCCTATACCGGACTTGATCCCGAGGCGGCGGACGGCCTGACCGGCGTGTTGCAGCGGTTGCGGAAGGAGCGGAACATCGCCGTTCTCATGAGTTCCCACGACCTCGCCGCCGTGGCCGGCAATGCCAGCCGGGTGCTGGTCATCGACGGGGGTCTGCAATTCGACGGCGACGTGCGCGAATGGCTGCGCGGCTTCAAGCCGGCCAATGGCACCGCCGTCATACCCGGCGTTCCGGTCGCGTGCGGCCACCAGTCGCAAGGAGCGTGATGGGCGCACTCTTCGACGTTCTCCAGTATCCGTTTGTCCTCAGGGCGGTGACGGTGGGGGTGCTGGTCGCCTTGTCGGCGGCGCTCCTCGGCGTCATCCTCACCCTGAAGAAATTCACCCTCATCGGCCACGGGCTGTCTGACGTGGGCTTTGCCTCGTTGACCATCGGCCTGGTGCTGGGACTGCCGCCGTTGCTGTTCGCCGGGCCGGCGGTGGTGGCGGCGGCGGTTGTCATGATGCTGGTGTCGCAGCACTACCGCACCTCGGGCGACATCGCCATCGGGATCGCTTCCACCGGCGCGCTGGCGCTCGGCATCATCGTCGCCGCCGCCGGGCCGGGCATCAACATGGATGTCCACAATTACATGTTCGGATCCATCCTCTCGGTCGACAGGCTGGACGTCGTCCTTGCATCGTGTTTGGCGCTGGTGGTGGCGGGGACGTTTATCGTTCTCCACAACCGCCTGTTCCTGGTGACCTACGACGAACCCTTCGCCAGGACGGCGGGCGTCAATGTCGCCGCCTATCATCTGGTTGTGTCTGTCCTGACCGCCCTGACGGTCGTGGTGGGGATGCGCATGGTGGGGACGCTGCTTATCTCCGGCCTGATCATTTTTCCCGCCATTACCGCGCGGAACATTTCCACCTCGTACAAGGGCATGGTCGCCACCGCAGCAGCCGTTTCGGTAGTCGGCTGCCTGATCGGCATGGCCGCCTCCCTGGCCACCAACTGGCCCGCCGGGGCCAGCATCGTGGCTGTCAACATTCTCCTCTATCTCGCATCGTTCGTGTGGCGGCGGGTGGTTGGGTAGCGCAGACGATTGCATGCGGTATGGCCCACAGGAAGTGACCCCACGACGTCATCCTGGAGCGGATGCTGGGGGCGTGGACCCCGGCCGAACCGCCCGAAATTTCCTCTGATGCACGTTTTTGACGCCGGGGTGCCGTAGGGTGAAATGCGGCCGATTTAATCGGCAACCGTATACACCGCAACCTCGCCATTCCCGACCTGCAACCCGGCATCGGCCCGTTTTTTCCGGAACGCCGCCATGTGCGCGGACGTGCCATGTCTCTCCACCGCCTCCTGGCTGGCCCAGCGTTCGAAATACAGCAGGTCGTCGGGATTTTCGGTCGACGCATAGAGTTCGTAGCTGATGCACCCGTCTTCCCTGCGGGTCGCGGCGATGCAGTCCTGCGCGAGCGCGACAAATTCGTCGCGCCGACCGGGGCTGGCTGTGACTTTGGCGGTAACGATAACCATTGCCTCTCCTCTCGGTAGTCATGGACGGAAAAACCGCACGGCGGATGGCCTGCCATTCTTTACTATACCGCGTCCCCAGCCGTTGGACGAAATGAAAAGGGAAGAGCGTCTCCGCTCCTCCCCTTCTCTCCATTTTTCTTTGGCCCGATGGCTGGCTGTTTACCCGGCGGTCGTGAAAACCGCGACATCGACGTCGCCGACCTGCAGCGCATTGTCGATCTTGTCCTGGCCAAACTTGATCATGTGGGCCGACTTGAGATGGTTGTCCAGCGCCTCGCGGCTGGTCCACTGTTCGTAGTACATCAGTTTGTCCGGGTGTTCCGTCGACGCGTAGAGTTCGTAGCAGATGCAGCCCTCTTCCTTGCGGGTCGCGGCGATGGATTCCTGGGCAGCCTTGATAAAGGCGTCGCGCTTGCCCGGGGTGGCGGTGGCTTTTGCCGAAACGATAACCATTCCCTCTCCTTCTCGGTTGGTGTGGAATAATGAACCGCACAGTATTGCGCAGCGTTGCGTGTGTTGTTACGTTTCCGCCGATGTCTCGAGCACGGTGCGGAAGTAGGCGGCCGTCTTTTCCAGCCCCTCCTGCAGGCCGGTCGTCGGCTCCCAGCCGAGCTGCTGTTTCGCAAGGCCGATTTCCGGACGGCGCAAACGCGCCGTGCCGGCGGACGCGGGCAGGGTGCGGATTTCCGATTTCGCCGCCGTCACCTCCAGCACGATTTCCGCCAGTTCGCGAATCGACACCTCGACATCGCTTCCCAGATTCAACGGCCCGGTAAATTCGCCTGGCGTGTCCATCGCCAGACGCAGGATACCGTCCACCATGTCATCGATATAACAGAATGTTCGAATCTGCCGACCGTCGCCGTATACCGTCAGCGGCTGGCCTCGAAGCGCCTGGGTCAGGAAATTCGCCACAACCGTCCCTGCATTCAGGTGCATGCCCGGGCCATAGGTATTGAACAGGCGGCCGATCTTTACCCTGATGCCGCACTGTTCCCGGTACGCCAGGCACAGCGCCTCGGCGGCGCGTTTCCCTTCCTCGTAACAGGCCAGCGGACCGACCGGATTGACCCGACCGGGATAGGATTCCCGCTGCGGCGTCACCTCCGGATCGCCGTAGACCGCGCCGGTCGAGGCCTGGAACACCGTCTCGCTCCGGCTGGTGATGGCGAAGCGGAGCACGTTCCTGAGGCCGAGGATACTTGTCAGGATGGCCTTTTCCTTGTCCCGCTGGAGGAACACGGGCGATCCGGGACAGGCCAGGTTAAGGATGTACAGGCACTTCGGCACGTCTTCCGGGATGGGGTGCGTGATGTCGTGTTCGACAAAGGTGAAATCGGGATTGGCGAGGAGGTCGGCCAGGTTGTCTACCGAGCCGGTGGAGAGGTTGTCCAGGCAGATCACCGGATGCCCAAGCTCTTCCAGCAGCTTGCGACACACGTGCGCGCCGATGAATCCGGCGCCCCCGGTTACCATTACCCCGCCTTTGGCCATGCAACAACGCCTCCCGCCACCGGTGCCCCGGTACCTCCGTCTCCTTCGTGATCAATGCGGCAAGCCTACACGATACGACCGGCTGCCGCAACTTTTTCCCGATAAAAAAAACCGCCTGGTTCGACGAACACACCAACCCCTCCGGCGTTATCCTGGTGCACTCAGGTCACGAGGCCCCTGCCGCCGTCGACCAGCAGATCCACGCCGGTCACGAACGACGCCCCGTCCGACGCCATATAGACGATCGCGTCGGCGATGTCGGATCCGTGGCCGGTCCGCTTGAGGGGCGCCGCCGCCGCCGCCGAGTCGTACATCTTCTGCACATCGATGTCTGTCCTGGCGGTATTCCAGCGGGTGTCGTCGATGACCCCGGGCGAGACGCTGACGACGCGGATGGTCGGCCCCAGGGTGACGGCCAGCAGCCGGGTCAGGTGCAGGACCGCCGCCTTGGTGACGGCGTAGGGGATGGAACTGGCGTTGGGGCGGTGGCCGGCCACCGACGAGACATTGATGATAACACCCCCCTTGTCGCCCATCGCCCGGGCCGCTTCGCGGGCGCAGAAAAACGATCCCATGACATTCACCTCGTACAACCGCCGCCAGACGTCGGCGTCGGCCCTGTCGAGGTCGGCGAAGGGGATGAAGGAGGTGATGCCGGCGTTGTTGACGAGGATGTCCAGTCCGCCGAATGCTTCGGTGCAGGCCGAGACGATACGTTTGGCGTCGTCTTCCCGGGAAACGTCGCCCTGGCACAAGACGCCCTTGCCGCCCGCTTTCGCGACGAGGGCCAGGGTCTCTTCGGCCGCCGCCCGCGAACTGGTGAAATTAATGCCGACGTTCGCGCCGTGTTTCGCGAACAGGACGGCGGTGTCTCTGCCGATACCGACCGACGCGCCGGTTACCAGCACCGTCTTTCCGGTACAGTCCATGCGAGTTCTCCTATCTTATGAGCCGCGCTTGCCGCGGCGCTTTTTGCCAGGCACTTCGGCGATGATCAATTCCACGCCCTGTTCGCGCAACGCTTCGCGCGCCCCTTCGGCCAGGTTGTCGTCGGTGATGATGAGGTTGAGGCTGGTGGTCGGCACCGCCTTGAACGCGCCAAGTTTACCGTACTTGCTCGAGTCGGTGAGGAGCACCCGCCGGACCGACGACGATACCGCCGCCTTTTTGACCGGCGACTTTTCCGAATCCGGCGTCGACAGCCAGCGGGTGTTCCACGACGGGGTGGAGATGAAGGCGACGTCGATGTTCAGGGCCTTCAGGGCCCGCGCCGCGCCTTCGCCGGCGCAGGAGCGGTTTTCCCGCACCACCAGGCCGCCGATGTGGTAGAGGCGCAGGCTGGAGTTTTCGATAAGGTAGGTGGTGATGACGAGGTCGTTCGTGACGACCAGCAGTTCGTTGTCGCCGGAACGGTGCTCGGCCAGGCGGCGGGCGAGGGCGAGGGTGGTGGTGCCGGCGTCCAGGTAAACGGTCGCGCCCCGCTCCACCAGCTTTTCCGCCTCGCGGGCGATAGCCTCTTTTTCTTCCCGCTGCATGTCGCGTTTGTCGAGGTGCGACGGTTCTTTCATCAGTTCGGTGGAGATGGTGACGCCGCCCGACACCGACACGACCCGGCCCGCCAGCTCCAATTTCTGTACATCGCGGCGGATGGTCATGCTGGACACGTCCAGCATGTCCGCCAGTTCGTTGATGCCCGCCACCTTGACGGTGAGCAGGTGGTTGATGATGGCTTGTTGGCGCTTGATGGGGATCATGGTCTTTTTTTCCGGATCGTCGTCCGCAGGTGTGTTCATGATAATGATTCCCGCCCGGTTGCGGAAAAAAAAAGTCAAAAAAGCGTTCCGGCCATGACTGACCGGAACGCTGGGGCGGAGGGCCGGTTTTAGTTGAAGCCGAGCAGGTCCGGGACAACCAGGGATACCTTCGGGACGTAGGTGACCAGCGCCAGGACGATGAGCAGGCCGACGAGGATGGGGATAATGTCCTTCATCAACTGTTTTATCGACAGCTTGGCTATGCCGCAGGCGGTGAAGAGGTTGACCCCCACCGGCGGCGTCACCAGCCCGATGGCGAGGTTGACGCACATGACGATGCCGAAGTGGGTCATGTCGATGCCGAGCGCCATCGCCACCGGCAGCAGGATGGGGGTAAAGATATAGAGGGCCGAAACCGCGTCCATCACGCACCCGGCGGCGAGGAGGATGAGGTTGGTGAACAGCAGGAACAGGAACGGGTTGCCGTGGGTCAGGCCGGTTATCCATTCGCCCAGGTCTTCGGCGATGCCGTCGACGGTGATGTCCCAGGCGAACAGGCTGGCGCAGATGATGACCAGCATGACGACGCCGGTCTGGCTGGCCGAGCGGACGAACAGGTCGGACATGTCCTTCAACTTCAGCGTCTTGTATATGAACACGCCGACAAACAGCCCGTAGACGGCCGATACGGCCGCCGCCTCGGTCGGGGTGAAGATGCCCGAGTAGATGCCGCCCAGGATGATGATCGGCATCAGCAGGCCCCAGAACGCCTTCAGGAACGAGCGCCACATTTCGCCGAGGCTGGCTTTGGGATAGCTTTTGATGTCGCGGTTGCGCATGGCGATCATCGACACGACGATCAGCGCCAGGCCCATCATCAAACCCGGCATAATGCCGGCGGAGAACAGTTTGCCGATGGACGCGCCGGAGATGGCGCCGTAGACGATAAAAGTGACGGACGGCGGGATGATGACGCCAATCGCGCCGCCGGCGGCCATCAACGACGCCGCAAAGGTGGACCCGTAGCCGGCGTTGACGAGAGCCGGAATCATGATGATGCCGAGGGCGGCGACGGTGGCCGGACCGGAACCGGAGATGGCGGCGAAAAAGCAGGAGACGATGACGCACACCATCGAGATGCCGTTACGGCGGTGGCCGACGACGGTGCGGGCGAAGTCGATAAGCTTGCCGGAGATGTCGGCCTTTTCCATGATGTTGCCGGCGACGATGAAAAACGGAATCGCCAGCAGCGCGAACTTGGACGAGGCGGAAAAGACGTTGATTGGCACCATCTCCCACGGCAGTTCGGCAAGGTGGACGATGACCAGGGCGGAGATGCCCAGGGAAATGCCGATCGGCACGTTGATGGCGAGGAGCAGGGCGAAAAGCCCGAAGAGGATGACGGTATTGCTCATGCCTGGCCCTCCCGCGCCGGAGCCGCCGCGACGGTCTGCCAGATGGTGACGCCGTAGCGGAGCATCAGCAGGAGCGCGCCGACCGGCACGGTCATGCCGTAGATCCACTCAGGCCACTGCATGGTCGCCGACACCTGGCCGCTTTCCCATTCGTGGTAGACCATAATCGCGCCGTGGTAGAGGACGACGGCGCAGAAGACGATGCCCAGCAGGTTGGCGATGACGAACAGGAAGCGCTGCGCCCCCTTCGAAAAATACGAGGTGATGAAGTCGAGGCCGAGGTGCGAATGGTCGCGGATGGCGATGGACGAACCGGCCAGCGAGGCGATGACGAACAGGCCGGTGACGATCTCCTTGGTGAACGACAGGGACATGGTCAGGAGGTAGCGGGAGACGATGTTGATAAACGTCAGGAACAGCATGACGACAAAGGTCGTCACGCAGATGTATTTTTCCACATTGGACAGGAATCGGTTCAAGGCAGCCACGGCTGTCTCCTCTGCGAACAATCGCCCGAACCGTTCGCGAAAATGCGGCGGATAGGCGATGGAGTGGTGCAATGCGTGCTGTACGATAACGCGGCGGGTTGACAATGCGCGCGGGAGGGGAAAGGCTCCCCTCCCGCGTCGCAGGTTACTGGATGCCGAGGGCGGCGCAGGCTTCGGCTCCGTACTTCGCTTTCATCGCGGCGTAATAGTCGGGCAACAGCTTCTTGAACTCGTCAATCTCGTCCTGAGAAAGTTCAATCAGCTTGCAGTCGGCGTCGATGACGATCTGTTTCTTCTTCTCCTCGTCGTCGACCACGTTCTGGTTGCCCTGGCGGCAAACCTCGGCCCCGACGCGGCGAATCAGTTCCTGCGTCTCCGGGGTGAGGGAGTCGAACTTCTTCTTGTTGAACACCAGCGCGAACGCGCCGTAGGAGTAGTTCCAGTTCGTCAGGTATTTCTGCACTTCGTAGAACTTGTTGGCGACGATGAGGTCGAAGCCGTTTTCCTGGCCGTCGACCGTGCCCTGCTGCAGCGCGGTGAACAGTTCGGAAAAGCTCATGGCAACGGGGTCGGCCCCGAAGGCGGAGAAGAAGTTGACGAATACGTCGCCGCCGGGGACGCGCAGCTTCATGCCGCGCAGGTCTTCGGGTTTCCTGACTTCGTTTCGGTTGTTGGTGAGCTGGCGGAAGCCGTTGTGGATAAAGCCGAGGCATTCCACGCCCTTGGCGGCGAGCTGCTTCTTGATGTAATCGCCGCCGCTGCCCAGCAGGTTCTGCTCGGCTGCCGCGTAATCGGGGTAGGTCCAGGGAATCGACAGGGCGAGAAGCGACTGGTCGATGACCGCCATGACGTCGACGGGTTCAAAGGCGCAGTCGATGCCGCCCCGCTGAATCATTTCCACGCCCTTCGACATGTTGCCGCCCGAAAGCTGGTCGCTCGGGTAGACGCGGACGCGGATATTGCCGCCCGTTTCCTCGCGGATGCGGTCGGCGAAGACCTTGCACATCACCGCGGCGTTGGACTGCTCCGAGACGGTGGTGGACATCTTCAGGTTGACTTTCGGGTAGTCGACGGCGGACGCGCCGACCGAGACGCACAAGAGAGCGCACAGCGCGATCACTTTTTTCAACATGCAATTCTCCTTAAGAATCGTGCGATTCACAGTTCCCTCACTCGCCGCCGGCTTCGGGACCGAATTCCTTCTCGAACGCCTTGCGAATCTTGACCGCGTGTTCGTTCTCGTCCACCTCGACGTCCTCCCAGCGGATCAGGGAGCCCTTGGCGATGGGCTTGTTGACCTTGGCGTTCAGGGCCAGGCCGAGGGGCAGCACGCCGAGCTTCGCTGACTTCTTCGCCGGGATGCACTTGCCCCAGACGGTGTAGCCGCCTTCGCCGTCCAGCATTTCGCCGGGCGCGAGGTCCTTCTTCGCGACGCTGGCGACGTCGCCGTGCCAGACCTTGGATTCGCCGGTGGGTTCGCCCCGGAGCACGATGGAGGCGATGGAGACGCCCAACTCGAGGCCGATGAGGTGGCTCGGCCGATACATGCAGGAATACATGCCCGACTTGTCCGTCTTCATGCCGTATTCGGCGAAGCAGCGGCCGGCGTACTCGGTCCGCGCCTTGAAGGTGACGTAGACGCCGAAGCGGAGATCGTTCTGCACCGGGGTGCCGTCGTGGTTCAGGCTGGAGATGACCTCGACCACGCCCGTCTTGTCCAGGAGGCCGCCGGCGGACTTGGGGATCAGCTTTTCCGGCAGTTCGTGGGTGCCGACGCCGGGGAAGGACAGGCCGTCGTCGGGACAGAGCAGGCCGGTGCCGTTGGCGATGGCGGCCATTTCGATCGCCGACTTGGTGCCGTCAAGGAACGAGTTGAACATCTTCGGGTTGTAATCGCCCTTGGCAAGCTGCTCCTTGGTGAAGCCGTAGTAGTCCCAGATGGTGTCGGGGGTGGAGTCGTGGTAATGGGGGAGGTACTTGGTGCCCTTGCCGGCGGCGACGATTTCCATCCCGATGGCGCGGACCCAATCGACCTCCTCGCAGATGAGGGCGGGCTGGTCGCCGTAGGCCATGGAGACGATGACGCCGGCCTTCCGGGCGAGACGGTTCAGGTAGGGGCCGACCATGCAGTCCGCCTCGACGTTGACCATGACGATGTGCTTGCCGTTTTCGATGGCCTGGAGCGCGTGCTTGACGCCGACGTGGGGATTGCCGGTGATTTCGAGCACCACTTCGATGGGGCCGCAGGCGAAGAGCTTGGCCGAGTCCTCGATGACGGCGGTCTTGCCGGTCTTCAGCGCGTCCTCCAGGGACGTGGCCGAGTACATGTCTTCGGACCAGCCGGTCCGCTTCAGGCTGGCGCGGGCGTTGTCGGGCCGGATGTCCGCGACGCCGACGACATGGATGCCGGGGGAATTCAGCGCCTCGGTCAGGAACATGGACGAAAACTTGCCCGCCCCGATCACGCCGACGCGGATGGGCCCGCTTTCTTCCTTGCGCTTCAGCATCATGGTGTACAGATTCATTTCTTCTCCTCATTGACAACGCCAGACAACGCCCTCGCACGACGACGGCGCCGCGCCGTCTGCCGTGGGTCGAGGGGAAGGGCCGCGCCGCGGTCCTGTAAAAAATTCGCGAAAAGAAAAAGGGTGGCCGGCATGGCAAGTCTGCGTGGGAGCGGCGGGCCGCCGTGGCCGCCGTGGCATCTGCCGGACGATTTGTCTCGTGTGTGGGTAACCGGACGACGGCGGAACTACGCCTCCGCCGCCGCCCTGGGCCGCAGCGCCTCCACCTCGCCGGGAGTGAGGTGGCGGACGCTCCGGTCGCCAAGAATAAAATACAGCTTCGCCGTTTCTTCCAGTTCCTCGGCGTTGTTGACCGCGTCGTAAATGTCCCGCCCCAGCACCACCGAACCGTGGTTGGCGAGCAGGAACGCCTTCACGTCCGGCGACAGCGCCAGCCGCGCGGTCAGGTCCGAGGCGATGGCCGGGCTGCCGGGCTTGCGGTACGGGAGAAGCGGCAACTGCCCGACCCGCATGACGTAGTACGGGGTGAACGGCCGCAGCACGTCCTCCGCGTCGAGGCCGTTCAGGCACGACAGCGCGGTGAGGTGGGTCGAGTGCAGATGACAGACCGCGCCGATGCCGTCGTCGGCCCGATAGAGCGCGAGGTGGAACGGCGCTTCCTTGGACGGCTGGTCGCCCGAGATGACCTCGCCCGACAGGGCGAGCTTCGACAGCCTGGCCGGGTCGAGCCTGCCGAGGCTGGAGTTGGTCGGGGTGACCAGGATGGACCCGTCGGGCAGCCGGGCGGAAAGATTGCCCGCCCCGCCCACGGCATAGCCGCGCGCGAACAACGATAGTCCCAATTGCGCCATGGCGTCGCGGATTGCGGATTCACTCGTCATCCGATCATCTCCTGCGCCACGGTGAAGAAATTCTCGTCGCCGAAATTGCCCGACTTCAGGGCCATGGACAACGGCCGCTCCAGGGAGCGGATCCACGGCACGCCCGGCGCGATCTCCGGCCCGAGCCGGAACGCCTTCGCGCCCAAGGCCAGGGTCGCCGCGCCCGAGGTCTCGCCGCCCGCGACGATGAAATGATCGAAGCCCCGGTCGGCAAGCTTGACCGCGAGAAGGGTGAACAATTTCTCCACCGCGCCGCTGGTGGCTTCCGCGCCGAAGCGCTGCTGTATCGCCGCCAGTTCGTCCTTGCCGACAGTCGCGTAGACGAGCGGCGCAAGCGGGCCGCCGGCGTGTGCGTCGGCCCAGGCCGCCAGTTCGTCGGCATAGCCGTCCGGGTCGGCGAGGCAACGGGCGACGTCGATTTTCAGCCCCTCGGCGGTGCGAAGATACGTTTCCACCTGCCTGTTGGTCATTTCCGAGCACGAACCGGAAAGGGCGACGACCTTGCCGCCGGGCGGGCGGCCGCCCTCGCTCCCGCCGCCGCTGACGCCGTGGCGGGTACAAATGAAACGCGCCCGCGCGCCGCCGAGGCCGGAACCGCCGGTCAGGAGCGGCATGGCGTCGAGGGCGGCGGCGAGGATGTCGAGATCCGAATCGGCGACAGCGTCGAGGACGGCGTAGCGGACGCCGCTCCGCTCGAGCTCGGCCAGCTTATCCGCGACCGCGCCCGCGCCGGCTCGGACGGTGGCAAGCGGCACGACGCCCGCTTTCCCGTCCGACTGCATTTCCATCAGCGCGACCAGGTTCGAGTCGGTCATCGGGTTGACCGGGTGGTGGCGCATGCCGGTCTCGGCCAGCGGCGTGCCGTTGACGAGGAGGACGCCGTTCTCGACCGTTCTGCCGTTCACCGGCAGGGACGGGCAGAGCACGGTGAAATCGCTCCCGAGCGCCTGGAGAAGCGCGTCCGTCACCGGGCCGTTGCCCGCCGCCGTGCTGTCGAAGGTGGAGCAATACTTGAAAAACACCTGTTTGCAGCCGTTTTTCCCGAGCCAGTCCAGCGCCCGCAGGGACAGGTCGACGGCTTCCGCCGCCGGGATGGACCGGCTCTTCAGGGAGACGACGGCGGCCCCGGCGTCGACGCGGAGATCCGCCTCCGGCAGGCCCATGAACTGTATGGTGTCGAGGCCGTTGTTTGCTAAAAAGCCGGCAATGTCGGTAGCCCCGGTGAGGTCGTCGGCGATCACGCCAATATGCATGGCAGTAGGCCCTTGTTGAGGTTTGTCATGGCGCTGCAAAAATGGATGCGAACCCGGCCCTGCACTTTTCGGGGCAGTGCGGTACACCCCGGGAAACGCGGGAAGGAACCACTCTCTATTTGCAAGACGCTCGAAGGTGAGTGCGTTGGTGCCACTGTCACTCTACCGGACGGCGTGTGATTTGTCAAGTTCGGATATGTGAAAAAATGTTACTTTTGTGAAAATGTGAAACGAGATGCCAACCCGCTTCAGCGCCGTGAAATAACTATTCCCCTGTCAAAGAGCATGACTTTTGCGGAATTGAATCCGCCCGGCCGCCCCGGAGGGAAAGGGTGCGGAGCCCTGTCTTCCTCCGGGAGCCGGATGGGCGCGGGAGTGCCCTCCTGCCGCGGCCGGCCCGGCGGCGCGCCCGGCCGGGTCGGGAATTGCCCCGGCGGCGCGGCCGGGAGGACGCACAACCCGGGCAGGCGGAACAGCCGCCGCCGTCCGGGCGGCGGGCCAATGAGCGGATGCCGCGTCCAGGAGCGAAACGGATTCGGCCGGCGGCGGTGTTTCCATTTCCGCCGCGGCATGCGGACGCGCGGCATCGCGTTGTATTCGCGCTGTAACGCGTCCCGGGCCAGGACAAACCAGTAGCCGCGGATAACGCCCTGCACATACAGGCCCTTGGCCTCCGGCGGCAAGGGTACCCATTCCGGATAAAAGAACAGCGCCCTGACATGCCCCGGCATCCACGGGGTTTTCCGCATCGCCATTTCCGCCGCCCGGCGGCGCACTTCGTCCATGGTCGGGGTACGGACCGGGTAATACCGGTCGTGGCGCTTCGACGGGATCGGCCGAACCGTCTGCCTCGGCGGACCCTTGGGAACGCCGTCGGGGTGGCAGTGCGGAAAGGCGATCCTGTCCCGGGCCAGGCCGCAGAAAAAGCCGTGAATCAGCCGCTGCCAGGGATCTGCTATGTCATACCAGCGCGGCAGGGGCTTTTTCGGCAGGAAATACCCCCTGTAATATGACGGGATGGACGGGATAAAGGCGCGGGCGAGATCCCATGCCAGCCTGCCCACCTCGTACTCGGTGGGTGCGGGTCGCCGTATGCAGGATTCGAAGGACTGGCATGCTTCGCCCTTTTCAGCCTCGTCGCCTCTCCCGTTTTCCTCGTCCTCGTTTTTTCCGCCCCCCTCCGGCGCGGTCAGCGCCGCGTAGGCCAGTTTGATCCAGCGGCCGCGAATGGTCTCGCGCCAGTAGCGGCCCGCCTCGCCCGGCGGCGGAGTGGCGGTGGCGGGGTAGAAGAAAAGATTCCGCTGGCCCTGGTCGAGTTCCGGGTTGTCGAGTCGGGCCAGTTCCCAGGCTTTTTCGCAGACCTCGTTTTCGGAGGGCTGGGG
>JAJQBO010000027.1 GCA_021203245.1 Planctomycetaceae bacterium
AACTCCCTGAAACATGCCGTATGCTATGCCGTGAGATAGCCAAACATGAGAAAAATCCGTCCCACCCGGGACGGATTTTTCGTACTGCACCCCTGGTTGTCTACCAGTTACCGGTTGCCGATATATTGGTCCTGCCCGTAGAGCGGCGCGGCCTTGTCCGGGTTGGCGTGGAGGTAATAATCCGGCCGCCCGCGCCGGTCGCGATTGTTGCCGAGGTTCCCTTCCATCACCGAGTCGGCGTCGGGGAAGGACGAATCCACCATGGCCGAGTATCCCTCCAGCCCCCTGCCCCGTTCGTTCTCGGGAATCATCATGTCGCGGGCCGCCTTTTCCGCCGGGGTGGGCATGCGGCCCTGCTGTCCCTGCGGACGCCACGACAGGATGCGCTTGTCCTGCCCGTTGGCGGCGATGACGGCGCGCTTGTCGGGGAACGCCTGGTCCCAATAGCCTTCCGGATGGATGGACGACTCGTGATCGGGGATGCGCGAGTCCCGTTCCATCAGAGCGGCAAGGCGCTGCATGGCGCGCTCCTGATCGATATTATCCTGTTTTGCTTTTGCCTTGGCTCGGTCCTCCGCCTCCTTGATGGCTTTCTTGCGGGCGTCGAAATAGGCGGCCGCGAGTTCGTGGGCGACGACGTCGTAATAGTGGGTCATGCTCCGGACAAACACCTCGGTGTCGTAGGGATTGTGTTCGATAAAATGGGTGCGCCCGTATTTCGACACATCCATCCCCACCGACCCGACCTTGCTGTCGAACGACTGCTGCCGCACATAGACGGTGCCGCCGCCCGACGCGCCGCCGGAACTGCGCGGAATGCCCCACTGCGTCATCTCGGCGATGGCCTGGGCGGCCGTATCCGTGGAACCGGTGGCGATCAGCTTCATGGTGATGGACAAACGAGGCCGCATATACGGATCGTAGTCCGACACTTCGCCCACGATGACGGCGTCCGCCTTGGCGCGCCGCGCCAGCTTGACCGCCTCGTCGTAGTTTTCAATGGGATTGTAGAATCCCCGGTACGAATTTTCGCCGTCGTCCACGCCATCGTCGTCCGGCGTGGCGAGGCCGAGGGCGATCCGCTCACGCAACTGCGCGTTGTGGCGGCGGGCGTTGCGGTTGTCCCGTTCGACTGCGGCGAGGATATCTCTGGGATACAGGACCCGCACCTTGCCGTAGGCCGCGAGTTCGTTGGCCAGCTTGTTCGCGAACGCGGTGGAATCGAAGCCGGGCTGCGGCGCCTTGTCGGCGAACGGCAGGACCGCCACCGTCTTGATGGTGGTGAGGGTGACCGGGTCTTCGAGATATTCGTGGTACGGCTTCGACGACGACCCGAGCGCCGCTGTCACATGCCTGGCTTCGTCACACCCCGAGACCAGAGCGCACAGGACAAACGCGAGGAGATACGGACAGCGGCGGGGGTTGGTCATTGGTCCATCCCGAGGGGTTCAGAAGTAAACAAAGGGTCGTTGGCGAGGTACCGCCCTGCCGTCCTAGAAACCTGCATCACCCGGGGCAGGCGTCTGGACCGTCCCTGCGGGAATGCCTTTCTGCCGGAGGGACTGGTTTTCGGCGCGGTTCTGCAGATCGTTGAGCATCCCCGGGAGAAGCGGCCGCACGCTCCAGATGGTCGGGTTCCCCTTCCGGCTGGAGGTGAAGTAAATGCGGCCAACCGGGTTCCCTTCCTCGCGCGCCCAGAAGGGATACCAGTCGGGGGCGGGATGGTCGGTTATCTGCGTCAGGTCGGTGCCGTCGATGCGGACCGCCCAGATGTCGTCGGCGCGGTAGATGCGGGCCTGCATTTCCGAGAGGGGCGATTTGCGGACCGACGCAAAGGCGAGGTAGTCGCCGGTCGGCGACCAGGCCGGGGTGATCGCCGCCCACTCGTTCGACGAGACGATTTCCCGAGGACTCCCGACCGCCTCGAGGCGGCCGTTCGGCTGCACCGCCAAGTTCAGGGTCCAAATCGAGTACCACGGCACATCGCGCTGGCGGTGGCGCTGATAGGCGATGGTGTACATGGTCCGCCCGTCGGGCGTCCGCCGGTTCATGACCGGGTTGAAGCTGGGGAACAAGCCTTCCGTAATGGCGGTGAAGGTGTTCCGCTCCAGGTCCATCACCCAGATCTGCCACTGGCCGTCCATCGAATTGTACCGGCTGAACGCCAGATACTTGTCGTCAGGCGACCAGGTGGGGTGGATGTCGTCGTCGGTGGTGCGGGTCAGTTGGCGCGCGCCCGCGGACGACGGGGCGTTGAGGTCACGAAGGAGCAGGCTCCAGTTGCCGTAGCGGTTGGAACACCAGGCGATGCGGTCGCCCTGGGTCGAGACGGACGGCATCATGTCGGCCATGCTGTCGTCGGTGAGGAGCGTCCACGCTTTCGAGTCGACGTCCTGCATGGCGAGCTTCGGGTTCTTGGACATGCGGGTCGTCGAGTAGTACATCGTCTTGCCGGACGGGTCGAGGCTGACATTGTGATCGCCGCCCGAGGGCGCGAAGGTGTTTTGCGTCAGGCCGTTGATCAGGCCTGCGCCGTGAGTGCGCGCCCCCATGGTGTTCGGGTTGTACATCCCCTGCGCCCACTGGTAGGGCTGGTACTCGATGCCCATCTGTTCCTTCTGGATGGGGTTGGCCGGGTCCATCTCGGGATAGCGTTCGCCGAATTGCCACGAATCGCCGCCGTCCAGGGCGCTGTCGCCGCTCGAGAAGGGGTTGTAGTCCCTGCCATAGACCGGCATGGGCGGGGGATAGAGGGGGTTGTCCACCGACGACGACCCGACCGGGCGGGTGCGCTTGTCCGAGGAGGTCCAGCCCATTTTGGGCCAACTGCCGCCGCCCGGCGCGTCGCCGGTAGTGACGGTATCGCTCCGGCTGCCGAACGGCATGCACCCGATGATACCATGGGGCAGCACCAGCAGGGCCGCGGCGGCTATAAGGGCGGGTAGATGTTTTGACACAGGCGTCTCCTCGTCTGGAGCCTTCGGATCCATAGGCCATCCGCGACAACTCGCGCGGAGAGCACTCAAGACTGTTATCGGTCGAACGCGCCCGTATTCTTCACCCGTATTGTGGCGAACGGTGTGGCGCGGCAAAAGCGGCGCGGCATTTCCTTCCGCCCAAGGCGTGGATTTACCGGCACATGGCGCTCCGACAACCGTTGAAGCCGGAGAACGCCTTTTTTTCCACCCCGCCCAGCCGCGACCAACCCGTCCAACCTGTTACGCCCCTGACGGTTACACCGCTCCGGGTCGGCACAGCCCGCACGCCCTGGCCGTGGGACGGCGGCTCCGCAGCGTCGCCGGTTCCAGCCATTCGCCCGCCCCGGCGGTATAACGGCACCCCGGCGCATGGTAGGTGCCTGAAGCCGTGAGATACAGGCGCGCGGCAGCGGGAACGTCACCCGTCTTGTCCTCAACTGCGCCGACATCTCCCGCATCCTCTGCATCAGCCAGGTTCGGCCCGGACTCCTCCTTCGGGATGGCGTCGCGGACCGCCTCCTTTGCCGCAACGTACTCGACAAGGAGGCGGGTGCATTTTTCCAGGGCGGTCCGCGATTGGGCCTCGTCCCCGGCCAGCCGCCAGCCCTGGGCCTCGGCCCAATAGGTCAATGCCTCGTCGCGAAGGGGATCGGCCTGTTCCATAAAGGCAGTTCGGCGCTTTTCCCGGCAGGATTCGTCCTCCGCCCGGAGGGGCGGGGTCGCTGACCAGCCTTCGGGCAATGGCCCGAGTTCGCGCATCACCGCCGGGACCCCCGCGAGCCAGCCGCGTTCCCCCCGGTGATCCTCCGCCAGTTCCCAGCCGTCGTTCGCGGCGGTGCGTCTGGGCCAGTAGCCGGGACGGGAGGGCGGCGCTTCGCGGACCGCACCGGCCGGGGGGAGCGATCCTTCGTTCGCCGGGGCGGAGGTGGTGTAGATGCCGTTGTCGTCATAATAATGATTATCCATGCTAGACTCCGAGGTAGATGGCAGGGGTCATGCCGATGTTGTGCGGACGCACTTCATCAGCCACGGGAACACAGCGGGAAGCGTCGAACTCGAGATCCGATCCCTTGCCGCCGCTCAGGCTTGCCCGGTACAGCCCATAGGACTTGGCCGCCTCGCCGGTCCCGAACGCGCCGGAGAGGATGCCGGTGCCGATGCTCGCGCCCTGCGAGACGATGCCAATCGTATCGGTAAAGGCGAAGGACCCGACGATGTTGCGGATGGCGTCCCCTTGGGCGCTCCCCGGCAGGCGGTCGGCATTGTTGGCCGCGCGCAGGAAATAACCGCCGTTGGCGATAAGGCTCGGCAGATTGATGGTCCCGCCCGAGGCGACGATGCCCCAATCCGCTTTCATCGCGGCGGACAGCCCGTTCAGGACCGCGCCCTGGGCTGCGGCAAGGGAGAAGCGGTCGCCGTTGCAGAAATACCAGCCTGCCGGCAGTTCCGTTTTTCTGAAGGGGAGAAAACGAATCTCCCCGATGATGGCGCTCGCACCGCCGCCGCCCGACGGCGCGACATATTCCTGCCAGCCGCCGTCCTGCCGCAGATACGGTTTGCCGTCCCGGGGGGCGTCGGCGGCCCGGGACAACGCGCCCAGCCCCGACGTCACCCCGTTCAAGGCCGCGACCGCCGTGTCGAGACCGCCCAACCGGGAATCGTGACCGCCGAGTCGGGTGTCGTGGCCGGCCAGTTTGGTCTCGGCCGCGCCGAGGCGCGTTTCATGGTTGCCCAGACGGGTGTCGCAGCCGCCGACACTGGTGTCGAGGCCGTCCAGCCGGTTTTCGGCCAGGACGAGTTTGCCGTCGAGGGACGCGAACCTGCCTTCGAGGTTGGCCTTGCTGACCAGGTTGTCGTCGCGGATGCGGAGCGCGCCGCCGCCGTCCAGTTCCAGCCCCAACCCCTCGGACAACCGCGCCACGCCCTTCTGGTACGGCGCCATCAGCGGCAGGGTGTTGGCCCGTTCGGCCGAGCCGCGCCAGGCCAATCCGCTGCCCCCTCTCACCAGAGCGTCGCCGTCGTCGCCGCCGGCGGGGAACGCGGCGATTCTGGCCGGGAGCGCATCCAGTTTGGCCTTGTCCTCACTGGCGAGAAGGCCGTCCGACGCGGCGGTGGCGGGCCCGGGCAGTTTGCTGCGGTCGGCCTTGGCCGCGACGGCGGACGACAGGTCGGCGTCGACGCCGGCGAGGGCGTCGAGCGATGCCTGGATAGCCCCGAGGTCGCGGGTCAGGTTTTGAATCGCGGCCTGGGGATGCTGGTCGGCGGCGTCGCGGTTCAGGAGCTGGGCATGGTCCATGGTGCCGACGCCTTCGCCCGGATCGTCGCCCCCGCCGGTCGGCAGGTATTCGACCCAGCCGCCGCCGGTGGCGAGGTAGGTCTTGCCGTTCACCGGCGGGGCCGGGAGCGCGCCGATGGCTTCGGGCGTGAGCGGGTCGCCGCCGTCCCGGGCGTGCGACGACGCGTGCGGACCGGCGGCGGCGTTGTTCAGGCGGGGGTCGTCGGCGTCCAGCTTGGCGTCGAGCAGGGACGCCAGCCCTTCGACCTCGGCCGCAGCGTGGCGATGGCCGACAGCCGCCTTGCCCGCCAGGCTCGCGTCGAGGCCGTCGACGTCCTCCCACGCGTGGGTGTGGAAGCGGTTCGCCTTGGCCGACAGGCCGTCCTCCAGGCCGGCGATGGTGCCGATGTGGTGGCTGTGGGCGGCGTCGGCCTTGGCCGACAACAGGGAGGCAAGGGAATCGACGTCCGCGACCGGATGGCGATGGTTCTGGGCCGCCTTGGCGGACAACTGCCCGACCAGTCCCGCGACATCGCCAAGCGCATGCCCGTGGCCCAGTTCCGCCTTGGCGGCGAGCCGGGCCGAGAAATCGGTGACGTCGGCGGACTGGTGCAGGTGCAGCTTGGGCGCGGTGGCGTCGAGGGCTTGGTGAACAGCCGCCGTCTCTGTCCGCAGGAGGGCGATTTCCGCCGCCGAGGCCAGGGTCTCGGCCGCGGTCTCCTCCATATCCGCCTGCAACTGCTGGCTGATCATGGTGAGTTTGTCCACCGCCTCCTCCATCGCCTGGGGTGAATTCGGCCCCTGGTTGTGGAAGAGAATTTCCTGCGTCAGCGGCAACCGCCGGCTGATCGTGAGGCTGCTGCCGGCCGGCAGGACCCGGCCAAGCAGGGTCAGTTCGCCGCTCGCGTCTGTCAGCCGGACGACGGAATAATCGCTGCCGGCGGTGAGGACGGTGTCCCGCCCCGCGCCGTCGCGGATGCGCGCGTGAATGTGGCCCGGCTCCTGGAACTGGAACGGTATCGGAAAAACCGATCGGTTTTCGCCGCCGCTGTAGCTGGCGACGCACGCTGTCTTGTCAATCATGGAATCAATCCCCTGTTTCCAAAAGGCCGGCAAGCTTTGTCCCCGTGCCGATGGCGGCGACCAGGCCCGAGCCGGTCCCCGCGCCGGCGCGGACGTTGGACGCCTCCTGCCGCAGCAGGGCCGCGTCGTAACGGAGGCCCCAACTCTCCAGGGCTGCGCCGTACTCGATTTTCTGCCGCCCGTACTCGCTCCAGGCGGCCTGGTCGGCGGCGACATCCACCGCCGACCCTTCGTTCACCTTGACGCCCGAAGCGGCATAGGCCGCCGTCCGGCTGGCGATGTCCAAACGGCCCTGGGCGACGTGTTCGGCCTGGTTGAGGCGGCCGATGGCGAGGGTCTCTTCGGCTTCAAGCTCCTTCCGAGCCGCCTGGGTCTCGAGGACGTCGGCGTTCAACTTCGCCGCCGCACTCTGGTATTGGGCGTTCTGGTAGTTTTGCGCAGCGCCCATGGTAATGGACGCCGCATTCATGACTGTGGTCAACGATCCCATTGTCGTGACTCCTTTCGTGCGGTCAGTATGGCGCGGCACAGGCGCGCGCCGTCGCGTCCGTCCGCCTGTGCCGGCCGGATGCGAAAGCCCAGCCGGCGGACAAAGCGAAGGCCGGTCCGATACCAGGCCGGGATGTATTGCTCCAGCGACGCAGCGCCGGTGACGGCGAAGGCACGGGCCAGCCCCCAGCGGGCGGCGCGGAGGATGCCCCGCGGGCGGCTCCCGGCCGCGTCGGACGCAAGCATCCACACCAAGGCCGCGCCGGTCAGCGGACTCGCCGCCTCCACCCCCATCATGAACACCGGAACGCCGGCCGGGTCCACATATGTATAGGCTTCGACCGAGTGCGCCACTGACAGCTCGAGGGCGGCACGTGGCGACAATCCGCCGGTGGCGGCCAGTTCGCGCCGGTGGTCGGTGGAGAGGTTCCCGGCCAAATCGCGGGCGTGGCCGGCGGTGGCGGGGAGGAAGCGGTCAGGCAGGCTGTCCACAACTGGCCTCCGCGACAAGACCCAGCAGGGTGAAGGGGGTGGGCGTTTCGGAGACAAAGCGGAGCCGCGTCGTCCTCGCGCCCGGCGGGGACGAAAACGCCACGTGTTTGTCGCCGGTGAACAGCCGCACCGGGCGGCCCGGCAATTCGGACGTTCGGAATTTCATTTCCGACAGCCCGCCGTCGGAATGACTGTACAGGCAGTCGCGGCTGCCGGCGAAGCGCACCGTGGCGGCGACGGCGAAGCGGGCGCGGTTGCGGATTGTCTCCTTTGTCTCCGGCTCCAGCTCCATCGTCACCAGTTCGGCTCCGTACGGCAGCCCGACGTGGATGACCCCGGCGGTGAATCCGTCCGGGAGGTGGATAGCCCCGTCCGTCACCGGCAGATCGGGGAAAACGTTGCCGTCAGCCAGACAAGCGACCCGCTCGCCCTCCAGGTGCATCAGCCCGGTACCCGGCCGACCGGCGCGCCCCGGTAGCTGAGGCCGCAATCCAGGAACAGGCCGTCCGTTTCGTTCGAGAACCGGTCGGCGGCGTCTTCCAGCCGTTCGATAAACCGGCGCGGCGTGCCGCCGACGACCCGTTCGACGCAAAAATACACTTCGTCCCCGCCTTCGGGGTCGGGCAAGGCGGCGCAGGCTTCGAACCGGCCCGCCGTCTCGTGCCGCGACCACGCCACCACCTCCTCCTCCGGCGCGTAGGTGCAGGAAAGAAGCGCTCCATCCGACATCACCACCCAGACGATGCCGTCCGGCTCGCGCTGGTGACACATGGCGACGATGCGCCGGCCGGAAAAGAGGTGGCTGGCGAACATGGTCAGATCCTTGCCCGAATAACCGTCTGCCTCGAGCGAGTAGGAGAACGAGCGAATCGTCCTTCTGCCCCGGCCGGCGAAGATCACCGTCCGTCCCGACACCACCGGCGACAGGGTCGAGCAGCCGTACCAGCTCTGGACCCGCGCGTTGATGGTGGAGGGGGTGATGGCATAGCCGCCGCCCCCGGCCTTCCATTCGCCGCCGGAGGTGCCGAGGAGGAGGTCGTTCAGGGGGACGATCCAGTGGATCTCGTTCATCTCGCCGCTGGCGAGGGTGAACTCGTAGCAATCGGTGTCCTCGATGGGCGAGTGCTTGGTAAAGGCGTTGTACGCGCCCGTGTCCGATCCCCAGAAGGTGGTCGGCTTGTTGTTGGTGCGGGCAAGAATGAGGCGCTGCTCGAAAAAGGCGCAGACGCCCGGGTAATCGTCGACGTTTTCGAAGGTGCCGCCTTCCTCCGGCAGGCCGGCCGTTCCGGCCGGGAACGCATCATCCCGAAAAAGGGTGGCCGAGGTGTCACCGATCAGGCGGTAGGCGCTGTCGAACGCGCCTTTCCGGTAGACGCGGTAGCCGTTCGCCCCGTCCACCGCGTCCCAGGCCAGGTCGGTTATTTTGTCGCCCCTGAGTCCGGCGTTGTAGTCGGCGACGTATGCGTCGATTTTGCTCTCGAGTTCGGCCCGGACCGACCCAGCCCAGCCCTTGTCGCAGGCGTAGAGGCATTCGTTGATCAGGTTGGAATAGTTGTTCTCCCACCACCACAGTTCAAACGTGTGGCTTTCGCCCGGCCGCGAACACGGCCAATAGCTGCCGTCGCGGGTATTGTAGCCGCCGCCGCCGGTATAGCCGCAGTCCACCAGGAACTGGAGGAGTTCAGCCACGCTCATCGAGTGGAACGACAGCGCCTCCGGCATGTACGAATAGTCCCGTTGCCGCAACCAGGCGTAGAGTTCCTGGAAGGTGAGGCTCGACGCCGGGGCGGCCATGAGATCCGCATTGTCGGCGACGACCGCGTCGGACGGGGACGATTCCCCCACCATTTCGGTAAAGGCGGTGACGACGTATTTCGCCCCGTCGCCGCCCGACTTGGTGATGCGGAGGTTTTCCGGCGTGGCGGTGCGGGTCGTGTCGAGCAGGCGGGAAAAGCGCCAGTCGTGGTGGTCGTGCCGGGTCAAGCGCCGGGGCGGATGGCCGGGATGGGTAAAGACCATCACGTCCGCCGTCTGGGCATGGCGAAGCAGCGGCAACACCTCGGCCGGGTACGGCGTCTCCACCACCACCTCCTGTCCCGCCCGTTCGTGGCCTTCCGGATAGACGACCAAGCCGCCGTTATGGATGACCCGCATCCGCCGGTCGGCGAATTCAAGCATATACGACTGCTCCACCGAAAAGCGAAACGGGATGAGGTGGGACGCGCGGCCGTCGTCCAGGGCCGGCGCGACCAGGCGCAGGCCGCCCCGTTTCGTCGCGCCGCCCTGCGGCCGGGCGACGAGGTTGCGGAGTTTTTGCGCGCCGGAGAAGTAGTACTTCCAGTCGCTCCGGCCGTGCAGCGCGGGGTCGAGTTCGCCCCGGTTGAAGCTGAACTGGGTAAGGGTTACCTTGCTCATGGAGTATTCCTTCATTACACTCTGAAAATTTTGTGGACGAAGCCGATGACCGTTTGAGCTCGATGCCTTGGCCGTTTATCCCCGTGGACCCCGCTCCGGAATTCACCGAATCCCAGCATCGAGTCACTGCCGCGAGCGAAGAAAATCGCCGTCCGGCAACCGCGGCGACGAGGACTCGCGCATATCCAGCGCCTTGGCCTGCTGCAGTTGCATCGAGTACGTGCTAATGGCGGCGGCGTGGGACTGGGGGTCGGCGTGGACCGCCAGGCTGATCTCCGCCGCCAGCCGCCACGCCAGCGCGCCGACGAACTGCGGGTCGAACTCCTCGCACGGCACCTGCATGGTGGTGTATTCGAGGGCGGCGTCGGGGAGATCGGTCAGGATGGCGCGGTGCCGTCCGTCCAGGCTGCGGCCGATTTCGAACGGATAGGCCGGGCCGTTCCTGGCCGACCCGCCCCGGCACGGCAGCACCCGCCGCGCCTGGATGCAGTCGCCGGGATAGCCGTAGGCATAGGCGAAGCCGATGGGCGATTCCTGGAACTGGGCCAGCGGCTTGCGGCGCATGGCGAATCCCCAGGGATGGTCGCGGAGGACCGAGGCCAGGGCCGTCTCCCAATGCACCCGCAATTGGAACGCTTCGGGATTGGGTTCGGACAGGCTCTGGATGGGTTCCCGCGACAGGTTGGCCAGCGCCAGGTTGATAATCTCCATTTTCGAAGCCACGTGGTTTTCCTTTGCGAAATGCGGCCGCCCCGAATGTGCCTGGCTCGAGGCGGCCGCGGGAGAAGGAGGCAAATTGACTCCGGCCTGCTACCGCTGCATGCCGGAGGTCTGCGCGGCCTGGACCAGCCCGGCGGTCACGGTGCCGCCGCTTGCCCCGGCATACCGCAGCCGCATATAGCGCCGACAGCCGGTCGGAACAGGCGCGGCCAGGACGGTGCCGCCGTGCTTCAGGGCGGATTCGGTGACATGGTAGGTGACCAGGACGACGGCGTCGCCGAGATCCGCTTCGTCGCCGGTCTCGACCGTCACCTCCAGTGAGCCGCTCGCGCCCTTCGACAGGGAGACCTGGAGGTAGACGGGTTCGCCAAGGCCGATGTCGTCCGCGCCGACGTCGACAATCGCTTCCGAAGGACCGTCCGCCAGGGCCTGGCGGGTGGAAAAGGTGGTTTCGTTGTCCCACATATGGTGCTCCTTTTGCTTGTGAAAATGGCCGGCCGTCACTTGATGATGGCGGGCTCGGTGTTGACGAGCTGGTCGACCTGGCGAATGGGCACGCCCTTGAAGGTGGTGACGGATTCGCCGGCGAAGTTGGCCATGGTCAGGTTGACGTTGGATTTTTCCGCCGCCATGAGGTCGAGAAGGGTCTTGACGCTCCGGTTCATGTACCAGGCGGGACGGCCGAGACGGATGTTGGGAATGAGGTTGTGCGCCTTGATCATGCAGCGGATAAGCGCGTTGCCGCTCGCTTCGGCCGCACCGCCGTTCATGAGCGCGTCCAGTTGCGCCGTGTCGATGTTGGCGATGCGGACCACATAGCGCCAGTCCCGCACGCACAGGCCGAGGGACCAGGAGTAGTTGGTCTTGTAGCCCATGAACTCGTTGGCGTTCTCGTCCACCACCGGGCAACGGCCGAGGAACTCGCGCCGCAGGCCCGAGGTGGTGCCCTTGGGATAGATCATGTGCAGGGACAGATCGCCCCAGACGCACAGCCAGGCCGAGGTGCAGTTCGGTCCGGTGCCGCCGGCGTCGATGATGTTGACGGAACTGCCGACATTCGGGTCGAGCGTGCAGAACCGCGACGACAGCCCCGAAAAGGCGGCGGCGTTGGTGGACAGGTCGCCGTAGAAGATGGTCTTCGCCACCTCCTGGTTCATCGACTCGAGAAAGGCCCGTTCCTCGGAGAGGAGGAAATCGGCCTGCTGGCCGTTCAGTTCCGCCAGGGCGGAGTCGACCACCGACCAGGTCTCGAGCATGCCGATCTGGTCGTCGATCTGGGTGGTGTTGCTTTTCGATGTCGGCACGCCCCGGTTGAGGGTGCGCCAGTAGCTTTCCGGCAGGCCGGTGCGGATGACGGTGCGGTGGGTGGTGACGTTGTTGGCCTCGAGGAACATGGCGTCGTCGAGCACTTCGTTCGACTGCTCGAGTATCTCCATGACCTTGCCGATCTGCTTGTCGGGGCCGAGGCGTTTGGCATAATCCGCCAGGGTGAGACTGCGCATTCCTACTGTGGACATAGGGTCTCCTTACGTCGCGAATGGTGGTGGGTCCGGCTTACTTCAGGCCGGGAAAGAGGAGTTCCGCCGTGGACTTGGCCGGCCGGTCGCCGCCGCCGGACGGCGAACAGTCCTCCGACACCGCCTGCGACACGCGGGCGAGAAAGTAGAACATCTCCGGCCAGTTCTGCACATTCATCTGGCGAATCTGCGCCGTCAGGAGGGGCGTGCCGTAGCGGCGCAGCATCGACGCGACCGCCTCGCCCGTCCGCTGCAGGTTGCCGCCGCCGAATTCCGGGTGGGCGTGAATCTCCCGCAGCCATTCGGCGTTGTTTTTCGCGATAAAGCGGGCCTGGTTGTCCTGGCGCTGGCGGTCGAGTTCGGCGTAGAGCCTGGCCAGTTCCTGCGCGCCTTCCTTGGGAAGACCGAGACGGCGGGCCAGCGGCACGAACCTGGCCAGCGCTTCCGGATCGGCGACATACCCGTCCGGCCACTCGAACTCGCCGTAGCCGTCGTCGCCCGATTCGGCGGCGGCTTCCGCGCCCGGAGGCTTTTCGTTCCGGGCGGTTTCGGTACCGGCGGTATCCGCAGCGGCTTCGGCTTCTCGCCTGGGCTGCTCCACCGCCAGGACGGCGTCGAGAGGATCGCGTCCCGCAGCCCGCCCTTCCGCCCCCGTGTCCGAAAGAAGCGCTTCTTCCGGTTCAGCGTTGTCGTGCATCGTGTTCTCCATGGTAGTTTGACTGAAAAAGATCCTCACCTCGCCCGTCCTGCGCCGCTTCGGGGTCGGAGTCCCCTCGGTCGGACGCCAGGGCGATTTCGGCGAAGGCATTCGGGGCGAGGAGACCGCGAAGAAGATGCCACAGCTTCAGGGCTGTCGCCTTTCTGCCCGCCTGGTACGCGCCGGCGGTACCCGGCAGATAGTCGAGGCTGAACAGCTCGCCCTGGGCCAGCAACCAGCGCAGCAGCCGTTTTCCCTCCGCGTGTGCCGCCACGGCACGGAGGTCGGCCGCGAACTCTGCTTCACGTTTTCGCAGCAGCTCGCGTTCCTGCTCGCGTCTTCTCGCTTCCAGGCGCAGTTCCATCGACATGTGGTCATCTCCTCTTCGTGGGTTACGGACAGGCTCGCCGTCGCCGTCCTTCATGCTCTTGAATCTAGCGCCGTTCACGTACGCGGGAGAAAAATGTGTGATTATTTTTTAAATGGGGAGGAAGTTCGGCATGTCCTCTCGGGGTGCATATCGGCATTCCCCGCTCGTCACCCCGGCGGATATGCGTCGACCAGCGGTCGCGCGTGTGGTTGTGCCGGGGCAAGGGCGAACGACCCTGTGCTGCAATGCGATTCAGGATGCATTGCCATGCAGGTTCTGCCCGCCCGCCCCGGCACAACTTCCCGTTCAGGATGCAACGGACGTTTTTTCCGCCGGGGTGACGGTTGAGGGAGATCGATGCCTATTCGTGAAACAGCCTGCGGTAAGGGATTGGAAAAAGGCCACACAATAAAACGGGCGCTCCGCAAGGGGAGCGCCCGTTATGGGTAACAGATATGGATAGTCGGCGAATTGCCCTACGGGGCCGGCGTGTCGCCGTCGTCCTTTTTCACCGGCGTTTCTTTTTCGTCCTCGGCCGAGGCCGCGCCGCTGAGGCCGGACTTGAACTCGTGCATCGCCTGGCCAAGGGACTTCGCCACGCCGGGAAGGCGCTTGCCAAACAGCAACAGCGCGATAAGGCCGATTATCAGCCATTCGTACCCGCCTGGCATACTGAAAAAGGCCAGCGGAAGAAGACTGTGCATATGTATACTCCTCAGAGTGCAGGAACAACCGGACGATTTTCGCCTTGAGTTGGCAATCACGATAATCATATAATTCCGGGGTGCGGAAGCAAGGGTTTTACCCGCCGCGCCTCGCAACCCGCCGTGACGGGGGAAAATCGGCGGCATCGACATAAAAGGGGAATCATGCGCCAAAATCCAATTGTCAGCGCCTTACTGGTCATAGTCAATCTCGCCGTCGTTGCCTTCGCCGCGTATCTGGCGATTGACGCCCTGGATCAATCCCGCCGGCAAAACGCCCGCACCGAACAGGCCATGAGCCGCCTCGCCGAATCGCTCGACCGGCTGAGCGAAAACCTCGCCTCGCGGCCGGTCGTCCTCTCCTCCGGCGACGCGACCGCCGTTCACCCGCAATCCGGCCCGAGCGCCGCGAATCCGGCCGCCGGCGGCGTCTTCGCCTACGACAACCTCCGCGACCCGAACGCCGAGGACGGCGGGTCCCTGGTCACCCGCACCATCAGCCTGCCCGGCAACCTCAACTACCTCGTCAACAACGAAGCCACCGTCTCCACCATCTGGGGGCTGGTGGTCGATACCCTGGCCGAACGCAACCCGAACGACCTGACCGAATACCAGCCACTCATGGCCGAGCGCTGGGAGGTGTCGGACGACGGGCTCGTCTACACCATCCACCTGCGGAAAAACGCCATGTGGCAGCCCTATGTCGACCCAGTCACCAAGGCGGAAATGCCGGCCCGCCCGGTGACGTCCGACGACTTCCTCTTTTTCTGGGAAGTGTTGCAGAACGAGAACATCCCGGCCGAGGCGCTGCGGACCTATTACGTCGATCTCGAGGGACTCGAGATCGTCGACGACCACACCTTCAAGGTGATCTGGAAACAGCCGTACAGCATGTCGGAATCGTTCACTCTCGGCCTGCAGCCCCTGCCCCGGCATTACTACCGGCCCGACCCGACCTGGTCGGACGAACGCTTTGTCGACGAGTTCGTCTCCTCGCCCCGCAACCAGTGGATCGTCGGCACCGGCCCCTACAAGCTGACGAAATGGGACAAAAACATCGAGGTCGCGTTCGAGCGGGATGAAAATTATTACGGCCGCAAGCCGCCCATCCGCACCCGGCGCATCTGGGTCGTGCCTGACAATAGCGTTTCCTTCCTCGAATTCGAGAAAGGCGCCATCGACGTCTACGGCCTCACGCCCGGCCAATGGCACGAGGAGACGCCGGAACCGAACTACCGTTTGGTGACCCCGGACATCGAGACCGCCTACGAGGACTCGATGGAATGGGACAGGCGCAAAAAGGCGGGCGAACTGCCCGAGGACTACCAGTTCGAAAAGTTCCAGTACAACTCCACTTCGTGGTCCTACGTGGGCTACAACATGAACCGGCCGCTGTTCCAGGATCGCGAGGTCCGCGTCGCCCTCACCCACCTTGTCGACCGGCAGCGTATCCTCGACGAAGTCAACCTCGGCCTCGGCTCCATCATCTCCGGGCCGTTCATCCCCACCAGCCCGTACTATAACCACGACGTCAAGCCGCTCCCCTTCAACATCGAAACGGCGCGGCAACTGCTCGCCGACGCGGGCTGGGAAGACACCGACGGCGACGGCCTCATCGACAAGGACTACGACGGGTCGGGGGTCCGCAAGCCGTTCCAGTTTACCTTTATCATTCCGTCTTCTTCGGCGTCGAGCCGCAAAATCGCCGCCATCATCGAACAGGACATGCTCAAGGCGCGCATCAAGGTCGACATCAAGCCGATCGAGTGGTCCGTCTATACCCAGCTCCTGGAAAAGCGCGAGTTCGACGTCTGCTTCCTCGCCTGGTCCGGCGGCGTCGAAGGAGACCCCTACCAGATATGGCACAGCTCCGGCGCGAACCGCGAAGGCAGTTCCAACCACGTCGGCTATTCCTCGCCCGAAGCCGACCGCCTTATCGAACTCGGCCGCCGCACCGTCGACAAACAGAAGCGCTATGAAATCTACAAGCAACTCCACGAAGTCATCGCCCACGATCAGCCCTATACCTTCATGATCGCCGGCACCGCCACCGTCGCGCAGTCGAAGCGCTACCGCAACGCCATCGTCTACAAGGGCGGGCAGATGAATTCGCTGCTGCAATGGGTGCCTCGGAGCATGCAGCAGGTCCGCTGAACCGGGAGAAGGGAATAACCATGGAACTCCGCCACCACTACCGCTGCATTGAACTCTCGACCTGGAAGCGGCGTGCGCACTTCGGGGTATTTGGGCGGGGCGATTATCCCTACGACGGCGTCACCACTACCGTGGACGTGACGAAGCTGCTGGACGCCTGCCGCGACAACGGGATTCGCTTTTTCAACGCGTTCCTCTATGTCGTCACCCGTGCCATGAACGAGGTCGAGAACTTCCGCTACCGGATGTACGAGGACCAGGTCATCCTCTGCGACCAGACGGACCCCAGCTTCAACGTTCTGGACGAGCCGTCGGAACTGTTCTACTTCGCCTATGCGGAATTTACGCCGGATTTCCCGCGCTTCGACTCCGACGTCGAAGCGGCGAAGGCGGTGGCGCTCGACAACAAGCACCTTGGCAGCAACCGCCTCGACGTCTTTTACGTCTCGCGCCTGCCGTGGTTCGGTTTTTCCGACATCATCCAGCCCATGGGCCTGTCGGCCAACGACTCCATTCCCCGTCTCGTCTGGGGCCGGTACCAGAAGGAAGGGGAACGGGTCGTCATGCCCTTTTCCGTCACCAGCCACCACGGCTTTGTCGACGGCCTGCATATCGCCAGGCTGCTCGAGAAGATGGAGGAACTGCTGGACCGGCCGGAACGGTGGACGGGCGCGGCCGCCTCGATGTAGGGCGGCGGCGTCAGCCGGCGAGGACGTTCCATTTTGCGAACGCGGCTTGCTTTCCCAAAGCGTGGCGATATTATTATATGTTTACCCCAAGAACGCGCCGGCGTCGGCGCGTCTTTTGCTGCAACAGGAGCATGCGGACCAATGGCGGACGAAGAGTACGACTTTCAGGCAATCGAAAAACGCTGGCAGAAGCGCTGGGCTGACGACGGGCTGTTTTGCAACCGGCACGACGAGCGCCCCCCCTTCTACGTCCTCAACATGTACCCCTATCCATCCGGGGTGCTGCACATGGGCCATGTCCTCGCCTATACCCTCGGCGACGTCATGGTGCGCTACAAACTCCTGCGCGGCTACAACGTCCTTTCGCCCATGGGCTGGGACTCGTTCGGCCTGCCGGCCGAGAACGCGGCCATCCGCACCGGCGTGCCGCCGCATGAATTCACCGAAAAGAACATCGCCCGCATGCGCGAGCAGATGAAGCGCGCCGGCTGGGGCTACGACTGGTCGCGCGAATTTGCCACCTCCCACGTCGACTACTACAAGTGGACGCAGTGGTTCTTCCTCAAATTCTACGAAGCCGACATGGTGGTCAAGAAGACCGCGCCGGTGAACTGGTGCGAATCGTGCGGCACCGTGCTCGCCAACGAACAGGTGAAGGAAGGCGAGTGCGAACGCTGCGGCTCGCAGGTCGAGCAGAAGGACATGAATCAGTGGTTTTATCGCCTGTCCAAGTATGCCGAGCGCCTGCTGCAGGGCCATGAAAAACTGCGCGGCAACTGGCCTGACGCGGTCCTGGCCATGCAGGAGGAGTGGATCGGCAAGTCATTCGGCGCGGAGGTCGAGTTCACCATCAAGGAGACGGGCGATCCGGTCCCGGTGTTCACCACCCGACCCGACACCCTGTGGGGCGTCACCTTCATGTCGGTCGCGCCCGAGCACCCGCTCGTGCACAAGCTGATCAAAGGCACGCCGCAGGAGGCCGACGTCCTGGCGGCGATCAAGAAAATGCGGGCCACCGGCACGTCCGCGAAGGAACTGGCCGAGCAGGAAAAGGAAGGCATCTTTACCGGCTTCCATGTCGTCAACCCGGTCAACGGCGCGGAAGTGCCGCTGTGGGTGGCCAACTTCGCCCTCATGACCTATGGCACCGGCGCGGTTATGTCTGTTCCCGCCCACGACCAGCGCGATTGGGAATTCGCCAAGAAGTACGGCCTCCCCATCATCCAGGTCATCCAGCCCGAAGACGGCTCCGGCCCGGACGACTGGGACGGGGCCTATGTCGAGGCCGGGCGCATCGTCAATTCCGCGCAATTCACCGGCGAACCAGACAACTTCGAAGCCATTCCCCGCATCGTCGAATGGCTGGACGCCGAAGGCAAGGGCAAGCGCCAGATCAACTACCGCCTGCGCGACTGGCTGCTGTCACGGCAGCGTTATTGGGGCGCGCCCATTCCCATCATCTACTGCGACGAGTGCGGCATTGTGCCGGTCCCGGAAAAGGATCTGCCGGTGCTGCTGCCGACAGATATCGACTTCACCCACGGCCAGGGGAACCCGCTGGCGCGGTCGAAGTCGTTTGTCGAGACGACATGCCCCACCTGCGGCAAGCCGGCCCGGCGCGAGACAGACACCATGGACACCTTTGTCGATTCGTCCTGGTACCAGATCCGCTTTGCCGATCCGCACAACGACGAACGCTGCTGGGATCCGGAAAAGGTAAAGAAATGGCTGCCGGTGTCGCAGTACATCGGCGGCATCGAGCACGCGACCATGCACCTCATGTACGCGCGCTTCTTCACTATGGTCCTGCACGACCTGGGGCTGATCGACTTCGAGGAGCCGTTTACCCGGCTGTTCTGCCAGGGCATGGTCTGCAAGGTCGCCTACCGCTGCGAAACGTGCAAGTGGATTCCCGCCTCCGAAGTCAAGGTAGTGCGGTTGGACGGTTCCGACGTGCCGGAGGAATTGGCGCTTTCGGTGTCGAAGCGTATCGAAAACCAGAGCCTGGACGAAGAGGGTCTCAAAAACGAGGGCCTCAAGCTGGTGTGCCGCAAGTGCGGCAACGAAGAAGTCCATTTCGAGATGACGAAAATTTCCAAGTCGAAGTTGAACATTGTTGACCCGGACGCGATGATGGACCGCTTCGGTTCCGACACGGTGCGCCTGTATATGCTGTCCGACTCGCCGCCGGACCGGATGCAGATTTGGACCGAGGACGGCATCAACGGCGCCTGGCGCACGCTGAACCGTCTGTGGCGGCTGGTGCTGGAAAGCCTGCCCCGCATCGCGCCCCGGGACACGCCGCTCCCGGCCGACCTGGACGACGTCAACCGGGCGCTCCGCCGCAAGACGCACCAGTGCGTCAAGAAGATCACCGAGTCCATCGAGGGCGGTTACCAGTTCAATACCGCCATCGCCCGCACCAACGAACTCCTGAACCAACTGCGCCAGAGCCGCGATCAGGCCCACCCGGCGGTGCTGCGGGAGACGTTGGAAGTCATCATCGTCTGTTTGTCCCCTATCATCCCCCACTTCGCCGACGAGGCGTGGTCGCGGATGGGCAACAGCGAGAGCGTGTTCGAGTCGTCCTGGCCCGAATACGACGCCGAAGCGGCGAAAGAGGATGTGGTGGAAATTCCGGTCCAGGTCAACGGCAAGGTCCGCGCCAGGCTCCTGGTCGCACCCGATACCGACACGACCGAACTGGAAAAGATGGCGCTGGCCGACCCGAAGGTGCAGACCTACACGGAAGGCAAGACCATCGCCCGCGTCGTCGTCGTCCCGAACCGCATGGTCAACATCGCGGTGAAGTAACGACGGAAAATCGCCCAAAAACGCGTTTTTGCTCCACATGACGGGAGTTTTTTGCTAGGATTCCCGATAGAGAAAAGCAGCACCGACAGCATTAAAAAACGCCAGTAGCTCAGTTGGATAGAGCACCGGATTTCTAATCCGGCGGTCAGGGGTTCGAATCCCTTCTGGCGTGCCATATATAATAACCCTGCTTCCGTGCGGAGGCAGGGTTTTATTGTCGCACTTCCTTGACGCTTTAGAGAAGCATGCGGAGCGGGTTTTCCAAAAGCGCCTTGAAGTAGGCGACGAACCGCGCCGCCAGCAGGCCGTCGATAAGACGGTGATCGACGCTTAATTGGATGGTCATCATCGGGCGGATGGCGAGCGTGTCCTCGCCGTCGTCGCCGGTGACGACGACAGGCTTTTTCCGCACCGAGCTGACGCTGAGGATGGCGGATTCGGGCGGGTTGATGATGGCGGTGAAATTCTCGATGCCGAACATCCCCAGGTTGGAAATCGTGAACGTCCCGCCCGAATATTCCTCCGATTGCACCCTCCCGGTTTTGGCCCGTTCCACCAAATCGCGGTTTTCCCGGGCGATGGCGGTCAGGCTTTTGTCCTGCACGTTCTTGATGACAGGCACCACCAGGCCGTTGTCGCCGGCGACGGCATTCCCGATATTGACGCTGGCATAGGAGACGATGTTCCCGTCCACCAGCGAGACGTTGACGTCGGGGAAGGCGACCAGGGCCCTCGCCGCCGCCAGGGTCAGGAGATCCGACACGGCGATTCTGACGTCGCCCGCACTGTTCAGACTGGCGCGGCAGGCGGCGAAATTCGTCGCATCGACGACATCGGTGAAATAGAGGTGCGGCGCGGTGAACTTGCTTTCGGCCAGCCTGTCGCCGATGATCTTGCGGACGCCCTTGTACGGGACGGACGACCGTATCCGCTTTTCGCCGCCCGCCGTCGGCGTCGCCGCATATCGTTCGACATCCGCCCGCATGACCTTGCCGCCCGCGCCCGAGCCGTGCACCTCGGTCAGATCCACGCCATTTCGTTCGGCAAGCTTGCGGGCCAACGGCGACGCCATGATGTCTTTTGCGGTAATGCCGCCGCGAAAGCCGGTCCCGGTGATACCTGCCAGTGACGCGGGGTCGAGGTTCTCCTCGCGCACCAGACGCTTCGCCTTGGGGGTGAGTTTAAGAGCGGATCGCCTGCCGGTGAGCGCCGGTGCGGCGGCAATCGATGGTTCGGGAGCGGGTCCTGATTGCGATTCGCTCTCGCCGCCCGAAGCGGCAGCCAGCGCGACATCGGCGTCCTCGCCCGGTTGTCCCACCACCGCGATGGGGGTAAACACGGCGGCGTATGCGCCTTCCTCCAGGACGAGTTTCAGCACCACGCCGTCGGCGGTCGCCTCGACCGGCATAACGGTTTCGTCCGTCTCAATTTCGAAAAAGACCTCGCCTTTCCTGATCGCGTCGCCCACCGTGCAATGCCACGCCACCAGGCGGCCTTCATCCATGTTATAGCCGAGCTTCGGCATAATAATCACATCGGCCATGTGGCTGCCTCCTCTCGGGTCATTTCCCTGATTTTGTCCGCGATGGTTTTCTCGTTCGGGATAAGCGGCAATTCCAGGGCCGGGCTGAACGGCAACGGCACGTCGCCGGTGCCGAGCCGTTCGATAGGCGCTTCGAGATCGTAGAACACCTCCGGCATGATGCGGGCGGCAATTTCGCCGCTGATGCCGAAGCTGACATGGCCTTCGTCGACGACCAGCAACTTGCCGGTCTTTTTCACCGACGCGATGATCGCCTCCGTATCCATCGGCACGATGGTGCGGAGGTCGAGGTGGTCGACGCAAATGCCGTCGCCGGCCAGGCTCTTGACCGCGTTCTCGGTTTTGACGCTCATCATCGAGGTGGTGACGACAGTGAGGTCGCTGCCGGTCGAGACGACCCGCGCCTTCCCGAACGGGATGCAGACGTCGTCGTCGGGCACGTCGTCGAAGGCGGTGGTGTAGAGCATCTTGTGCTCGAAAAACATCACCGGGTTGTTGTCCCGGATAGCGGTCTTGAGGAGGCCCTTGGCTTCGCCGGCCGTGGACGGAAGCGCCACCTTGAGGCCGGGGCAGTGCGCGCACCAGGCGTGGAGCGATTGCGAATGCTGGGCCGCAGACGAGCGCCCGCCGCCGAGGGGCGTCCGGATGACGAGCGGCACATTCACCTGCCCGCCCGACATATAGGTGATTTTCGCCGCCTGGTTGCAGATTTGATCCATGGCGATCATGAGGAAATCGGCGAACATCAGTTCGATAACGGGCCGCATCCCCACCAGCGCCGCGCCGACGCCGAGGCCGACAATGCCGGCTTCGGAGATGGGCGAATCCTTGACCCGCAAGTCGCCGTATTTGTCGCGCAGGCCGACCGTGCATTTGAAATTGCCGCCGATGACGCCGACGTCCTCCCCCATCAGGAACACCTGGTCGTCCCTGGCCATTTCCTCGTCCAGGGCTTCGCGGATCGCGTCTCTGACAGTCAGTTTTTTCATAATAATCCTCTCAGTTCACAAACACGTCGGTATAGGCCTCGGCCGCGTCGGGGTAGGGGCTTGCCTCGGCAAAGGCGCAGGCTTCGGCCACCTCCCGGTCGACACCGGCCGTGATGGCGGCGATGTCGTCTTGGGCGATCAGGCCCTTGCCCTCGAGGAGGAACAGAGGGTCCCGGGCCTTCCATGCCGCAACCTCCTCGTCGGGACGGTAGTCGCCGGGATCGCCGACATGGTGTCCCTGCCACCGGTAGGTAAGGCATTCGATCAGGGTGGGGCCCGCCCCGGCTCGGGCGCGCTCGACCGCATTGCCGACCTCCTCGTGGACGGTAAACACGTCGTTGCCGTCGATGGTGTGGCCGGGGATGCCGTAGCCGATGGCACGGCTGGAAAGCTTGTGCTCCTTGGTGACGCGGCGGATGTCGACCGAGATGCCGTAGAGGTTGTTTTCGATGACAAAAACGATCGGCAGATCCCAGGCCGCCGCCATGTTGATGCTTTCGTGGAAGGTGCCTTCGTTGGTGGCGGACTCGCCGAAAAAGGCGAGCGTCACCTTGCCGTCGCCGCGCAGTTTGGAGGCGTAGGCCGCCCCGACGGCGATAGGCAATTCGCCGCCGACGATGCCGTTCGCGCCGAGGATGCCCTTGTCCATCGCCATGATGTGCATGGAGCCGCCCTTGCCTTTCGAATAGCCGCTCGCCTTGCCGAGGATCTCGGACATCATCTTTTTGAGATCCGCGTCGCGGCCGATGAGGTGGCCGTGACCGCGGTGGGTCGAGCCGATGTAGTCGTCGTCCCGGAGAGCGGCGCACGCCCCGGTGGCGATGGCTTCCTCGCCCAGGTACAGGTGGGCGAGGCCCGGCATCAGGCCGCGCTTGTAGAACTCGAACACCTCTTCCTCGAAGCGGCGAATCCGGTACATCACGGTATAGAACCGCCGCGCCAGCGCCGCGCGCGGTTTGACGCTTGGGCGGTGCTGTCGCTGGGCTGCCAGGGCAATACCTCCGTATTCGTGGGGTGTAAACTGAGCCACCTGAAAACCCCGCTGTGGGAAGCGGGGTTTTCGCGACCGCAACAGTGCTGTGACGGCACCGCTTCCTGCACCGCATCGCAATTAGGGGAACTGGCACCCCGGGAAACCGCAGGAGGTGAGGACCGCCGACGGGAACTTGCTGATGACTTCGCAGCCGTCTTTCGTCACCACCACTTCCTCTTCGATGCGGGCGCTGCCGGTGCCGTCCTTCGAGGCGCACCACGTCTCGATGGCGAAGGTCATGCCTTCCTTCAACGGGAACGGATTGTCGATGGAGAACAGCCGGGAGATGATCGGTTTTTCCCACAGCCCCCAAGCCGATGCCGTGGGCGAACTGCAGCAGGAACGCCTCTTCCTCGTTCTTGAAGCCGAGTTCCTGGGCGGTCGGGAACGCCTTGGCGATATCGGCGGTGGTATTGCCCGGCTTGATGGCGGCGATGCCGTCGTAGATCCACTTGTAGGCCTTTTCGTAGGCTTCCTCCTGCGCCTTGGTCGGCTTGCCGCACGAGAAGGTGCGGTAGTAGCAGGTGCGGTAGCCGTTGTAGACGTTGCCGATGTCGAAGTACACCAGTTCGCCCGGGCGGATCATCCGGTTCGACGTCGTGTGGCTGTGCGGATTGCCGCGCGCGCCCGAAATGACGTTGACGAACTCCACCGACTCCGCACCCCAGCCGAACAGCTTGTAATGGATAAGGGCGGCCATCTCGTTTTCGGTCGCGCCGGGGCGCAGGTTTTTCGCCACGTCCCAGTAGACGGCGTCGACCATGGCGGCCGAGCATTTCAGCAGTTCGATCTCATCCGCCGTCTTGTACAGGCGCGCGTCGACGAGGGGGAGCTGGCCGTCGCCGAGGGTGAGGCCGTGCTTTTCCAGCGCCTGGTAAAGCGGGACGTCGACGATGTCGATGCCGAGCGGGCGCTTGTCGACGCCGTATTTTTTCAGGTAGGAGACGATTTCCTCGGCTTCGCGCGGCACCATGCCGACTTCGCTCGGGATGGCGTCCCGCATCGATCCGACGGCGGGCATGATGTTTTCCTTCGACAGCCACGACACCCGCTGGCGCTTCGACGGGCAAGCGGGGTCGAAGAGGATGGGCTGATCGACGCCGTCAATCAGGAGGCAGTGGCGGTTCATCTTGTTCCGGTTCCATTCGCCGATGTGGGTGCCGGTAATGTAGCGGATGTTGTCGAAATCATAGCAGAGGATGGCGCCGAAGCCCGAGTTTTTCAGCGCTTCCTTGGCCTTGGCGAGGCGCTCGCTGCGCAGCCGCGCGTAATTGACATTGTCTTCGAAATCGACGCCGTTGAATCCGGATTTCATAATTCTGCTCCTTGGTGTTGAATGGGTGCCTTATTTGAATTGGTCCGTGACCTCAATCAGTTCCATGTTGGTTCCGTCGGGATCCTTGAAATAGATCCATTTCCAGCCGGCCAGCGGGCCGTCGGTGATCGTCTCGTAGTTTTCCGAGACAAAGGCGCAGCCGTGGCTTTTCATATGGGCGATCTTCTCCTCGATATTATCCACCTTGAAGGCGATGTGGACCTGACCTATCGCATTGACCGGCGCGCCGTAATTGTTGGGTGAAGACGGCTCCATGAATTCGATCAGCTCCAGGGTCGCGTCGGAATTGGGAATGGCGAACACGCCGATCTGGATGACGGCGCCCGGGACCCCAAGCTTGTCGCCGCGGGATTTGCGTACCGGTTCGCGTTTGACCAGCCGGAGGCCGAGCACGTCCTGGTAAAAGGGGATGCTCTTATCCAAACTCTTGACGATGACGCCTGAGTGGACGATTCCTATCACGGTTGTCTCCTCGCGTTTTTCGGGGCGAATGGTTCCGATTCGGGAAATTACGATCCCAAGCGTTCCTTCAGCGTATTCCTGCCTTTTTCAGTGATTTTCAGCCAGCGGCGAACCACGCCGCTGGACGATATGTAGCCGTCGTCGTCCAGCCGGCCAACCACCGGGATGAGCCTGCCGGTGTCGCCGCTCACGGCGTGGACGACGGCGTAGTAATCGGTTTTCGCGCCCACCGGGCCATCGTTCAGGTCGCGGACAGCCTTGAGGACGTTCAATTCTTCGTCGTTGAGGTGGAACATCTTTTTCATATCGTCTCCTTAGGCTGAAATGATCCAGATAACCGCGAAGGCAAAACAGCACACAAGCGCGGTAGCGATCATGGTGGTGTCGCGCCAGGTTCCCGAATCGAGGGTATACACTTCCTCCGGCGTGCTGTTTTCGCTCAGGGTATAGGTCATGTAATCCACTTCCTTGATGACGCCGGCCATGGTCAAATCGCCCACCGCCAGCCGCAATTCCACCGCCTTGACGTTAAAGCGGTCGATAAAGTCGGCCATGGTGGCGGTGCGGTTGGCGAGAAAGGAGGTGATGTTTGCCTTGACATCGTCGCGGGCTTCACGGGGCGACTTGCCCCACCACGGCCCGGTCTTGTTCACGATAAGGCTGACCCAGACCATGACATTGACCGAAAGGAGCATCGCCCACCACGCGCCGTCGAAGCGGGTGTGGTAGCCGAAGAAGGTCCACAGCACCGACGTCAGGCCGCCCGCCAAAATGCCGAGGAGCGCGCCTTCCTTCGTCGCTTTTTTCCAATAGAGTGCGGCGATAAGCGCGCCGAAGTTGCCGGCCGAGAACACGTAGATAAAGTTCAGACCCGAAACAACCGATTTCAGGGAGGTCGCCATCAGGAACACGGCGATGAGGACGACAATGGTGACGATGCGCGAGGCGAAGTTGATTTTCCGTGCTTCAAGGTTGGTGTTGCCGAGGGCGCGCTGGTAGAAGTCCCGCACCAGCACGGTGATTGCGCCCATGGAGCAGCCGTCGACCGTGGACATGGCAGTGGCGAAGATGCCGGTCATGGCGAGCGCGCCGTAGAGGACGGGGGCGGCGGTAACCATCAGGCTGAGCGCGGCTTCGGTGTTGACGAGGTCGGGGAAGGCGATGCGGGCGAACAGGCCGATCAGGGTGCCGGGTATCAGGACCATGATGGTCAGGGCCAGCGCCGTCACCTTGAAGCCGGTCTTGGCGTGCCAGACGTTCCTGGCCGCAGACGCCCGCTGGAAATACCATTGCGACCCCCACTCGTTCACCCACATCCATTGCAGGACCCAGGTCAGGAACAGCTTCAGGGACGGCCCGAACAGGGTGAAATAATCGGCGGGGAGGTTTTGCAGATTTTGCAGAGCCGCAAAGCCGCCGAACTTGAGCATGCCCCATACCGCAACCAGGGGAAAGGCGATAAAGCAGCAGGCCATCTGCGGGATGATGGTGTAGTTGGACGCGGCCAAACCGCCCATCGTCATATAGACGGCGGTAATGACCCAGGCGATGGTGATGCCGAGCGTTTCCGACAGGCCGAACATGGAGGAGAAGATCAGGCCGATAGCCTTGAACTGCGCAGCCGAGGCGGAAATGCCCGACAGCATAATGAAAAAGCCGGCCAGCAGGCGGACATTGAAGCCGAAGCGAATCTCGAACAGTTCGGAAATCGTGAACGCCCCGCACAGCCTCACGCGCCGCGCATAGAGATAGGCGCAGATCAGGAAGCCGACGATGGTGCACCCTTCGTACAACATGCCGCCCAGACCCCAGGTATAGGCGAAGTTGGTCACCGAGGTGATGACCGCGCCGGAGAAGTTCGTCCCCACCAGGCCGCCGGCGATGATGAGCCAACTCATCTGCCTGCCGGAGAGCAGATAGTCGGTGTTCGACTTGACCATGCCTGTGGACTTTTTGCCAAGATACAGCAGCACCACCAGGTATGCCGCCAGGATGGCCATCTGGAAAATTTGTGCACCGGTCATTTTCTCTCGCCCCTTTCTCCAAGACTCGTATGCTGCCAACAGGCCCGCCTTCGTCGCGTCCGCCTTGCGGCCCCGACACTGCGCAAGAAGTGCTTTTCGTATGTGCGGCAATGCAGCCTCGGCAGGCATATCGTGCCGGGAGGCCGAAAACGAACACGCTGCGTGATGTGCCACAGGCGAAGGATTGTGTCACTGAAAAGGACGAAGCAACCACGGTGCCAAAAATTGGAATGTGCTCGTGACGCTGCCGACGCTCCCCCAGTGGGAATGGTTTTTCGAATTGAGGTCGAAAATGTCCACCAAAACGCCTTCCAGATCAGACCGCCGGCCTGGCGCAAAATAGGACATGTCTCAAAATGGCGCATGTCGTGCGACACGTCTGCCGTCGTATTCGGAGCGCGTGGGGCTCACTGCCGCGGTGAATCTCCGTCGATATGGTATTTCTTCATCTTGCGGTAGAGGGTGCTGCGGCTTAGCCCCAAGTGCCGCGAGCTTTGCCGGATATTGCCGTTGAATGCCGCCACCGCCTCGCGGATCAACCGCTCCTCCGACTCCGCCACCGGCACGACTCCGGCGAGTGGTGCGCGGGGACGGAGGCGCTCGCTGGTGCGTGTCGCGCTCATGCTCCGGGGCAATTCGGCCAGGCCCACCACATCTCCCTGGGCCAACAGCACCGCCCGTTCGACAGCATTCTCGAGTTCGCGCAGGTTGCCGGGCCAGTCATACCGTTCCATGGCGGCGAGGGCCTCGGCGGTAAAGCCGTTCAGCCGTTTGTGGAAGGTGCCGGCAGCCTTGCACAGCATGTACTCGGACAGGATGCGGACATCGCCCTGCCGTTCCCGCAAGGGCGGGATGGGGATGGCGAAGACGTTGAGGCGGTAATAGAGGTCTTCCCGGAATTCGTTGTTGGCGATGCTTTTCTCCAGATCGCGGTTGGTCGCGGCGATGATGCGGACATCGATGCGGATGGATTTTTTCCGCCGATGCGCACGACCTCGCGGGTCTGGAGGACGCGGAGCAGGGTGACCTGGACGTCGAACGGCATATCGCCGATTTCGTCCAGAAAAATGGTGCCGCCGTTCGCCAGCTCGAACTTGCCCGCCGCGCCGTCGCGGCTCGCGCCGGTAAAGCTCCCGCCTTCGTAGCCGAACAATTCGCTCTGGATAAGGCTTTTCGGCAACGCGCCGCAGTTGATGGCGACGAACGGCCCGGATCGCCTGTCGCTGGCGTTGTGGATGGACTGGGCGAAGAGTTCCTTGCCGGTGCCGCTTTCGCCCAGCAGCAGGATGTTGGCATTGGTCCGGGCGGCGGTCTGGGCCATGCCGATGGCGGTTTTAAGTTCGACCGATTCGCCAATGACGTCGGCGAAGGTGAAACGCGCTTCCGAGCCCATGACCTTGTTGGCCCGCTTATGCAGGGTCTCGACCCGCTCCAGGATGGCGACGAATTCGCCGTCGTCCGTCGTCATCAGGGACAAGGAGAGGTTTCGTTCCCTGCCCCGGTGCGACACCGTCACGGGCCTGTCGTGGAAATCGGCCACGCCGCCCGGCTGGACGACATCGCCGAACAGTTCGCGAAAACCGATGCCGTTGAGTTCCTCCCGGGTGCGGCCCAGCATGGTGCCGGCCAGGTTATTGGCCTGCTGCACCACCATGTGCTTGTCCAGGAGGAGGACGCCGTTTTGCATATTCTCCAGCATGACGTCCATGCGGCTGCGGATCGCGTCGATGGTGTCGTAGGCGGCCTTCATTTTCAATTGCCGGGTGATGGCCTCGGCCGCCGCCGCCGCCATTCCGAGCGTATGGAACGAGACCTTGTCGTAGGTGCCGATGATGCAGATGCTGCCGGTGATGGCCCCGCGCGCGTCAAAGATGGGTGCGCCGGAACAAACCCAGACGACATGCGGGTCGTAGAAGTGTTCGCTGCCGAAGACCTGGATGGGGCGGCCCGTCTCCAACGGCGTGCCGATGGCGTTGGTGCCGATGCGGCGCTCGCTCCGGTTGCAGCCTTCGACCAGGGCGTTTTTGGCGGCGAGGGCGGTGATGTCCGGGTCGCCCAGCAGGCGGAGGACATAGCCTTCTTCGTCCGAGAGCGTGGTGAGGAAGCCGGAGCCGGTGGTGAATTCATGCAGCGATTCCATCAGCGGCACCGCCATGTCGTAAAACGGCAGCCTGGCTGCGATACGGGCCTGCAAGTCGGCGACCGGGAGGACGGTTTTATCGACCTTGCCCGGCTGGACGCCGAAATCGCGCGACCGCCGCCACGAGGCAAGTATTTCCGCCCGGACGGCGCCGTCGGGGATGGGGAGGTTGCGGAGGAAGCGGTTCTTGGCCTCGACGATAGCATCTTGCATGGGCAGCCCTCGTGTCCGTGATTGATCGACCTCCGCGCGCGTCACTTCATTGTCCATGAACCGGACGCTGTCGCAAGGATCTCTCTGGTGACCAAGGTCATGCCATGCAGATTCTTTTTCAGTAAGCTAAAATCAACGTAAAAAACGTCCATGAATGCGTTTACGTTGCCGAAACATAACTTCCTCCCCCCCTCTCATCCGAAGGTCAAAAAGTCGAATCCCTGGCGTGCCAAAGAAAAACACCCTGCATCATTGCGGAGGCGGGATGTTATTCATTGGTGGTCGCCCAAACCTGCGATGTTACGCATCCAGTGACTGCATATACTCCGTATCCACGACAGATATATCCGACAAGGCTTCCTGCAGCGGGTCGAAGGCTTGGTCGGAGGAAAAACCGAGGAGATTGTGTTTTCGCCAGCCTTCGGCCAGTGCGTATTTCTTCGACATCGTTCCCATTGCCGAACAGAGGTCGACCATGGTCTGCAAATAGGAGTCCATGCCTTGCGTCGCGTCCAGCCAGCGCTTTTGACTCGCGTGGCAGGCGAGGAGGTCCCGCTTCTGTTCGATGTGTTCCGCAATATCAATCCACAAGCCGGAATGAAGCAACTTGCCAAGACCGTCGCGTAGGCCGTAGGGCATGGCGTGGTAGATCGCCACGTTCTCAAAATAGGGAGCGCGTTTCGGGCGGCAGGGCGCATTTTTCATACCGCGGGAAAATCCTGCCGTCACCGCCAGGCGCGTGGCGTTTTGGTGGTCCTCCATATAATCTTGTGGACTTTGCGTGAGAATTATCGTCGGCGACGCGGCTCGGACGACGGCGATGGTCCGGGCGATCTGTTCTTCCATATAGGCAATGCCCAGATCATTCGCTATGGGGGCGTGGTGTATAAACCCCGCTTTCCTGCAACTGTCCCTTGCTTCCGCATACCGTATCTTGGCCGTGTCGGCCCGCGTTTCACTGGTTGACCCGGCGCAGCCGTTAGACACGTTGAAATAGTGGACCTCCCAGCCCCGGTCTCGAAGAGCCAGCAATGTACCGGCCATCATGAACTCGATATCGTCGGGATGGGCGGCAATGGCCAGAACGCGCTTGCTCCGCGTCGAATGGGGGGTGGATTTCTCTCGCACCCGCATAAATCCTCCTATCAGCGGCAGGCTGTCACGTTGTTATCGGCGCGTTGTAGACATGCTGGAGTGCGGTGTACACCGCGCCAAGCAACTGTTCCCGTCCATCCAGTTTCGAAAAAACCACCTCGTGTGTGAACGGCAGGTGGTTGGTCAGCATCGTCTCCCATGTCGCAGCGAAGTGTTCGCCGAGAATGCGCCCGATACCGCCCGACACGATAATCGCTTGCGGATTGAGGAGGGCGCAGATATTGATCAGCACCATTCCGAAATACTGCGCCACCTCCTCCAGCACCCGCTTCTCCCGAGAATTTTTTCCCGTGCAGCCGCGCAGGACATGGACCATTTCGGAGGCGTAATCGCCGCCGGCAAGGGATGCACTGATGTGCTTTCCCGAAATGAGGCTTTCCAGCGATCCCATGCCGGCAAAGCGCTGATTGAGCCGTCTGGGATCAACCGCCATGAAGCCGACCTCCCCGGCCGCGCCGTCGAAGCCTTTATACAATTCTCCGTTCAGGACGACCGCCGCGCCCAGACCGATGCTGTACCCGATATACACCAGGTCGCTGTAGCGCGTGGCAACGCCCCGCCACATCTCGCCTATGGCACCCATGTTGACATCGTTTTCAATGAGGATTTCGGCGGCGAAAACCTGTTCCAGCGCGATGCGCAGTTCCGTAAACGGAAATTCAAGCACGCGGGGGGTGACGAAAGTCCGCTCGTTGTCGCGCACGATGCCGGGAATGCCGACACATATCGCCAGGATATTCTTGCTGCCGACGCCGGAGTCGTCGACAAGTTTCCTCGTCACCGCAGCGAGCGCTTTGACGAGACGGGTACCGCTTTCACCCGATTTCGTCTGTCTTACCGTGGTGGTCAGCGGGTTGCCAAGCAGGTCGGCCAGCATAAACCGCGTGTCGTTCGCGCCAATAACGATGCCGATCACGAATCCCCTGCGGGCATTGAAGGAAAGGAGCTTCGCCTTGCGGCCCATGGAGTTGTCGCCCTCGCCGATTTCCTTGATATAACCCTTTTCCAGCAGATAGCGGATGTTCGACGACACTGAGGGAAAACTCATCCGGATTTCACGCGTCAAGTCGGCGCGCGACATGTCTCCCTTGAAGCGAAGGTGATTGAGAATGAGTTTTTTATTCGCTTCGCCGATACTTTCCGGCGTGCCGATCGTTATCATGAATAACCCATAACCGTTACAAAAAATGAATTGACAGATTCGCGAGATGCCGCGACACGCTGCCGCCGCACCCCAATTGTCCCACAGTGTAACATGCGGTCAAAGCACTGTAAACACGGTCGACGACGCGCCACCGGTGCGAGGCGGTAACACCGCATCGACTAGCGCATTTTAAAGAATGACTGGTTCATGCCTGCGTTTTACGGTTATTACTGGAAAAGCCGAAAAGCGCGGGAAGGTTCCCATTCAATTTAAAACGCTCTAGATTCGCAACTCGCATGTGCCAAGCGCCGGTCGCAGGTAATTGAACCTGACATTCGGGTGATCGGCAAGAAGCGACATGGGGACGGCGGTGTCGGGGATCTTTTTTGCAATCATGTAGGCGGTAAGGCGAACTCCCAGCGGATTGTCGTCCAGACCCCGGTGCCAGATTGATACGCATTCCGCCTTCCACGTCTCTCGTGGCCCGACCGTCATCGCCTGGTGCGGCACGTCCTGCACCCGGCCGCCACCGGACGTGCGGGCGTTCTGGATCATGGTCAGGGGATGCAGGTCGATGAGCCGTGTGCCTTGTCGGCGGTACTCTGCCGGCGAGGGAGGATTGTCGATAAATTGACCGGTGCGCTGTGGCGGGTCGTTAAACGCCCAGTGTTTTACCTCGCCCTGCCCGCCCTGCATTATAACGCACCGAGCCTTGTCCCAACTCTCGACATACGGTTTCGTATCAATGTCCGGGAAATGCATATTTTCTTCCGGCATGCGCAATTCAGGCCTGATGCGAGAAAAACACAAATCCATGTCGGCCTTTTTGAAGCTGAGGGGGAAATCCGGTTTCACCGTTTTTCCGTCCTTCACCCATTCGTCCATGCCCCAGAAGTGTGCGTGTTTGAGACTCAGCCCGATGGCGTTCACTATTTGCGCCACGATGGGCAGTTGTTCCACCGGCCCGATGGGCCCGCATAGGCCGGCCGGGGATTCCGGCGTCGCCTGCTGCCAGGCTTCGATATATTCAAGCGCCTCGGCAGCGTAGAATTCCTGCACCGTATCGTAGAAGGTCACCCTGAAGCCGTCACGAGAGAGACCAAGAAGATCGTCCGCGGCGAGAGCTGCCGCCGCGTCCAGGATATCGTTGTCGAGCGTTGTATAGTCCCACCAGCCGGGTGCAATCCGGCTTTCTTTTCGAGCCATGCGTGCATTCCTTTCCATAGTCACGTTGCGAAGAAAGTTTACTTCTTGCCGTAATGTTCGTCGTAAAATTGCTGGGCGTTCTCTCTTGTTATGGGGATGATCGGCATATAGGTCAGCCGTTCAACCGGCTCATTATGCAGCAGTTTGTAAGCGAGGTCGACGATGGTGTGGGCATGTTGCTTCGAGCCGCCCAGCGCGAGGGTGCCTTTTTGCGGGTCGCCGCGAAGAATATTGAGAATTTCCTCTTCGGTTGCGTCGATGGAGAACAGGCCCCAGTCGTCGTATTCCTCAGGCGAAGCCACCGCCTTGATCGCTTCGTTACCGCCTACGCCGCCGCCGGCGCTGAGGCTGATAACCAGGCGCATATTGGGATTGGCCTGAATAAATCCTTCGGTGTGCATCATGCCTTCCTGGACGGTGAGGGTCGAGTTGCGTGCAACCATTTTGGAGTTGGGAAGTTCGTTGAGCATTCCTTCTTCGGTGGCGCGTCCCTCGACAACGCCGATCTCCACCGTTTCAATACTAAGGTGCCCCCATTCGATAACGTCATCCGGTCCATATTTGGTTTTAGCCCAGTCGGACGCCATCTTGGCGAGAACGTGTCCGTTGGTCACTGCGTCGAGGTTATAGGTCGTGTGGGCGTTTTCGACGCCGCGACCGTAGTCGACAACTTTGATGCCCGCGTCCATGGCGCGCTTCATCACGTCTTCAACCGCCGCTACGTCGATGGCAAGAACAATCAGGGCATCAACGCCGCTCTGGATGAAGTTTTCTATTTGCGCGATCTGTTTTGCCGAGTCGGTGCCGGCGTCGACATAGGTGACATCAAGGCCGAGCGTTTCGCCGTAGCACACGCACTCGGCCGTGATCTCCGACCAGAAGGGATTGGTTAAATTGTAAAAGGAAACGCCGACCCGGAATTTTTCGCCGGCCTGGGCCGTAGACAGTAGAAATCCTGCGGCCAGCAACAATACGATAAGCTTCTTCATACCGAACTTCCTCCTGTGATGAAATGCGGAATTCGTGTTCCCACCTCGTATCACCGTTCAATCCCCGGACCATCCGGGCCTCCTCGGACGTATTTGGAGTCACGCGATGTTATCTGCGTCGATGGCGGCCATGCGGCGAATGGATTCGCTTTTCCGAATCGACATAGTGTCGTAAATAACGGCGCACAGCATGAGAATTCCCTTGATGATGAGTTGCGGATAGGAGCTGACGTTCATCAGCAACAACCCGTTGTCAAGAAAACCGACGATGAGCACGCCCACCAGCGCGCCAAACACCGTGCCCCGGCCGCCGTTGGCGCTGACGCCGCCGAGAACGCAGGCCGTGATGACATTGAATTCGAAGCCGGCGCCATTGGTGGAAAGGCCGGAATTGGTGCGGGAGAGCATGACAAGTCCGCCCAGCGACGCCAGAAATCCGCAGATGCCGTAGGCCAGCATCTTGATGCGCGGCGTGTTGATGCCGGACAGTTTGGCCGCTTCCTCGTTGCTGCCGATGGCGTAGAAATACCGACCGAAGTATGTTTTTTTTCAGGATGACGGCTCCGACCACGAATACTGCCAGCATGATCAGGAGGGAATACGGCACGGTGCGAAACAGATTGCCCTGCCCGAGTATCGAGAACGAGCGGGGAAAACCGAAGATAGGCACGCCCTTGGAAATCGTGAAGCTGATGCCGTTGAGGATATTCAGCATGGCCAGCGTGACGATGAGCGGCGCAACGCCGGTCTTGACGATGATGAAACCGTTAAGGAGGCCAAGGCAGATACCCATGATGAGAATTATGGCCGATGCGTAGAGCGGACTGACATTGGCTTTCACCATCAACCAGGCGCACAGGACATTGGCGAGGGAGATGTGGTAACCGAGCGACAGATCGATGCCGCCGGAGATAAGCACGATGGTTATGCCGACGCTGACGATGCCAAGCACCGCAATTTGTCTGGAGACATTGAAGAAATTACTGAACTGCAGGAAATTCGGCGCAAGGGCGGTGAAGAACGCCAGCATGGCGATGAGCACAATGACCAAGCTGTAGTCACTGAATTTGAAGTTGGTCTCTTTTTGCGACATTGTGCCCCTCCACGGCGTATTTCATGACCTGTTCCTGCGAGAAATCCTTCTTGTCCAGGATGCCGGTTACCCTGCCCTTGCTCAGCACCACCACTCGATCCGACATACCGAGGAGTTCTTCCATTTCAGAGGAAATCATGATGACCGACTTGCCGCTTTCGGCAAACCTGGACATCAGTTTGTAGATCTCCTGCTTCGCGCCAACATCGATGCCGCGCGTCGGCTCGTCGAAAATCAATATCTCCGGATCCGTACCCAGCCATTTGCCCAGCACCACCTTTTGCTGGTTGCCGCCGCTGAGGTTACGGGCGAGCTGGCGCAAACTGGGCGTTTTAATGTTGAGATTGTCGATTTGGGTCTGGGTAAAGGTTTCTTCCGAGCGCTTATTGAGAAAAGAACGGCTGGACAGTTTTTTCACCGAGGCCACGGTAATATTGTCTCGGACAGACATGTTAAGTATCAGGCCCTGCGTCTTTCTATCTTCCGGGACAAGCGATATTCCCCTGGCGATGGCGTCTCCGGGGGTTTTCGGATGCAGCGGCTTGCCATGCAGGCGAATTTCGCCGCCGGTGCGCTGCGCACTGCCGAAGATCAGGGCGGCGAGTTCGGTTCGACCGGCGCCGACAAGACCGCCGAGTCCGAGGATTTCTCCTCTTTTCAGGGAGAACGTGATGTTCTTGACCCCGTTTCCGGTGACGTTGTCCACCTCAAGCACCACGTCCCCGCCACCGGTCTTCCGTTCCGGATAGGTCTCACTGAGGGTACGGCCGACCATAAGGCTGATAAGCCCTTCCTTGTCCGTGTCGGCGATGTTCCTGGTTGTGATGTATTGCCCGTCGCGCAGGACCGAGACCCGGTCCGCAATCATGAATATCTCGTCCAACCGATGGGTAATATAGATAATCGCCACGCCTTCTCGTTTAAGCGTGCCCACGATCTGAAGCATGGAATCAACCTCATTGGTGGTGAGAGGGGCGGACGGTTCATCCATGATGAGAATCTTCGGATTGCTCGCCACCGCCTTGGCGATCTCGACGATCTGCTGGTAACCGGTAGTCAACGTCGCCACCTTGGCCATGGGGTTGATGTCGATGTTCAACCGCTTGAAGAGGGTTGCGGCCTGGCGGTTCATCTCCCGGAAGTCGCAGAACCAGCCATGGCGAATGAATTTGCCGAGGAAAATGTTCTCCGCCGCCGTCATGACCGGAACCAGAGTGAACTCCTGATACACCACGGCGATGCCGTTGTCGCTGGCCTCTGCCGGCGTCAGCATGGGATATGATTTTCCGCCGATGACAATTGATCCGCTGGTCGGCTCGATAGCACCGGACGCGGTTTTAATCAGCGTCGATTTTCCCGCCCCGTTTTCGCCGACAAGAGCATGCACCTCGCCCGGCCTGAACTGCAACGTCACGTTATCAAGCGCCTTGACGCCGGGGTACAGCTTGGTGATGTTTTGTAATTCGAGGATGTATTCGCTCATGAAGTCCCGCCTGTTTGTCACCGGTTACCGGTTGTGGCGCGGTCGATTACTCTGGGCACCATTGAAATACTTTCTTCCCTTTGCCATTCATCCAGATTGGTATCACGAAAGCGATGAATGCGAAGTTTTCATCTAAAGCGGCGTCTGTCCGGAAGTTTGAATTGCGGCACGGGCCAGGGTCGGGTAGTGAGGTGACGATGACGGCGATTCGGGAGCGGGTAAATGAACATATCTTAGGGAGATAGACATCGCCGGGCCACGGATTAACTTAATGACCCTTACTAAGTATTCCTTATACCCCATGATCCTGCTTAGTCAACTCGCAAATAAGAAATAGTGACATTTCCAAGCGACTCAGGGTGGCCGCTCATCATGCGAGGGATCTGCTTATTTTTACGCAAACACGCAGTAACCTGTTCTTATAAAATGCCTGACACTGCGCGAGAAAACAGTCCGATTCTCTCATTCCATTCTCAGGACGATACGGGGCTCTCCTGCCGGAATCTTACGACGGCATATATTTCATTTCTAATTATTTGACTAAGGTTCCTAATGGGTTATTATTAAGGAGTCCTTAGTAAGACGCTGCTCCCTAGCCGCCACACATTTTCCGCCCATATTTCACCTTACCCCTGGACGCCGGGATGACGGGAGGGATAGGGAACCCTCCTGATGAAAACCGTCGAAAACATGAGACCGGAACCGATTCAGTGACACGGATAAGGAGAGGAAGGTTCGATGAAAACACCTATTCGAATGGCGATAGTAGGCGCGGGATTATGGGGAAAGGCGCACGCAAGCATCTACCGTGAACATCCCGAGACTACGCCTGTCGCTATATGCGATCTCGATCGGGGGAAGGCCGAAGCTTTTGCGGCAGAGTTCGGGCTGGACCAAATCTATACCGATTATCACGAAATGCTCGCGAAATGCGGCTGCGACGCCGTCGCCATAGTAACGCCCGATTTTCTCCATGCCGACATCGCCATAGCCGCCGCCACCGCCAAAAAGCACATGATTATCGAAAAACCTCTGGCCACCACCCGCTCCGACGTCATGAGGATGCTCGACGCGATAGAGGGGAATGGCGTTCGAGCGATGGTCGATTTGCACAACCGTTGGAACCCGCCGTTCAATTCCGTCAAACAACTGGTGTCGAGCGGGAAATACGGCACGCCCACCAATGCCCACTTCTGCATGAACGACAATCTCTGGGTTGCAATCGACATGCTCTCATGGGTGGCCAAGTCGTCGATACTCTGGTTTCTTGGCAGCCATTCCCTCGACACCATGAACTGGCTTATTGACGATTACCCGGTCGAGGTATACGCCGTCAAGAACGAAGGCAAACTCAAGTCCCTCGGCATAGACGCGGTTGACACCTACATGACCATGATCAAATACCGGAACGGTGCGGTGGCGCAAATGGAGAATTCGTGGGTCACGCCCAACGGCAATCCCAACGTCAATGATTTCAAATTCTATATGCTGTGTACCGACGGAAAATTCGACGTCGATTGTTCCAGCTTCAACCTCTGTCAGGTCACGGACAGCCAGCGCATGATCAGCCACGACATTCTGGTGAAGAACTATGTCTTCGACAGGTGCCGGGGCTTTGCCTACGAGAGTATTCGAAGCTTTGTCGACAAACTGGCGTCGGGCGAGGAGTTCCACGTCACTCTGCGGGAAGCCGCTAATGTGTCGCTTGCCATCCTTGCCATCCTCGAATCCGCCGAGTCAGGCAAAATCACCGCCGTGGAACGCGTATGAAACCATTTTTGCTCCATAACCAATCGGGAGGTGTTCATGACAAAAGGTTTTGACCTGACGGGGAAAATCGCCGTGGTCACTGGTGCCGGCCGGGGCATTGGCAAGGAGTTCGCCCGGAGCCTGGCGCTGGCCGGGGCCGACGTGTTTATTCTTGCCCGCAACATGGCACGGCTGGAAAAGACGGCCGGGGAACTGCGCACTGAAACGGGCCGCACTATTTGGACCCACCCTCTCGACGTCGCCGACGAGGCGTCTGTCGAGGCCGCGGCCGAGTTCGTCCTCAAGACCGCCGGCCGGCTGGATATCCTTGTCAACAACTCCGCCCTGGGGCGCGGCCAAACGCCGCTCGAGCAGACAAGCCTGGACGAGTGGACCACGACCATGACGACCAACGTCACGGGCACGTTTCTCTGCATGAAGCATTTCGGGCGCATCATGATCGCCCGGCAATCCGGCTCAGTCATCAATCTTGGCTCGATGGGCGGATCGTCATGCCTGAAAAACTGCTGTACCGGCGCGTATGACGTGTCGAAAGCGGCTGTCGAATGCCTGACCCGGTGCATGGCCGGAGAATGGGGAAAATACAACATCCGCGTCAATTCGATCTGTCCCGGATACACCCTGACCGAAATCAATGAAGACTTTTTGGCCGATCCACAAAACAGCGGTTTTTTTGGAGAAGTCTCTCGAGCATATCCCGTTATCCCGCTGGGCCAAACCCGCCGAAATGGGCGATATCGCCGTCTTTCTCGCGGGTGATGCATCCAGTTATGTGACCGGTGCCAATATTGTCGCGGACGGCGGCTACCGGATTTATTAGCGCTTTTTAAATAATGACTGGTTCCTGCCCGCGTTTTACGGTTATTACTGGAACAACCGAAAAGCGAAGGGGAAGGTTCACATTCAATTTAAAACGCTATAGCGCACTCCCGTCGATGGCCGTCGGTGTTTCGAATGAGAAGGAACGTACTATGCGTCTTGAAAACAAGATTGCGGTTATAACCGGAGCGGGAAGCGGAATTGGCCTTGCGGCGGCTGAGCTGTTTGGAAGCGAGGGCGCGACCGTACTTATTCTCGATAAAAACGGAGACAGCGCCACAGCGGCGAAAAAGAAGATTGTCGATGCCGGGGGAAGGGCCGAAGCGTATAGAGTCGATGTCGCCGACTGGCAGGCGGTTGAGGCGGTATTTGCCCGTTTAGCCAGGGATTATGGCGGCATCGACGTTCTCTATAACAACGCGTCGGTGTTTTTTGGGGAAAAGGACGCCGCTATCGAGACACTGGAGGCGGAGGTGCTCGAAACCATTCTCCGGATCAATCTCTTCGGCTTGATGTACTGTACGAAATATGCCATTCCGCTCCTGCGGAAGCGTGGAGGCGGCGTGATCATCAACACGTCATCGAGTTGCGGTCTGATAGGTATCCCAAACTGTGATGCGTATTCCGCCTCCAAGGGCGCCACCGTCGCCCTCACGAGGTCGTTCGCCGTTGAGTACGGGCCTGAGAACATCCGCTGCAATTGCATCGCCCCTGCCGCCATCCTGACGCCGATGGTGTATGAAAGCGATCTCAACAAGCCTACCTTTGACGAACAAAAGTTCCTTTCGACCGGAACGCCGCTCCGCCGGTGGGGCAAGCCGGAAGACATCGCCAATATTGCGCTGTTCCTGGCCGGTAAGGAAAGTAGCTATCTCAATGGTGCAATCATCGTAGCCGACGGCGGAATCACAATAGCATGAGAAGTACAACGGGTCATTGAAGGAACGACATGGTATACGTATTTCCCGTACCCGTGCTATCTCGTGCGCGTGGCGTTTGCGTTGCAGTCGATAATAACGGCCGCCAGGATTATGCACCCCTTCATTATCAACTGCCAGTATGGTGAAATGTCCAGCAGATTCATGCCGTTGTTAATCAGCCCGATCAACACCGCACCCGCCATGGTTCCCACTATGGTTCCATAGCCGCCGTTCATATTGGTGCCGCCCACCACACAGGCGGTTATGGCATCGAGCTCATAGCCGTCCCCGGCGTTCGGCTGGCCCGAACCGAGCCGGCTCGCCAGAATAATCCCCGCCACGGCGGCGCCCACACTGCACAGGGCGAACACAAGCAGTTTGGTGCGGAATACATTGACGCCTGCCAGCAGTGCCGCCTCTTCGTTGCCACCCAGTGCGTAAATACGCCTCCCCCAGATGGTGAACTTGGTCAGATAGAAATACACCACCGCCACCAGGATCATGACAACCACCGGGACCGGCACCGTCCAGGCGACAAGCCCGTTGCCGAGGAAGAGGAAGGTATCATCGTCGTTGAAAATAGGCACACCGTCGACGATCAGCAACGCCGCGCCCCGGATGACGATCATCGACACCAGGGTCGCCACAAAGGCCGGTATTTTGAACCAGGCGATGATAAAACCGTTCAGCAGCCCGATGCCCAAACCCATCGCCACCACCACGCCGATGCACGCGGGCAGGCTCACGCCATAATCGACGAACAACGTGCACAGAACCACGCCGGACAGCGCCACGACCGACCCGACCGACAGATCGATGCCGGTGATGACGATAGTCAAGGTCATGCCGAACGCAATGATGGCGTTTGTCGAGACCTGGTTCAGGATGTTCAGTATGTTGCCGGCGCTCAGAAACACCCACCCATCGGTATAATTTTGATATTGCATCACGTCGCATACGGCGAACAGCCCGACGGCGATGAGAAGGATAAGGATATGCAAGGCCGACCAGCCATTCTTGAAGGAGGGGCTGTCGGCGGCGTCCAGCGATTTGGTCACCTCAGGCATGTTTACTCCCTCCCGCCGCATGGGTCATAATCGATTCCTGGGTCGCTTCACGGCGGTCCAGGATGGCAACCAGCCTTTTTTCCCGCATGACCGCCACCCGGTCGGACATGCCGAGCACCTCGGGCAGATCGGATGAAATCATGATAATCGCCACGCCGGCCGCAGCCAGTTCCCGCATGATGGCGTAAATTTCCGCCTTTGCCCCCACGTCGATGCCGCGGGTGGGTTCGTCCAGGATGATCATCTTCGGTTTTCGGCTGAGCCATCGGGCGAGGATGATTTTCTGCTGATTGCCGCCGGAAAGCGCCCGCGCCGAAACATGCCCGCCGGGGGTCTTGATGCGCAACCTGGCGATGCCCTGGTCCACCATCTCGCGGACGCTTTTCTTTTTGAGAACGCCCCGCACCGAGACCTGCGTATAGTTCGAGGCGGAAATATTGTCCGTGATGGAATGGTCGAGAGACAAGCCCTCAAGCTTGCGATCCTCCGGGACAAAGGCGATGCCGTGGTTTATCGCGGCGCTGCACGAGGATGCGTCAATGCTTTCGCCGTTCAGAGACATGGATCCGCCGACAAGCGGATAGACGCCGAAGATGAGCTTGGCCATTTCTGTCCGGCCCGACCCGACCAGCCCGGCGAAGCCGAGGATTTCCCCTTGCCGGACGGTAAAGCTGCTCGGTTCCACAACGCCGGGCGAATGCACCTCCTTCGCCTCAAACACCACCGGCGCGTCGTCCGGCACGCCGGGCGCATGCGGATAAATGTTGTCGAACGAGCGCCCGACCATCATCTCTACCAGGCGATCTTCGGAAATGTCCTTTACCGCCGAATCGCCGATATACTGGCCGTCGCGGAGCACGGTGACGCGGTTGCAGGCGCGATAAATCTCCTGCATTTTATGGGAAATGTAGATGATGCTGACGTCCTGCGCCTTCAGCCGTTCGATAAGCCCGTACAGCACCTCCTCCTCCTCTGCGGCGGTGAGGGAGGACGTCGGCTCATCCATGACGATGATGCGCGCGTTCTGGCTGATTGCCTTGGCGATCTCCACCATCTGCTTTTGCGCGGGCGAGAGGTTGCGCATGGGCACGCGGGGATCGATATCCAGCTCGAGACTCTGGAGGATGGCGCGGGTTTTATCCTCCGCCTCGCGATCGTTTATGTAGCCGCAGGTGCGGACGTTTTCCCGTCCGAGAAAAACATTGGCGACCACACTGAGGTTTTCGCAGAGGTTGAGTTCCTGGTGGATAATGCTTATGCCGGCGTCGCGGGCGGTATTGGTGTCGGGGAAGGACACCTCCTCACCGTCCATGATAATCTGCCCCGCGTCCGGGCTGTAGATGCCTGAAAGGATTTTCATGAGCGTCGACTTGCCGGCGCCGTTCTCGCCCATGAGCGCGAGCACCTCGCCCTTATAGAGCGAGAAGTCGACGCCGTCCAGCGCCTTGACGCCGGGGAACGACTTGCCTATGCCGCGCATTTCCAGAATAGGCTGTGATTGGGTCGCTGTTGTCATGTGCACTCTCTCCAAAATAGGGATGCCGGAGGGTTACTTGCGCTTGGAGCCGAAGCCGGAATAATCCGAACTCAGGATCACCGCCAGCAGGATGATGAGTCCCTTGGCGAGATATTGGAAGTAGGGCGAAATGCCCATCAGGTTCATGCCGTTGGCGATAAGGCCGATGGTGATTGCGCCGAGCAGTGTGCCGATTATTGTCCCCCTGCCGCCCGCGAATGAGGTGCCGCCCACCACGACGGCGGCGATTGCATCCATCTCGTATCCGGTGCCGATATTGGGCGAACCGGAACCGAGCCGCGACGCGACCATGATCGACCCGATACCGGTCATCACTCCCATGATGCCGAAGATGGCGAGCCGCATAAATTTCGGCTGAATGCCCACCAGTTTCGCCGCTTCCTCGTTGCCGCCGAGGAAATACACCTTCCGACCGAAAGTCGTCATGCTCATGACGAACTGGAACACGATAAAAATCGCCAGCATGACAAGGACCGACCACGGCACCGGGAAGAAGTGAAGATCGAGGAAGCCCTTCCCGACCACCCGGAACGACCGATCGCTGATGAATTTCGCCCTGCCGTCCACCATGAGAAAGGCGAGTCACCGGAAAATGGTCAAACTGCCCGGGGTGGCGATAAACGCGGGCAAGCGGAAAACCGACACGAGCGAGCCGTTCAACAGTCCGGTGATGCCGCCCGCCATGATGGTGAGGATATAACACAGCCATAAGGGGAGCTTGGCATCGACAAAAAGGATGGACAGGAAGACGCCGGTTGCGGCGACAACCGATCCGACGGAAAGGTCGATGCCCTTGGTCAGAATAATAAGCGTCATGCCGAAGGCGATGACGGCGTTGATGCTGACCTGGTTCAAGACGTTCGAAATGTTACGGCGGGTAAGGAAAACCCATTCCCCGCTGACATTGCCGACGCCGCCGATATCCGCCAGGAGCCAGATGAGCGCCGCGATGGCGGCGAGAACATAGACGAGTTTGTTCATCTTTCCGAAGAGCGAGGTTCCGCCGCCGGCCCGGACGGCCGGCTCTGCCATTTTCCCGATAGTACTCATGCGCGTGTTTCCTCCGGTCTGCTATGGTTCACTGGTGGCATATCGAACACTGGGTGTTCAAGAGGTAGTTGCCGTAATGCACCGCCCCGACCGCCTGCGCAAACTGGGCGACGGTGAACTGCGTGTCCTTGCTGAGCGCCTGCATGAGCGGCGTCTCGGCGATGCCGTCGTCCGCGACGGCGAGGTCGGCGGCGGGATTCCTCGAGAGCGCGCCTTGGCACATACAATCGAAGCAGGCGGCTCGCTTGACCAGACGGCCGAACAGGGTGCGCCGCGCCACAGTGGGTTGGACAATCCAGTCGATCTCCTCGCCGGTCACTGCCAGGGCGACGCCGATTTCTTCGAAAATGCGGGTGACGGCCGGGTCGCCGTCCGTTTCCGCCAGCGCCATCATGTACTCGAGAAACGGCTTGCGCATGTCCCTTGGCGCGGTAGGCACGTAAAAGCCCACCTGCCCCTGATACTCCATCTCCACCACAAACCCTTTCTCCTTCATGGCGGCAATGAGGTCAGGCCGCGCCGAAGGGAGGTAGCGGAGAGCCAGCCGGAAAACGCCGCTTTGGCAGGCAAATTTTTGCAGCGTACCCGGCAGTCGGGTATTGAAGTTGTTGATGCTCCGAAGATCATCCGGTTCATACTGGCGTTCGGGCCAGGAGCCAAGGTCGATGATGAAATTGTAGACCTCCAACGGAATGGCTGGGACGGTCCCGCTTCGGGTGACATAGCCGGTGCCCAGTTCGGTCCCGAGGGTATAGGCAAACACGCCGTTACGGACCGAGTCCGAGTCCGCCACCGCCGTTTCGACGCCGGCGGTAAAGGCCGCCATGGGCCCGTCGTTCAGGATGCCGACAGGGCAGCCCGGTTTGACAAACGGTTGCAGGATGGTGTTCAGGTCGGTGAGTTTTACAAACGCCGCGTCATAATCCGCGCCAAGCGCGTCGCGTATGCCCCGCGTCTTGAAGACTTCGCCGCCGACGATCTTGTCGTTCACGACAACATCCGGAAAGCACATGCCGATGGCGTCGAACAAAAACGGAGCCGTGCCTGTTCTCGCCGCCGCATCGGCGGCCATGGCGGTGACCAATTCGACGATAGGGTCGATCAACTGCGCCACATCGGTAAAAGAGGCGGGAAACCAGTCGTATTCCCTGAACGAGACCAACTGCGCGTCGATCGCCAGGGCAAGCTTGATATCGGTGCCGCCGATATCCATGCCGAGAATGGTCTTGCCTTCCAGCCCGTGCGCGGCGGCGCGAAAAACCTCGACCGCACCGGATTCGCTCTCCTCGCCACGCCGCGGCTGAGGCAGCGTATCCACAATGGTGAAGGAAAAGCGCTCCGCCGCATCCTCCCCGTCCAGCGCCTGGAGCATACGGTCAATGACGTTCAGCGACCGGCCGTATCCGCGCCGCTTGTGGCGAGGCTCGGCAACGCCAAACTCCTTACGGAACGCCAGTGCAAGTTCGTCAACCTCGGGAGCCTTATCCGGGTTGGCTATCCGGATGGCGCGGCCACCGAGACTGGAGAGCATGTTGTAGAGTTCGGCAAGAAAAAAGCCGACAACGAAACCCTTGGCTTCTTCTCCATATTTGCCGAAGCGCGGCAGCCGCAGGTCGAAACGCCTCTCGCCGCCGTCAACCAGCGTCAGCGCCACGGGGAGCGAAAAAGACTCTTCCTGCCCCATGGCGAGATACGAGCTGCGGACATCCGGTATGTAGACGCTTTGACCCTTTTTGGCTGCAGTGATGAAAGCGGTGGTGTGCGTATCCACAAAAATCTCCATATAGTCGTGAACAGGTTTACGCATGGGATGCGGCGACAACGCACGCCCGCATCTCGCGCATTTCCGTTTCGGTGAATGCCGTGACATTTTCCGCAACACAAGAGTGGATGCCCATGCGACGATATTTCGAGACGGCGAGCGGGTTATAGTTCATCAGTTCGATGCGGATGGTCGGGTCCACCGAGGCGACGTACCGTGCTATCGCCTCAAGGTTGGCCGTATCGGCGGTATAGCCGGGGATCAGCGGCACCCGCACCAGCAGTCTGTCCGTTCCGGCGAGGTGCCGAGCAAGCGCGGCAAAATTGCGCTGAATCTGTTCATTACCGGCTCCGGTGGCTGCTTGATGGCGGCCGGTGTCGTGGATTTTGATATCCACCTGAAAGAAGTCGATACATTCCGTCAGCGCCAGCAGCCGTTCCCATCGACCCGCCATGCTGGTCTCGAGAGCGGTATGGATGCCCCGTGCCTTCAGCGCCGTCGCTACCTCGACAACGAAATCCGCCTGCTCCAACGGTTCGCCGCCCGAAAACGTCACGCCCCCGCCGGACGACTCGTAGAACACCTGATCGGCCAAAAGCCGTTCGATTACCTCGCCTGCCTCGGCCTTGTATCCGTCCATTGCCAGCGCATTGCAGACGCAGTGGTCGACGCACGTGCCGCATCGGGTACAGGTGCTGTGGTCTATTTTCGGCGTTTCTCCCTGCGTCATTGCCAACGCATTACACGGGCATACTGCCGCACACGTTCCGCAGCGGCTGCACAGGTTGCCAAAATTCCACAGCCGGATTGTCCTGTCCAACCCTTCAGGATTCTGGCACCACGCGCAGCGAAGCGGGCAGCCCTTGAGAAAAACCGTGCTGCGGATGCCCGGCCCGTCGTGGACGGAAAACCGCTGAATATCGAACAGCGTTCCCGTCATCACGATTCCTCAAACGTTGTTCGTGCGATGATCTCATCCTGCAGTTCTTTCGCCAACTCGGTGAAATACGCGGTATAGCCGGCGACGCGGATTGTCAGGTTCGGGAAGCGCTCCGGGTCTTTCTGGGCAGCCACCAAGTCTTCCCGGTTGACCACGTTGAACTGGACATGGTTGATTCCCAGCGCGACGACAGCCCGTAGGAGTGACGAGAATTTCGCGATGCCGTCTTCCGATTTGAAGAACTGGGGCAGGAATTTCATATTCAGGAGCGTCCCGTTCGAGCCGAGCCGGGATTCGATACGCGCCACCGATCGCAGCAAGGCTGTGGGGCCGTTGGTATCCCTGCCGTACATCGCCGACATGCCGCCGTCCGCGAGCGGACTCCCGGCCAGACGGCCGTCCGGGCTCGCCCCCACGTTTGCGCCCATCGGGACGTGCGCGCTCACGGTGTACAGGCCGGTATGGTATCGTCCGCCCCGATAGTTGCGACAGCCGTCGAATTGACGGACGAAATAGCTCACCCACTGGTTGCCGATTTGGTCAACCCATTCGACGTCGTTTCCGTATTTCGGAGCCTTGTTCAGGAGCTGAAGCCGGATCTGTTCCGCATCGGCGAAATTGTGCCGGAGCGCGTCCAGCAACGCCGCCTTGTCGATTTTCCCCTCGTCGAACACCAGTTTTTTCAGTGCCGCCAGGCTGTCGGCCACGTTCGCGACCTGGATTGCCTGGATGCCGGAAAGGTTATAGTGCGCGCCGCCCCGGGTGACATCCACGCCCTTGTCGATGCATTCCATCACCACGGTGGAGAGGAGAGCGCTCGGCAGGAGCCGCTGGTGGATTTCCTCCACCTTTTCGCAGGCCGTTATCATCAGGCCAAAGAAGTGGTCGATTTGCCGCGAAAACGCCTTTTCAAGATCCGTGTACCTCGCAAACTCCGGGAGCGTTCCCGTGCGGGGACCGAGCTGCTTTCCGGTCAGCAAACACTTGCCGTCGTTGAGCGCCAGTTCAAGCGCCTTCGACAAATTAAACATGGCCGCGTCCGACCAACCGAGCATGTTGCCGGAAGCGGTGAGTTCAACGCACCCGACAATGGCGTAATTGCGCGCGTCCTCCCGGGAAATCCCCTGCGCCATCAACGCCGGCACGATGCTTTCGTCGTTAAAGACCTGCGGCATGCCGCTCCCCATGCCGATGACCCGCGAACACGCATCGAGCAGCCGCCCCGGCGTGCCTGCGTGCAGGCGTGCGGACAGGTTCGGCTGCGGCAGCAGGATGTGGGCTTGCGCCTTCAGGAACAGGTAGGACAGTTCGTTGGACGCGTCCCTGCCGTCCATGTCGATACCGCCCAGTGCGACGTTAAAGCCGATGGGGAATCCGGCGAAAAAGCTGGCGCTATGGGAATTGCGGAGATAGACGATCTGGTTGAATTTGAGCCATAAACACTCGATAATTTCCAACGCACCGGCCAGATCCAGTTCGCCCCGCTCGATATCGCGGCGAAAGTACGGATACAGATACTGGTCGGCCCGCCCGGGCGAGAAGGACGAGGCATTGCTTTCCAGATGGAGGAGGGTGAAGAGGAACCACAACGACTGCACCGCTTCGTGAAAACTCTCCGCCCCTCGCGTCGCAAGGTTGCGGCAGACGCGGGCCACATCCGGCTTGTTCATGGCATCGGCCAACTCGGCGTAGCGCTCGATAAAGCGGCAGGCGCCGTCCAGCACAATACGGGCGCAGGCATAGAATTCACGTTTCTCATCGTCGGATTCGACGGCGCGCTTCGCCTCGATCTCACGGTACAATTGCCTGGGGCCTTTGGCTAGCCACGTCGCGACGTCGGGGCAGATGTGGCCCTGGGCATGATCTTTTTGATTGATCTTCACCACCTTGCCTATGGCGTCGACGAGATCTCCCGCTTCGGCCCTGATGGTGTCCTCCAGGCTTTTTCCCTTCCAGAACGGGAGAATCCGTTCACGAAAGGAAACAATGTCCTTGGGCCTGACGTGGAATTTGTCCTGCGGCCGCAGATGGAGCGTTTCGATTTCCTTGTCGATCCAGGATATGCCCGCTTCGGGGAATACAACCCCGGCCCGAACCCCGGCGGTGCGATTGCCGACGATCAACTCGTCCGGATCAATCGCAATGGCGATGCGGCGCATTGCCTCGGCCAGCGACAGGGCGCGTTTTTTCGCCTGGGAAAGGTCCGGATTCGCCGCATAGACTTCGGTGACGATCAGCGCCTGTTCCAGCGATAGGTACCGTTTCTCCGACAGCATCCTCTCCTTGAGGCCAAGGACGCGCGCACTCACTTCCAACCGGTCGATGTGGTCGTTCATTTCCATGATGTACTCCGTCGATCAGGGCGGGGCGCGGGATGCATCCCGCCCTTACGCTGTGCCGGACTATTGCACCAGATTGCCGTTCTGGTCGCGGAAGCCGTCCTTCGTGAAGGTGCCGACCTCGAAAGGGTTGCTCTTGGGGGGATTGGTGTTCGTGCCGGTGACGTACTCAAAGGCGGTCACAATGCCGGTACGGCCGATTTTCGAGGGGAACTGGACGGTATCGCCGACCATAAGTCCTTCCTGGATGGCGGCCCGGGATTCGTCGCCAAGGTCGTAGCCGACCACGGAGACCTGATCCAGCATTTCCGACCGCTCGATGGCGGAAAGCGCACCGAGGGCGCAGTCGTCATTGACGCCGAAAACGCTGACGAGACGGTTGCCGAAGCGCTGCAGCGCGTCCTCGGTTACGGCCATGGCGCGGTCGCGCTGCCCGATGGCGTTCAGAACCTCAATCTGGATATTCGGAAGGTTTTCGGCGAAAGCGTCGCGGAAGCCCTGGCCTCGCTGGGCGCAGGACGTGACGCCGACATGGTCGACGATGAGGACAATGCCCGAGTCGACGCCGCGCTCGTTCAATCGGCCGATCAACAACCCGCCCGCGAGGCGACCGCCCGCGACGTTGTCGCTGGCGCAGTGGCTGATCACATCCACGCCTTCGGCGGCGACGTCGACGGTCACGACCGGAATCCCGGCTGCGATGGCTTTCTTGAGGGCGGGCGCAACGGCTTTTGAATCGCAGGGCGCCAGGACGATGGCGGAGACGTGCTGTTGGGCGAAATCGTCGATCTGGCGTACCTGCTTGCCGGCGTCGAAGTCGGCGTCGGTAATGCGGAGAACGACGTCGATATCTTTGGCCGTCTTTTCCATCTCTTCCTTCATTTCCTGGAAAAAGGGATGACGGAGAGACATTAGGCTGACGCCGATCACGAGTTTTTCTCCGGCGAACGACAGACCGGAATTGGCGATAAACAGGATGGCCGCAAACAAAAGGCCCCAGCAGGTACGCTTCAGCATGGTTTTCTCCACAATACAAAACGATACACGCGTCAACGGCCACGTGCCGAGGACGGATGGACAACAGGGTAACTAAAGGAAAAACGCGTGATACCGTGGTCGATGGGTGGTAAAATGGCTCTGTGGGCTGGCGGCGTGCGCTTGGCTGCAAAGTATTCTGCTGTGAACGCCAACTTCATGATCGTATGATACCTCTCGCACCGGGCTTTGTCTTCCACGATAGTAGGATAATACAATTGTGAACACGCATTTCAGCCTGCCCCGCGACGGCAAACGCCTCATCTACGACCTTACCCCTTTCGGACTGTCCGAAGTGCCGTATCTCGCGGCGCAGAACCTGCCGCACATCTTCCCTGGTCTGCCCACCCACTACCACAAGGGCTGTATGGAAATAAACCATTTCCTCAAGGGCGAGCGCGTCTACCGCGTCGGCGGCAACGACTTCCACCTTCGCGGCAATCAGATTTTTGTGACCTGGCCGGACGAAGTCCATGGCAGCGGCTCGTTTCTCCACGATAAGGGCACGCACTTCTGGCTGCAACTCCGCCTGCCGCATTCCGGCGAGCCGTTTCTCGGCCTGACCGCCGACTGCGCCGCGCCGCTTCTCGATGGCATCTGGACCATGCCGCGCCGCCAGTTCCGGGCCGACACCGCCATGCAGAGCCTGTACTACCGCATGTTGCAGATCTGCCGAAACGGGCCCTCCGCCCTGTCCCGTGCCGAATTGACAGTTCTGTTGACGGAATGGCTACTCCGCATGGTGCGGGCCTCGTCCCAGCCGTGGGAGGGAGAAATCACCCCCGACATCAACCGCGCCCTCGAGCTTGCCAGACAGAATCCCGGCGCGGCGCGATCGGTCGGCGAGTTGGCCGACGCGGCCTGCCTGTCGGAGTCCCATTTCAAACTCAAGTTCAAGCAGCAATTGGGGGTGCCGCCGGGAGACTACCTGCTCCGGCGGCGCATCGAGACAGGGGCGGAATATCTGCTGCGGGGCGGGATGAACATTACGGACATCGCCTACACGCTGGAGTTTTCCTCGTCCCAGCATTTTTCCACGACCTTCAAGAAGTTCTTTGGCCGCAGCCCCCAGGCGTGGCTTCGCGAACGCCAGGGCGAGTCCGGTCAGCGATGTTTCGCAACGTCAAAGGGCAAAGGCCCGACGCCGTGGATTGAGGACGGTGTGTTTCACGGGTATTTGTGTGACGATGAAAGGTAAACGCCTCTATCAAATAACGATCTAGGTAATAAAAACGAGGTAATTGTGGGATGGAATTTGCATATGAAGTGGGTTTAATTCGCTTTCATGAGTTATTCTGCACCATCCATATAATTGTAGCCAATCATCGCAAAAGCGTCCATATCGGCACCCACACACGTCACCCCGGCGGTAAATCGTCGACCAGCGTCACGCGTGTGGTTGTGCCGGGGCACGGTGCGAATGACCCTGTGCTGCAATGCGATTCAGGATTCCCAGCCGTCCACGTCC
>JAJQBO010000150.1 GCA_021203245.1 Planctomycetaceae bacterium
GAGCAGGTTTATACTAACTCACCCGGTCAAGCAGATAATCAGCCAGCAGCCGGAGATACAGCGCCTGTTTGTCGAAGCCGAGGATGGCGTCCTTGGCCTCGACGCTTTTCTCAAGGACCACGTTGCGCGCCCCGTCGATGCCGAGCGCCGCCGGGTAGGTGAGTTTGCCGACCACCTTGTCCTTGCCCGGGGTTTTGCCCAGTTTTTCGGCAGTGGCGGTCATGTCCAGAATGTCGTCGGAGATCTGGTAGAGGATACCGATGGCGTTGCCATATTCGGTAAGGCTCGTCAGCGCCTCGTCGTCTGCTCCGGCCATGATCGCCCCGAACCGGCAGCAGACCGTGAACAGCGCGCCTGTCTTCCAGCGGTCGATGCGTTCAATGTCTTCAAGAACCTGCGACTTGCCCTCGCCCTCGAAATCCAGCATCTGCCCGCCGACCATGCCGGTCGAGCCGGCGGCGGTAGCGAGTTCGACGACCGCCCTGCCCGCCCTCGGTCCTGCCGACTCGCCCAAAACCTTGAAGGCCAGGGCCTGGAGAGCGTCGCCGACGAGGATGGCGGTCGTCTCGCCGAAGGCTTTGTGGGTGGTGAGGCGGTTGCGGCGCATGGAGTCGTTGTCCATCGCCGGCAGGTCGTCGTGGACCAAACTGTAGCAGTGCAACAGTTCGACCGCACAGCCGGCGTCGAGGGCCTGCTGGCGTTCCGATTCCCGCCCGCCGGCGGCGTCGAACGCCGCCATGGTCAGGAGCGGGCGCAATCGCTTCCCGCCGCCCAGCACCGAATAGCGCATGGCTTCGTGCAGGTTTTCCGGCCGGAGGTCGGCGTAGGGAAGGAGCGTCTCCAGCCGCTTTTCGACGACGGCGGCCGTTTCCTTCATATAAGCCAATAATCTATCCATGGTTGTCTCACTTTAACACAAGTTATCCGGTAAAATCCGCATAGACGAACGTATGGTCGGACGGCCGTTCCTGCCGGCGCGGTTCGACATCGACCGAGCAGCCTTTCGACCGCGCCGCGAGCGGCGGCGTGGCGAGGATGTGGTCGATGCGCCAGCCCCGGTTTCTGGACAGCGAGCCGCGCTGCCGGTAGTCCCAAAAGGTGAACACTTCGGGTTCGGGCAGGTGCTTGCGGAACACGTCCTCGAAGCCGAACATGACCACCTCCTGGAATGCGTCGATCACCTCCTGGCAATGGCACACGTGCGGCCAAATCGCCTTCGAATCATAGACGTCGATGGGGAGCGGCGCAACATTCAGATCCCCCACCCACGCCACCTGGTCGACGGCCGGGTTGAAATGACTGTCGAGATAGCGCCGCAGCCGCGCGAACCATTCCAGCTTGAAGACGAACTTGTCGCTCCCGAGCGATTGCCCCTGCGGGACATAGGTGTTGACGAGATGCACGTCGTCCAGCCGCACCCGCAGCAAACGGGTCCCGGACAGGCCGTCGTCGTCTCCCAGCCCGAAGGCGACGTCGTCCGGCTCACGGCGGGCGATCACGGCGACGCCGTTGTAGGATTTCTCGCCTCGGTAGACGGCGTGCCAGCCGCGTTCCCGCAGTTCGGCGGCGGGAAACGACTCGTCCACCACCTTGGTCTCCTGCAGGGCCAGCAGGTCGGGGGAATACTCGTCCAGCCAGGACAGTATTGCCGGAAGGCGGACGCGAATGGAATTGCAATTGAAGGTGGCAATGCGCATAATGGTCTGGTTCCCCGAAAAAAGTTGCAAACAGGACAGTATACGACAATTACCCGCAGTATTGCCATAATAAAGATGGATTATGACCAAGACCGCCGCCGCCATCCACCCCTGGGCAGAAATCTTCCTCCATGCCGCCGAACAGTCCGGCTGCCGGCTGCTTGGTGCGCGGGGTTCGGCCCTGGCGAAATGCCTGGCCGAATCGCGGTCTGTCCTGGGCCGCCCGCTCCTCGTGGTCGCGCCCGACCCGGAGGTGGCGGGCGATATCAACGCCGACCTGAGCTTTTACCTCGGGGACAACGGCCCTGCCCCGCTGTTCTGGCCGGCGTGGGACATCCTTCCTTTTGAGACAGGCCACCCGGATGTCGAAATCGCCACCGACCAGGTCGAGGTCCTGCGCGCCGCCATCGACCAGCCGGACAACCTGTGGATAGTCACCCCCATCACCGCCCTGATGCAACCGACACTTTCGCCAAAGATCATCAAGGCGGGCGGCTTGTCGGCTTCGGCCGGAACCGAAGTCTCGCCCGAGGCGATCATTGCCCACCTGGTCGAAGGCGGGCTGGAACCGGTCGCGGCGGTCGACGCCCCCGGCCAGTTTTCCCGCCGGGGCGGCATATTGGACATTTACCCGCTCCTCGGGGACGTCCCCTACCGATTGGAATTTTTCGGCGACGAGATCGACACCGTCCGCGCCTTCGACCCGGCCACCCAGCAGAGCGGCCCGCCGCTCCAGGGCAAGGTGACCCTGGTCGATGTCTCGAAGGACGCGTTCCGCCATATCGACGGCTCGCATTACAACCTCCTCGACTACCTGTCCAAAGACACACTCGTCGTCGTCTGGCATCCCGAGCGCATTACCCGCGTGTCGGGACTGTATGCGGGCGGGTTTTCCGGCGGCCCGTTGTTCTCGTTCGAAGAGGTGGCGGACAAACTGTCGCGGCATGCCATCGTCATGGCCCCCGACCTCGACAACGACCCCTGGCCCGACCCGCCGTGGCGGCAGGTGTCGTCACCGCCCGACTTCGACCTCCGCGCCAGCGGTTGGGAACGCCTGTCCGGCGGCTTCGAGACGGCGGTCAACGAGCTGTCCATCCTTGTCAATAAGAATGTCGACATCACCATCACCTGCAACAACGAGGGCGAGGAAGCGCGCCTGCGCAAAATGCTGCAGGAAAAGCGCCCGTCCCTCCTGGACAAGGCCCGCATCCGCCTGGGCCAGCTTTCCCGCGGCTTTGTCCACGAGACAATCGGCGGCGGCGAAGGCTTTGTCTCCGACCACGAACTGTTCAGCCGCAAATCACCGGTCCGGGTGGCGCGAAAACGCTTCGCCGGCGCGCCTATCGCCGACTTCGCCGAACTGCGCGAAGGCGACTATGTCGTCCACGTCGCCAACGGCATCGCCCGCTTCGAAGGCATACGCACCCTCGAACAGAACGGTGCGGAACAGGATTTCCTCACCCTCCGGTTCGCCGAGGATGCGCGCATTTACGTCCCCCTTTCGCACATCGACCTGGTACAGCGTTATATCGGTCTGGGCGAATCAAAGCCGCAACTGTCCAAACTCGGTTCTGCCGCATGGAGCCGGCGGAAGGCGGCGGTGGAACAGGCTGTCCGCGACATCGCCCAGGACCTTCTCGCCACCCAGGCGAAGCGGCTGTCGTCCAAGGGTATCGCCTTGCCGCCCGACGACCTGCTGGTCGAAGAGTTCGACGCCTCGTTCCCGTACGACGAAACGCCGGACCAGCTTGCGGCGGTCGAGGATATCCGCCGCGACCAGCAATCCACCGCGCCGATGGAGCGGCTCCTTTGCGGCGACGTCGGCTTCGGCAAGACCGAGATGGCGGTCAGGGCGGCGTTCCGCGCCGTCAACGCGGGCTACCAGGCGGCGATTCTCGTCCCAACCACCATCCTGGCGGAACAACACTACCGCACCTTCTCGAGCCGCATGGCCGATTACCCGGTGACGGTGGAGTGTTTGTCCCGTTTCCGCTCGCCGTCGGAGCAGAAACGCATTGTCGAGAACGTGCGCGAAGGCAAGGTGGACGTCGTCGTCGGCACCCACCGCATTCTCTCGGACGATGTCGAGTTCAAGAACCTCGGGCTGGTGGTTATCGACGAAGAGCAGAAGTTCGGCGTTGAGTCGAAGGAGCGGTTGAAACGCTTCCGCGCCGACGTCGACATCCTGACCATGACCGCGACGCCGATTCCCCGCACCCTGCACATGTCCCTTCTTGGCCTCCGCGACATCTCGAACCTCACCACCGCGCCGCGCGAGCGCCACTCGGTCAAAACCATGGTGGTGCGCTGGTCGAAGGAGGTGGTGCGGCGGGCGATTCTCCGCGAAATCGCCCGGGGCGGGCAGTGCTTTTTTCTCCACAACCGCGTCCACAACATCGACGAAATGGCGGCAAAGTTGCAGGAACTGGTGCCGGAGGCGCGCTTCGGCGTCGGCCACGGCCAGATGGCGGAAGGCGAATTGCTGCAAGTGATGCAAACCTTTCTGGACGGCAAATTGGACGTCCTCGTCTGCACCACCATCATCGAGAGCGGCGTCGATATCCCGAGCGTCAATACGCTGTTCGTCAACGAAGCCGACCATTTCGGCCTGTCGGAGTTGCACCAGTTGCGCGGGCGCGTCGGCCGCTACAAGCATCAGGCATATGCCTATTTCCTCGTGCCGGAAAAACGGCCGATCTCTCCCGAGGCCACGAAACGGTTGCAGGCGTTGCAGGAATACACCGAATTGGGGGCAGGCTTTCGCATCGCTATGCGCGATCTTGAGATTCGCGGCGCCGGCAACCTGCTCGGGGTCGAACAGTCCGGCCACATCCACATGATCGGCTTCGACCTCTACTGCCGTCTGCTCGAGCGGGCCGTGGCGGCGCAGAAGGGCGAACCGGTCAGGGAGGATTTCGAGGCCGAACTCGATCTCGGCACCCGCGCCTTTATTCCGCCCGAGTATATTCCGTCGGAACAGCAGCGGATCGAATTCTACCGCCGCCTTACCCGCATCCGCGATGCCGAAGAACTCGCCACCACCCGCACCTATGTGCGCGACCGCTACGGGCCGATGCCGCAACCGGTGGAGCGCTGTTTCGAGGATCAGAAACTCCGTATCCGCATGATGGATCAGGGCGTCGAATCCATCGGCCGCATCGACGGCGCGCTGGCGGTGGGCTTTGGCGACAAGGTGGTGCGGCGGGCGGTGATGCTCATGCGCCACGCCGGGCTGAAGATTTCGCCGCTGCGGAAAAACTCCTGGCGGGTGGAGGTGCATGGCGTCGACGACGGCATCGAACCGGGCGAGCACGCAGCCAACATGGCGGCCAAGGTGCTGGACGTCCTCGAAGCCGGGTCGAAGCACGGCCGCCGCCGCCCCTTCCCCGAGGAAGAGCCGCTTCCCGATTTCCCGTTCGACGACGACGAGGCCGATGCCGCGCCGCGACAGCCCCGCCACCGCGGCACAGCCAAGCCGGTCGCGGCGCGTATCGTTTCCGAGCCGGAGCCGGAACAGGAAGAAGAACCGGAGCCGTTGTCGTTCTTTTCCAGCGACATGCTGGAGGCGCCCGAACCGGTCATGCCCACGCCCCCGCCGCGCAAGACGCGGGAAAGCGGGCGGCGCATCAAAAAGGGGAAGTCCGGCGCGGGAGCGCCCCGCACCAACAAGCAGGCCCTTCTGGCGCAGCGGGAGGAGGCGCTTACCGGCGGCGCCCGCAAGGTCGCCAAGATGCCGTCCACAGCGCAAAAGCCCGGCATAATATCGTTGGGGAAGCCGGTCAAGGCGACGCCCGAAAAGGTGCAGCCGTTCAAAAAGAAGGCCCCGTCCCGCCGCGAGGCGGTGGACGAGGAGGTAGGCGATTCGTCGTCGGGAGTCAAGGTGTTTGGCGTCGAGCCGTATATCGCCAACGGCGAATTAGGTGTGGTCGTTTCGGAAAAGGCGTTCAACCCGATTCGCTACGAGACGATGACCCTGGTGGTCAGGAGTGATCCCGAACAGCGCTACCACCTCCGCTGCGTCGGCATGGCCCCGGGTGCGAGCCGCCGCGTCGTCCTGAAGCTGAAGGCGTCGGGGCCGGAACAGGTCACCCGCGCGGCCGAGGCGTTTCTGCAGGCAGGCGAGGCAAAGCTGTTCGACGGAGTTGTCGAAGACTAAAATCGCTCCGGCCTATTTGCACACATCCACCCAGCGGCCGCCGGTCCACGCTTCCAGTTCTTCCAGCGTCGTCTCGACGCAGTTGTCGGGCGCACCCGCCGCCGGGTAGACGGTGGGGAATGCCTTGAGGCTTTCGTCCAGATACACTTCCACCCCGTCGGCAAGGCCGAAGGGGCAGACGCCGCCAGGCGGATGGCCGGTGACGGCCAGGCATTCCTCTACCGAAATAAAGGCGGCTTTTCCCGAGAAGGTCTGTTTGAACTTGGCGTTGTCCAGCCGCGCCGTCCCCTTGGCGACGATGACCATGACCCGGTCTGTCCCCTTGACGCGGACGCCCAGGGTCTTGGCGATTAGGTCCGGTTCGACGCCGAGTCCCGCCGCCGCCAGTTCCACCGTCGCGATGCTGCCCGGCAAGACGCGCATCCGTTCGGCCGCGTTGAAGCGGGCGAGGTGGTTTCGTACCGTGTCCACGGACATGGGATTTTCCTTGGTTGTTGTGGATGGCGTTTCGCCTACCCCACTCGTTCCTCCAACGTACGCGGGAATGACGTTGTTTTCGTGATGAGCGGGGCGGTTGTAAACGTTTCCCTACACCGTCTCCACCACGATATCGGTGTTTGTATAAATACAGATATCGCCGGCAATCGTCAGCGACTCCCGCACGATGTCCTCCGCCGACAGGTTCGAGTGCTTCATCAAGGCCCGGGCGGCGGCGGTTGCATAGCCAGAGCCGGAGCCGATGGAGATGACGTCGTCGTCCGGCTCGATGACGTCGCCGCTGCCGCCGAGGAGGAGGATCTTGTCCTTGTCCGCGACGATCATGGTGGATTCGAGCCGCCGCAGCGCCCGATCGGTGCGCCATTCCTTCGCCATTTCGATGGCGGCGCGGAGGATGTTGTTGTTGTGCTCGGAAAGCTTTTTCTCAAAGCGTTCAAGCAGGGCGAAGGCGTCGGCGGCAGAGCCGGCAAAGCCGACCTTGACCTTGCCGTCGGCGAGGGAGCGCACCTTGCGGGCGCCGCCTTTAATCATCATATTGCCGAGCGTCACCTGCCCGTCGCCGCCGATGGCGGTGCGGCCGTCCTTGCGGACGGCGAGAATGGTGGTGCTGCGGATGCGTTGTTCGTTGTTCATGCTGCCTTTCCACTGGGTTTGCGGCTTTACAGCCGGGTCAAAATACGTATAATGCCTCTCTTTCGTACCGGGCGGTTAACTCAGTTGGTAGAGTGTATCCCTTACAAGGATAAAGTCACAGGTTCGAGTCCTGTACCGCCCACCACCTTTTCGTCACCCCGCAACCGCATCGGTTGCGGCTTTTTTACTCAGAGCGGTTTAAAAAAGGCTCGGGTCAAGGTCGGTACTTTACAACGCGCTAGCTGATTATAATGGGAGCGATGCTTTCGGCAAGGAGGCGGCCAATGATTATCAACAAGTACAATCCCTGGCGCAAGGCGCTCCTGTGGCTGCAGCATCGCGTGCCTGCGGCCAAACGGCTCAAAAACGTTGCGCCCCGCTTCAAAGAGGGCAAATACCGGCAACGCCTCAAACGCTATACGGAGGCCCGCCTCGAGGCTCTTCGCAAAAACGGCCGCGCCCCCCTCTTTACCCACGTCGAAATCGAAACGATCAACCGCTGCAACGGCGAATGCAAGTTCTGTCCCGTCAACCGCCATAGCGATCCGCGCACTGCCGCGCGGATGACGGACGAGATGTTTTACGCGATTCTCGACCAGTTGCGCTCGCTCGATTACCGGGACGTCGTCCACCTCTATTCGAACAACGAACCGCTCCTGGACGTGCGGATTTTCGATTTCGCCAAGGCGGCCCGGGCCACCCTGCCCCACGCAAAAATCCATTGCTACACCAACGGCCTGCTCCTGGACCTGGACAAGTACCGCCGCCTCGTCGACCACGTAGACATCCTGACTATCAACAACTACTGCCACGATTTCCGCTTCCCCGCCAATATCCAGGAAGTGATAGACTACAGTGCCCGCGATCCTGAACTCGACTTCAAGACCCGCGTCACCATGCGCTATCTGGGCGAAGTCATGACCTCCCGTGGCGGCCAGTCGCCGAACAAGCAGGACATTCTGCCCAATACCAAACCGTTCGGCTGTTTTCTGCCCGCATTCCAGTTCATCATCCGCCCGAACGGCGATGTCTCGCTCTGCTGCAACGACGCCCTTGGCTCGGTGACCCTCGGCAACGTGGGCGTATCGGGAATCGAAAACGTCTGGTACGACGAAAAATACCAGGCACTGCGCGGCAGTGTCCTCGAGTCGCGCCAGACCGTTCCCCTGTGCCGCCACTGCGATACCATGATCGGGAAATAACCGGAAGCGGCCTAGCGTCCCGGCATGCTGCCGCCGTGCGGAATGCGTCCGACAAAGACGCACCGTGCCGTCGGTTCGTCGTAGCGGAGCCGCACCTGCCCGCGCGGCCAGGCGGTGACGAGATGCGTCGTCAGGTCGGCACTGAGCCGGGTGACCTTTCTCCCGTCGTCGTCCAGGCGTCCGTAGGCGCGGGACATTTCAAACCGGTCCCACAACCAGGCCCGAACCCCCTCAATCATTTCCGGACCAAGCACCCACGCCCCGGCGACTTCCGCCTGCCCGGCCTGGGTCTGGGCCAGGTCGGCGAGCGGCAGCTCGGCTGCGGCGGGAAGGCCGTCAAGAGCCGACGGATCTGTCGCGAACCAGCCTGATCCCCTTCCTTCATCACGGAACCGCCAGCCCGGCCGCGCGCCACTGACGAGCACCGGCGGCACGGCGATTCGGCCCCGCATGCCGTCCGCTTCGGCCGTCACCGTGATTCCAGCCGCCGCACCCCTGACAAGCGGTTCGGAAGAGGCGGTGCGTAACTCCTCCAACCACGCGTCCAGGGTCGAGGCAAAACGCTGGGCGGCGTCGCGGACGGCGACCGTTTCCCGGACGCTCCAGCCGAGCGCCGCCACAGGGAGACCGGGATAAGGGGCGTTCGTCACCACCGGCGCGGCGGCAAGGAGCGTGGCGTCGTCGCCGACCAGTTCCAGCCACCCTCTGTCAAGCCACTCCAGCAACGCCGGGGCGTCGCCGACCGTCGCGGCAAGGCGGCTCCGGAGGCGTTCCCGCACCGTCGCCGCAACTTCGGGCGCAGCGCGGACTGACACGGCCAGGTCGAACGCGGCGGTTCGAAGCTGCAACGGGTCGGACTCCTGTTCACCCAGCGACGATAGCGCTTCATTAGTCCACCCGCCGTTCGGCACCGCTTCGCCGGAAAAGTGCCAGGCGATGGATTCGGGCAGGAGCAGCAGCCGGATGCCCATCGCCGCCGGCGCGGCCGGGGTCGCCACCGAGGAAAAAGGGTCGGCAAGGGTGAAGTGCCCCGGCCCCGCTCCGGGCGCGGGGTCCCCCGGGGACGGCTCGGGCTCGTCGGGCCGCAGCGCCAGCGCGATATAGGCGCCGCGCCGGTCGGCCCGTTTGCCCAGCGGCAGCGCTGCCGCGCCCCATCCGTCCAGGACCGATTGCACCACCGCTTCGTCAAGAGCCAGAATCAGCCAGCCGTCGGTGCGGGCATAGTAGATATCGTCCTCGTCGTCCTCGAGGCGCTGGACCGTCCCCTCGCCGGTCAGGCCGAGCGCATATCCGACCCAGAAGGGCGGCCGCAGGATGACGAAGGTGCGGTCGAGGCTTGGGCCGCTGCCGCCGATAAGAAAGCCGTTCGGCACAAGCATGCGATAGAAAAAGCCGAGGTTTTGAAACATGGCGAATGACGTGCTAAGCACATCCTCCGGATGGCCTTCGACGTCCTCGCTCAGGAAAAAGGTGTTGAGGCTGGCGGTCGCCGCGTTCAGAAACGAAGCGAATCCGGGATCTTCCGCCGCATGCCTGACCAGCGATTTGAAGTCGTGCACCTCGACCGCCCAGCGGGTCGACGACGGCAGATTTTCCCATGGGCTTTCCCCAGGCCGCCAGGGCGAGAGATGCCGGTACAGGAGGTAGCCGCCGCCACCGGCCAGCAGGAGGACGACGACCAGGCAGCCGCAGGTCCATCGCAGACACCCGCGTCGCGGCGGCGGCATTGGCGTTTCGGTGACATCCCCCATGGTTCATCCTTTCGCGGCAGGGACCGCCATGATTATGGCGAAAAACGGCGAATTTTCAATCGACAGCCGGATTGCGGGTGGATTATGGCATGGCTGATAGGTATAATCCTCATTCGGTGCGGGTTTACCCTCGGGGATTAATCTATGAGCCTTACCCATGTCCTCCTTACCGGTATTGCGTTTCTCACCGTAATCTGCATTATCGCCGTCCTGTTTTTCGAACGCAAAAACCCGGCGTCCAGCCTGGTCTGAGTCCTTGTGCTGATCTTTCTCCCGGTTATCGGGTTTATCCTCTACATCTTTCTTGGCACCGGCTTTCGCATCAGCAAGCGGAAGCACTACGCCCTCAAGGCCCTGGCCGACGACGTCTACAATAGTGATGTCACCAAACGATTGAATCTCGGTCGTTCCCGGGTCTATTTGCGGGAACACGAACAGGCGTCCCGTCTCCTGACCTATCTGAAAAACCAGGGCGACGGCGATTTCACCGACAACAACGCGGCAGAAATCTATACAGACGGCAGGGAGATGTTCGACCAGCTCCTTCTCGATCTCCGCCAGGCCACCAAGCACATCCATATATTTTTCTACATCTTCCGCTGCGATCGCCTGGGGCGGGAGATCCTCGAGATCCTCAAAAGCAAGGCGACGGAAGGCCTGGAAGTCCGCCTCATGTACGACAGCGTCGGTACGCTCATGGCTTTCGACACCCCGTTTCGGGAACTAAAACAGGCCGGCGGCCAGGTCGAGGCGTTTGCGCCAATATTCTCGAACATTAATTCGCACCTGCGCCTCAACTACCGCAACCACCGCAAAATCGTGGTCATCGACGGCGTCGTCGGCTATGTCGGCGGCATGAACGTCGGCTGCGAATATATCGGCGAGCACAAAAAGCTCCGCCCGTGGCGCGACACCCATATGCGCATCACCGGCTCGGCGGTCTGGTTTCTGCAGGAGCGCTTCCTCATGGACTGGTGCTACGCCTCCGAGACGGATATGGTGGAAATCGACATCCCGACCTATTTCCCCGAGCCGCTCGAACTCGGCACCACCCCCATGCAGATCATCTCGAGCGGTCCCGATACGTTCGAAAGCCCGATCAAGTCTGGTCTGCTCTCCATGTACTATGCCGCCCGGAAAAACATCTATATTCAGACACCATATCTGGCGCCGGACGAAAGCGTCCTGGACGCCCTGCGCATCGCCGCCCGCTCCAACGTGGATGTCCGCATGATGATTCCCCGGATCAGCGACTACGCCATCGTCCACCTCGCCACCCTCGGCTATGCCCGGGACCTCCAGGCCTTGGGGGTCAAAATTTACATGTACAACGGGTTTATCCATTCCAAGACGTCGGTCATCGACGGGTCCGTGGCCACCATCGGCACCACCAATATGACCAACCGGAGTTTTACCCTGGATTTTGAGGTAAACGCATTTGTGTATGACAACGATTTTGCCGAACGCTGCGAGGCAATTTTCCATAATGACGAAAAAACCAGTTTTTTGCTTCCCGAAAACTACTTTGGTAAGCAGAATATATTCAGACGTGCCAGTTACAACTTCGCCCGTATGCTGGCACCCATGATGTGACGAAGTAACCAGGTGTACAAGCACGGTACCACCCATGTGAGGGGGCTCCACCGTAACCTGCTCGGCAGATTGACAGAGATGTGATCACATGGATGCAAATGTCTCCAATTCCGCATCGTCTCAGGATCGCACCGACGCGTCGGATGCGCTCCCCCGGACATACAACTACAACTCCGTTGATCTACAACAGCTCTTCGCCAAAATAATCGAATCGCTCAGCCTACCGGACGAGTCCGACAGCCCGGTCGAGCGCATCCTGACAGACGTTTGCCAGCATTTCAAATTCGGGTGCGGATTTGTCTACGAGGCAGACCATACCCATACCTTCCACCTGAAGGAACAATACGCCGCCTATCACATCGCCGACCTGCCCCAGAGCTTTCAACTGGAAAAGCACCTCGGCGTAAACGATATCGACGAACTTCTGCGCACGTCCGTGTTCTACCAGCACGTGGACGAAGACGCGCCCCGCTCGACCCGCATCTTCGATTCCAACACGCTGATGCTGGTCCCTGCCCAGGACAAGGACGGCACCGCCATCGGCCTCGTCGGCATGATGGACCGCCGCCGCAACATTCTCCTGGACGATCAGGCGGTCAAGGCGGCGAAGATGGTTCTGAACCTGCTCGCCAACAACATTAAAATTCGTATCTACCAGCGTAGTCTCGAATATGCGGAACAATCGCTGCACAGCATTCTCGATAACACCGGCATCGACGTGTATGTCAACGATTTCAACACCCACGAAATCCTCTATGTCAACAAGTCGATGGCCGCGCCCTACGGCGGGCTCGAAAAATTAATGGGTAAGCGCTGCTGGGAGGCGATCTATACCGACAAGACAGGTCAGTGCGACTACTGCCCACAGAAAAAGCTCATCGACGAGGACGGCAATCCCACCAAGATCTATTGGGACTACCGCCGCCCCTTCGACGGCTCCTGGTTCCGGGTGCTGTCCGCCGCGTTCCGCTGGGTCGACGGCCGTCTCGCCCATGTGGTCAGTTCGGTGGATATTACGGAAAACAAGAACAACGAAGCCACCATCGCCCAGATGGCAAATTTCGACGCACTGACCAACCTCCCGAACCGGCGTAAACTGATGCACGACTGCGCCGAATACATGAAGGAAGACGTGCGCCGACGGACCGGCGGGTATCTGCTGTTTTTCGACCTCGACAACTTCAAGGCGCTGAACGACAGCATGGGCCACCAGGCCGGCGACGAGCTCCTCACCGAGGTCGGCCGCGCCATGCAGAAAAATCCGCTGACGAAAAACCACTCCTACCGCTACGGCGGCGACGAGTTCATCGTCCTCCTGACCGAGGTCGACCGGGACTATGTGATGAAGGTGGTGCGGTTCCTGCTGGACCGGTTTGAAAAGCCGTGGAAGCTGCAGCACACCCAGCCCATTTGCCGCGCCAGTATCGGTGTGGCCGAGTTCCCCGCCGACGCCACGACGCCGGACGACAGTCAAGTCCAAAATGTGGTGTAAAATACCTCCAGACAATTTATACAGGGATGC
>JAJQBO010000190.1 GCA_021203245.1 Planctomycetaceae bacterium
GGAGGCTGAGCCTCTGGCTCATTTTAATTTTACACCATTATGCGGACGTTACCTGCTTCCGCCCTTATAACTCCATATATACTAACCTCGTCAGGAGAATTCCCCCATGGAACAAAGCATTAATATCGCAAGTTACATTGACAACACAATATTGAAAGCCGACGCTACCGAATCGGATATTCGCAAATTGTGCGAAGAGACGATGAAGTACAAGTTCAAGGCGCTCTGCGTCAATTCCTGTTGAGTCCGCCTGTGCAGCGAGCTTGTGGCCGGGAGCGGCGTCACGGTCTGTTCGGTCATTGGCTTCCCCCATGGGGCAGGAACGAGCGAATCCAAAGCCTGCGAAGCCGAAAGCGCCATAAAAAACGGCGCCACGGAAATCGACATGGTCATCAATGTCGGCGCCCTGAAATCCGGCATGGTCGACTACGTCCGTGACGACATCGCCCAGGTGCTCGCCGTCTGCAAGGGCAAGGCTCTCCTGAAGGTTATCCTCGAAATGTGCCTGCTCACCGAAGAAGAGAAGAAGACCGCCATCCAGGCGGCTATTGACGCCGGCGCGGATTTTGTCAAGACATCGACCGGCTTCTCGACCGGCGGCGCAACGGTCGAGGACGTCAGGCTGATGCGGTCCATGGTCGGCGATTCGATGGGGGTCAAGGCGGCGGGCGGCGTGCGCTCTATCGAGGACGCCAGGAAAGTCATCGAGGCAGGCGCGAGCCGCATCGGCACCAGTAACGGCGTCAAGATTATCGAAGGCCAGGCCGTAACCGGCGGATATTGACGCGCGGTCCGGAATGGCTTCGGCGAAAACACCAGACAGCACAGCCCTCTTCGCTTGAACTCACAGAAAGGAATGTCATGAGCGATCGGTTTGCCGGCAAAGTGGCAATCGTCACCGGCGCGGGAAAAGGCATGGGCAAGGCGACCGCCTTCCGCATGGCCCGGGAAGGCGCGAAGGTCGTGGTTTCCGATATTGATGAAAAGGCGTTTGCCGAAGTGCAGGCGCAAATGGACAAGGAAAAACTGGCCTGCAAAACCGTCTACTGCGACGTCGCCAAACTCGACTCTGTTACAAAGATGGTTCAAACAACCATGGACGCCTACGGGCGCATCGATATTCTGGTCAACAACGCCGGCCTGTTGCTGCCCGGCACGATTGAGGAAACGACCGACAAGATAATCGACGACACCCTGGACATCAATGTCAAGGGCGTCCTGTACGCCATCCGCGCCGTCGCGCCTATCATGAAAAAACAGCAATACGGTCGCATCATCAACGTCGCATCCATCACCGGCAAGAACGGCGACAACTCCACCGTCTTTGTGTACGGCGCGTCCAAGGGGGCTGTCATCAGCCTCACCCGTTCGGTCGCGCGCCAGCTCGGCCCCTACGGCATCACCTGCAACGGCATTGCGCCCCACGCGGTCATGACCGCCATGATGCACTATTGGGACGAGGAGAAGAAGAAATCCATCGCCGACAAGATACCGGTTCGCCGTCTCGGGACAGAGGAGGACATGGCCAGCCTGATGTGCTATCTCGCTTCGGACGAGACCGGATTCATCAACGGCGAGACCATCAACATCAACGGCGGCTACTACATGGATTAGCCCGACCGGCCCGCATTGGCGGACGGAACACGCTTCGTCCGCCGATGCGACCGCCGCACTGTTTTGAAAAATACGCACAGATAAACCTTTTTCCACGCGATTCTCCCTGCTGCCCGCGCCCTTCGGCGCGCTCCCTTTCCCCGAACCCAGACTCACGTAACGATGGCGTGTCGTCCACGCCCGGCGGCACAGCCGTCATCCGACAACCATTCACCACCCGGGAGGTACCCAATGCTGGCATTTGTCTATAAAGACGCGGGCGATCTGTCCCTGCAGACCGTCCACGAGCCCACGGTTGCGGCCGACAACGCCGTTCTGAAGGTCGAAGCGAGTTCGATTTGCGGGACCGACCTGCGGGCGTTCCGCTTCGGCTCGTCTAAAATAAAGCCGCCCCGCATCATTGGCCACGAGGTGGTCGGCACCATCGCCGACATCGGCAAGGATGTCACCGGATTCGCCGTCGGCGATCGGGTGCAGATAGCCCCCGCCCTCGGCTGCGGCGTCTGTCCCTGCTGCACAAAGGGGTACACAAACCTGTGCGACGACCTCAAGACAATCGGCTTCGATTACGACGGCACGTTCGCGGAGTATATGCAGATCCCGGCCCAGGCGTTCCACCGCGATCACGTGACCAAGGTTCCCGCCTCCATTTCACCCTCCGAGGCCGTCCTGGCCGAGCCGATAGCCTGCATCGTCAACGCCCAGGAGCATCTGCACATCGCGCCGGGCGACGCGGTGGTGGTGTTCGGTTCAGGCTTTATCGGCACCATGCACGCCCAACTTGCCTTCCGCAAGGGCGCGTCCAAGGTATTTATGGTGGAAATAAACGAGCACCGCATCGCCATGGCAAAGTCGGTGCTGCCCGACCTCATCATCATCAATTCGCAGAAGGAAAACCTCCAGGATGCGGTGATGCAGGAAACGGGAGGCCGCGGCGTGGACGTGGCCGTCACCGCCTGCTCGGTCGGCTTCGCCCAGGTGGACGCCATGAACATCATCGCCAAACGCGGCCGGGTCAGCCTGTTCGGCGGGCTGCCGAAGAAGACGACCGGCTTCGTCGACTCGAACATCATCCATTACAAGGAGGTTTCGGTCCACGGCGCGCACGCCTCGACCGCCGCCCAGAACCGCGAGGTCCTGAAGATGATCGAAGCCGGCGGTTTCCCTCTCGCGTCGTACACCAAAAATCCTTTCCCGCTGAAAGACATCCTCAAGGCATTCGAAGCGTTGAACCAGGAAAGCATCGCCAAGGCGGTATTGATCCCGGGAGACTAGCGCATGATGAGTCACCATATCCTCGAAATGCGGAACATGCGGAAGAGCTACTCGTCCGTGGTGGTCCTGTCCGACGTCACCATCGCCATAGGGGAAGGCGAAATCGTCGGCCTTATCGGCGAGAACGGCGCGGGCAAGTCCACCCTCATGAAGATCCTCTCCGGCGGCACCCAGCCCGACGCGGGCGAAATCATCATGGACGGCAAGAAAATCGAGATTGCCAGTCCCATCGTCGCCTCGCAGCAGCGCATCGCCATGGTGCAGCAGGAACTCAGTCTCATCCCGTCGCTGACCGTCCAGGACAACATCGTCCTCGGCCGCGAATTCCGCACCGGCCCCCTGCGCATGCTTAATTCCAGGCGCAACCGGGAGTACTCCCTCGCCGCCATGAAAACGGTCGACCTCGACGTGCCGCTCGACGTCAGGGTGGGCAAGCTGTCGGTCGCCAACCAGCAGATGCTGGAAATCGCCCGTAACCTCATTCGCGCGCCCCGGGTGCTTATTCTCGACGAGCCGACCACCGCCCTGACGCTGGTCGAGGCGGAAGCGCTGCTGGCGCAGATGGAGGTCCTCAAGTCGCGCGGCACGTCGATTATCTTCATCTCACACAAGCTTGAGGAAATCATGCGCGTTTCCGACCGCATGATCGTCATGCGGGACGGCGCGAAGGTTGGCGAAGTGAAGAAGAATGAAGTCACCCGCGACGACCTGGTAAAGATGATGGTCGGCGACAAGCAGTTCTTTTCCCGCGAAACGTCGCGCCGCTACGTCGACGCCAAAAGCGCCCGCATATTCACGGCCTGCAACCTCCGTCGCCGAGAAGTGTTCGAGAACATTTCTTTCGATCTGCGCGCCGGCGAAGTACTGGGCTTTTTCGGCCTGAAGGGGGCGGGCCGGAGCGAACTCTTCACCGCCATCTTCGGAGCCGACCACATCGATTCGGGCGAGATGATCCTGGACGGCCGCCCGGTACGCTTCCAAAGTCCCGAGGAAGCAATCAAGGCCGGGCTCGGCCTGGTGACCGAGGACCGGAAATTCTCCGGCATCTTCCCCGACATGGACATCAAGAACAATATCGCCATGTCCAACATGAAAAGCGTGTCCGGCCGATTCGGGACGATCAAAAAGGAACGCATCACAAGCATTTCCTCGTCCTACGTCAAAAAGCTCGGCGTCAAGACGACCTCCAACGAGCAGAAGATCCGCAACCTCTCGGGCGGCAACCAGCAGAAGGTTCTTATCTCCCGCTGGCTCCATTCGAACAGCAAGGTCCTGGTCCTGGACGAACCGACCAAGGGCGTGGACATCGGCGCAAAGCAGGACATCTACGAGCAGATCAACGAGTTTTCGCGGGAAGGCAAGGGCGTGGTGGTGATTTCGTCCGAGCTGGAGGAAGTGATGCTCTTGAGCGACCGGGTGGCGGTCATGCGGGAGGGCCGCATCCAGGCCATCCTCGACGGCGACGACATCAACGCCGAAACGATCATGCACTACGCAGCCGGCTGAAACGCGAGTGGACCGCTCAGCGGCGGTTTTGTCCACGACGTCACGAGGCGTCCGAATTTTTCTTGCACAAAGGAGTTCGCTTTATGGTCAGTCAGGTCAAAACAACCACTACGAAAACAGCCGCGATGGATACCATAAGGGCGAATGCCGTCATCCTCGTGCTGGTTCTCATTATCGTCGCGCTGTCCGTCGCCTCCCCGTACTTCCTGACCGTCGGCAACATCATGGACGTGGCCAAACAGGCGTCAATCAACGGCATTATCGCCCTCGGCATGACCTACGTCATCACCACCGGCGGCATCGATCTGTCGGTCGGCTCCACCTGGGCGTTGAGCGGCGTGGTCGGGGCGCTCCTGATGAAGGCGGGCGTCCCCTGGCCCGTCGCCCTGCTTGGCTGCATCGCGGTCGGCAGCCTGTGCGGCTACCTTTCCGGCCTGCTGGTCACGCGCGGCAGGCTGCAGCCGTTCATCGCCACCCTCGCCACCATGAACGTCTACCGGGGCATCGCCCTCATCATCACCGGAGGCTATACCGTCTACGGCCTACCCGCCGACTTCCGCTTTATCGGCGGCGGCGTCCTCTTTTCCATCATCCCTATGCCTGTCATCGTCCTGCTGCTCATCTTCGTCGTCTCCTGGTTCATTTTCCGCTACCAGGTTCTGGGCCGCTACCTGACCGCCATCGGCAACAACCGGGAAGCCGCGCGCCTGACCGGCATCAACGTCAACAGGATGATCGTCATGGCCTATGTCTATTCCGGCCTGCTGGCGGCCATCGGCGGCGGCATCCTCGCCACGGCCCGCATCAGCGCGGCCGAACCAACCATCGGCAGCGGCGCGGAACTGGACGCCATTGCGGCCGTGGTCCTGGGCGGCACCTCGATGGCCGGCGGCAACAGCCGGGTGTTCGGCACACTGATCGGCGCGATACTCCTGAGCGCCATCAACAACGGCCTGACGCTCCTCAACGTCCCCACCTATTACAAAATCGCCGTCATCGGCCTGATTATCATCGCGGCAATGCTTATCGATTCGTTTGGAAAGGAGACGCGGGACTAGCGGGAATAGGAAAATTTTTCGTGCTGCGCGTGTGCAGTAATTTCAACATGCTTGGAGGAAAGAGTTATGAAGAAATTTGCATTGATGGCCCTGTTGGGTATGGCGCTGCTGGCTCAGGGCATCTTCGCGGCCGAGGTCGAATTTCTGGAAGACTCCTCGGGGTTGACCAACGGGACGTATCTCCAGAACGTGCCCAAGCCTTCCAAACCGTACAACATCGCCAACATCACCAGAACCCTCATGAACGCGCACTGGGTCAAGAACAAGGACGGCTTCGAAGCCGCGGCCAAGCACTACGGCGTCAACGGCAATGTCTTCGCCGTGCAGTCCGAAGCGGACGTCATGGACCAGGCCAATATCCTCGACACCATCATTGAGCGGAAGTTCGACGCCATCGCCGTCTCCCCCATCACCGAGCAGAACCTGCTGCCCAGCCTCAGGAAAGCGACCGAAGCCGGCATCGTCATCATCAACATAGACACCGCCGAAATCCTCGAGGCCGACGCCAAGGCGAACAACATTACGCTGACCTCCTTCATCGGCTCCAACAACTACGAAGCCGGCGTCATCGCCGCCCAGTTCATGAGCGATCAGTTCGGCTCGAAAACCGCCGAAGTCGCCGTCATCGAAGGCATGCCCGGCGACACCTGCGCCATCGACCGCACCAACGGTTTTACCGAAAAGGCCAAGGAACTGCCCAACCTCAAGCTTGTCGCTTCGCAGACGGCCAGGTGGGACCGCCTCCAGGCGCTGGAAGTGACGACCGGCATTCTCCGCGCCAACCCGGACATTCGCGGCATCTACTGCAACAACGACACCATGGTCCTGGGCGCGATGCAGGCCGCCACCGACCTCGGCTACACCATCCTGACCAGCGACAACCTGGACAAGGCCGGCGAACCCAAGACCCTCATCATCATCGGCAACGACGGCATTCCGGAAGCGCTCGAATCGGTCCGTGACGGCGCCCTGACCGGCACCATCGCCCAAAAGCCGTACCTCATGGGCTACGCGGCCATCGAAGCCGCCATTATGGCACTCGAAGGCCAGGCCCCCGAAGCCAAGATCGCCACCCCCATCAAGCTGGTCCTGAAGAACGACTGGAAGTAGTCACGTGCGCGGGCGGAACAGGCGTTCGAATGCCTGTTCCGCCCCACCCACCCGCAATAGGAGAAGATTGCCTTGAACTCGCCTCGCCTTTACTTGGCCATGGACAATTGCTTTGCCATCAAGCGCTGGATAACGCCGTCCCAATGGATGCCGCTTATCAGGGAACTGGGAGCGACCAGCGTTGAAGCGAGCACCGACAATGAAATGGATGCGCTCTTCTCGCCCACAGCCTATAGGGACGATTGGGTCGAGGAAGTGGAGCGGTGCGAAAAAGAATACGGGATGAAGGTCCGAAGCTTTTTCACCGGCTACCAGACCTACCGGACAACCGGCCTGGCCCATCCCGACCCACGCATGCGGAAAAAACTCAAGGAAGAGTGGTTCAAGCCCTTGATCACATACGCCGGACGACTGAACGCGGATATCGGCTTTTCCTTCCACGCCCTGCAGGAGGAAGTGTTGCAGGATCCGGACAGGTACGCCAAAACGTCGGCCATGGTCGTCGACGAATACGCCGAACTCGCCGCCTTTGCCTGGGACAACGGCAGGGTCGGCCTGTGCTGTGAACAGATGTATGCGCCCTACCAGACGCCGTGGACGCTCGACGGGACGGAAGCGTTCCTTCGCGATGTCTATGCCAAAGGCGGCAGACCGTTCTATACCGCCGTCGATGTCGGCCATATGGTGGGCCAGGCGAAATACCGCAAGCCGACCAGAGACGGGATTGTGGCAGCCGTCAAGGCGCTACGAAGCGGCGCCGGAAAGGGCGGTGTCTGGGTCGGTCCGATTCCGGCCTTCGACACGCTGCACGATTATGCGAAGCGTTCGGGCACGGATGATGACGCCTTCGCCGACGAACTCCTCGCGTATCTTGAAAACTACCCCTATATGTTTGCTGGAGCCGAAGACAGCGACCCGTTCGCCTGGGCCACCCGGCTCGGCCCCCTATTCCCCCATTATCCATATGCAGCAAACAGACGGCATCACCTCCCACCACGCGCCCTTCACCGCCGAAACGAACAAGACCGGCATTATCACGGGCGAACGACTGCTGCGTGCGCTGGCGGAAGGCTATGCCAGGCCGGAAAAGCCCGGCATGCCGCCCCGGACGGAACGCATCACCTTCGCCTTCGAGATATTCATTTCCAATACTCAATATCCCTACGACAGCCTGAACGATCTCAAAGAGACGATCGCGTACTGGAAGCGCTATATCCCGGAGGACGGCATGACCCTCGACGAAGCGGTCAAGCGCTTGGATTAGCGCGTCCTTCCCCTATGCCCATGGACACCACCGAAAAAGGAGAGCGGTTATGAAAGGCGTAGTTGTCGGCGATTTTCTGCTTCCCACCTCGATTCTGGAAAAAGTGTATCAGGGCGACGATGTCGAGAAGTGGGTGGAATCCTATACAAAGACCGATTTTGTCTGCGAGACGCGGGCGGACATTCGCAACGTTTGGCGACAGTTCGAACTCCACGGTCCGTCCGGCGTGGCCGCGCCCGACGACCTTCCCGGACTGGTGGCGGACGCCGAAGTCATCGCCGTCCATATCTGCCCGGTCAACAAGGCGATTATCGACGCGGCCAAGAACCTGAAGATCATCCTTTCCGCCCGCGGCGGCTTGGAAAATATCGACGTCAAGGAAGCCACTGCCCGGGGCATCCCCGTTTTTCACACGCCGAACCACAACGCCCAGGCGGTGGCCGAATACACCGTCGGCCTTATCCTCTCCGAAACGCGCAACATCGCCCGTTCCCACTGCGCGCTCAAGCAGGGCGTCTGGCAGGAGTACTACCCCAATTCCGCCTTTATCCCCGAGCTGAACGAATTGAAAATCGGCATCGTCGGCTACGGCGCGAACGGCCGGCTGGTCGCCGAAAAGCTTCGCTCCTTCAACACCGAAATCCTTATTTGCGATCCGTTCGTGCCGGACGACATCGTCACGGCCGACGGGTACCACCCGGTGAAGAAGGAGGAACTCCTGAAGGAAGCCGACGTCATCACCCTCCATGTCCGCCTCACTCCCGACACGGAAAAGATGTTCGGCGCGGCGGAGTTCAACCAGATGAAGGAATCGGCCTATTTCATCAACACCGCCCGTTCGGGGCTGGTCGACACGGACGCCATGGTGCAGGCGCTCCGGGACAAGAGCATCCAGGGCGCGGCCATCGACGTGTTTGACGTCGAACCGCTGCCGAAGGACAGCCCCCTCATCACCATCGACAACCTAACCCTCACCAACCACCGCGCCGGCGATACGCGCAATTCCTACTGGAACGCGCCGAACCTGATGCGCAGGGAGATGATCACCTATCTCAACGGCGGCACACCGCGCTTTGTCGCAAACCGCCAGGTTCTCTGATGTCTCCATCCATGCACTCTCGCCATGAGGGGAATGCGTTATGAATCACCAGGATTGCTTTGTCATTGGCGTCGATTTCGGGACCGCGTCGGTGCGGGCGGCGGTTATCCGAATCGCCGACGGTCTGGAAGTCGCCTCGGCCACCTACAAGTACCGGTGCGGCGTTGACGGATGCCTCCACGATCCCGCCAATCCGCTGGTCGCGCGCCAGAATCCGCAGGACTATCTGGACGGCTTCGCCCATACCGTGCGGGAAGCGTTGGCCACCGCCGCCGAATCGGGCGGCGTAGACAAGGACAAGGTCCTCGGCATCGGTTTCGATACGACCGGCTCCACCATTCTTCCGGTGCTTCGCGACGGCACGCCGCTTGTGTTCCTTGACGACTTCGCAAACAATCAAAACGCCCACATCTGGCTGTGGAAAGACCACAGCGCCTGGGCCGAGGCGGAGGAAATCACCGCCACGGCAAAAGCGCTGCGGCCGGAATATCTCGATCTCGTGGGCGGCATCTATTCTTCGGAATGGTATTGGTCGAAGGTGCTCCACTGCCTGCATGTCGACAGGCAGGTTTTCGCACGCGCGTTCACCTGGATTGAAGTCGCGGACTGGCTGCTCTTTACCCTTACCGGCGGCAGCGACGTCGCCGAAGCGGTACGGGCGATCTGCCCTGCCGGTCACAAGGCCCTGTTCGACCGCGATTGGGGCGGGTATCCAGCGGACGATTTTCTTGCCGCCCTGTCGCCGGACCTGGTCGGCCTGAAGAAAACGCTCGATCCGGAGCGCGTGCGCCACGCCGGAACCTCCGGCTTCATGCTCTCGCGGGAATGGACCGAAAAGTTCGGGCTGCCGAAACCGGTCATGGTCGCCATTCCCGCCTTCGACGCCCACTATGGAGGCATCGGCGCCGGAATTAAGCCAGGCATTCTCGTCAAAACCATCGGCACCTCCACCTGCGACCTCATGGTCAGCCCGCTGTCCCGCGGCAAGCTGATCGTTCCCGGCATGGCCGGCATTGTCCGCGATTCGATTCTCCCGGATTATTACGGCATCGAGGCCGGACAGTCGGCTGTCGGCGATATCTTCAACTGGTTTGTCAATATCGTCCGCCCGTGCAACCGTTCCTACGGCGATCTCTCCGCCGAGGCCGCCGCCCTGCGGCCGGGCGAGAGCGGATTGCTGGCGCTCGACTGGATGAACGGCAACCGCACCATCCTCGTCGATCAACGGCTTTCCGGCCTCATCCTCGGGCTGACGCTGCATTCAAAGCCGGGCGAAATCTACCGCGCCCTGATCGAGGCGACTGCGTTTGGCGCGCGCGTCATCCACGATCAAATGGAAGCAAACGGTCTGCCGATCGACAAGATCATCGTTTGCGGCGGCATCCCGCGCAAGGACCGCCTGTTCATGCAGATCTACGCGGATATCGTCAACAAGCCGCTGTATATATCGAGAAACAGCGAGACCTGCGCGCTTGGCGGCGCCATCGCGGCGGCCGTCATCACCGGCGCCTATCCAGGCTTCGAAACAGCCATCGAAAGGATGACAGGCGTCCTGGACCTCGTGTACCGGCCGATTCCGGAACACGTGGCAATCTATGAACGAATCTACGCTCTCTATCGGCAAATGCACGATTCTTTCTGCAGTTCGGGAAACGTCGGCGATCTCTCACGGGTCATGAAGGATCTGATGGACATCAAGGACGAAACCTCGCGCCGGAACGAAACGGCTCCCTCAACGATCGCCGCAAAAGAGCGGCAGGGGCGGCGGATTTTACCTGTTGAAGCCCTGCGGACTATCTGATACAGTGTAGTATCGCGGGCTCTGGTGTGGGAGTCAGTATGACGAGCGTTCGAATTGAAAAACCGACAATGGCGAAAAAAGAGGAACGATTACACCGTATTCTGACCCACTTGAAGCAAAACAATGTTTCAAGCATACGGGAATTGTCGGAGCTTTCCGGCGTCTCCACCATGACGACGCGGCGCGATCTGGAGGAATTGCACAAACAGCAGGCCGTGAAATTCATTCACGGCGGAGCCGTTTACAACCATAACCACCAGGGCCCGGCGGATACCTTCCCGGACTACCATTTTCACAACCAGGAACTGCTCCACAAGGAAGAGAAGCAACGCATTGCCCAAAAAGCCGTCGCCATGCTCTCGCCCCGGGAGACGTTCATGATTGATTCAGGCACCACGGTCAGCTACCTGGCCCGGGAACTGCCGGAGGACCTGCCCGTCACCGCGATATACTGGTCACTGAACGTCATCAGCGAACTTATCAAAAAACCGCTGTGCACCATGATATCCCTGGGAGGCGTGTTCCATCCCGAAACGCAGATGTTCGAAAGCATCCAGGGCATGGACCTCATAACCAACACCCGCGCGTCGAAGGCCTTCATCTCCGCCGGCGGCGTGCACCCGCAGCTCGGCGTCACCTGCCCTTTTCATTATGAGACCGACACCAAAAAGGTCGCCATCAACTCCAGCATGGTCAAGGTGCTGATGGTGGATTCTTCCAAATTCGGCAAGGTCTGCACCTCCCATATCGGCGAAATCAGCGACTTCGACCTCGTCATCACCGACGACGGAATACCTGGCGAATACCGCCAATTCATCGCCGAGGCCGGCGTCGACCTGATTGTTGCGTAGTCTGTCCAGCCAATTCCAGAGGACTTACCCATGCTTTGCACCCTGAACGAAGTGCTGCCCCATGCACGCAGGAACGGCTATGCCGTCGCCGCCTTCGACATCGTCTCCGACATCTATCCCCGGGCCATTCTCGACCTGTGCGAAGAGCGCCGCGCACCCGTCATCCTGATGGCTCTCGCCCACGACCTCGAGGGACGGGGGTTGGATTATATCGCCGGCGTCGTCAGGGCCGTCGCGCCGACCTATACCGTCCCGGTCGTGCTGCACCTCGACCACGCGGACTCGCTCGACCTGGTCAAGCGCTGCATCGCCGCCGGGTTTTCCTCCGTGATGTTTGACGGGTCCGGCCTTCCCCTCCGGGACAACATCGACAAGACCCGCGAAGTGGTTCGTTACGCCCACGCGTGCGGCGTAACGGTCGAAGCCGAACTCGGCTTTGTCGCGGGCAACGATCTCGAAGGTTCCAGCACAGGCCAGGGCCGGCTGACCGAGCCGGCCGAGGTGGCGGAATTTACCGAAAAAACCGAAGTCAACGCCCTCGCCGTCTCCATCGGCACCGCCCATGGCGTGTACGCTTCCAAGCCGGTTCTCGACATCGAACGGCTACGGGCGATCCGGAGCGTTACCGACGTGCCGCTGGTCCTGCACGGCGGTTCGGGAACGCCCGAAGATCAATTGTCGGCCGCGATTCACAACGGCATCAGCAAGATTAACATCTATGCCGACATGCGCCTGGCCATGAACCAGGGGGCGGCGGAAGTCGACCGCCTCGTCCGTGACCGGGCCGACGAATTGCCGGACCGGCTGCTGGCTCCGTTCGCGGCCGGGCTGCGCCGGGTCGCCCTGCAAAAACTGGAACTGACCGGGAGCCTAAACCGCTATTGAAGGCCATTGGGAAAATATATCTGCCACATCCATTAATACGGATGTGGCAGATCGGTTGTCCGGATACGCGAACGCATTGGACGCTACAAGGCTTCCAACCCCTGTTCCCGGGTTCGGATGCGAACAGCGCTGTCGACGGGGAGAATGAATATTTTCCCGTCGCCCATACGGCCGGTGGCGGCGGTTTCGCAGATAACGCCGACAATCGCATCGACCATGTA
>JAJQBO010000041.1 GCA_021203245.1 Planctomycetaceae bacterium
TGGCTGGCTGCCTGGTTGACCTGGGTGGAACTTTCGTCCAGGCTGGAGATGATGGCGTTCAGACGGCGGACGATGGCGGAAATCACGATATAGCTGAGAATCGCGCCAATGATGATGCCGATAGCGCTAACGACCAGCATGACGATGGTGGTGGTGCGGGACAATTCATCCGTATGGATGACGGCCGCGTCCTGGGCGGAACGGACGGCGGCAAGCATGGAGGCGGCCTGCTGCGAAACAGCTTCGCGGCGCGCGGCGGCGTCGCCTTCGAGAAGGGCGAAGGCCCTGCCGTTGGCGTTCTCGTTCATCAGCTCCATAATCTGCTTGATGGCCGGGGTGGCGGTATTCAGCAGGCCCTGGTAGACCTCGCGGGCGATTGAACCGCCTTCGTTCGCCGGCAGTTCGTCGCCAAGGCGTTTCATGAGGCTGTCAATCATCCCGGCGGTCGCCAGCAGATTATCCTCCTGCGCCTTGAATTCAGCGGGGTTATCCGTCCTAATGTAGCGAAGCAGGGCGTAGCGGAACTGGGCGAGATTCAGGCGGCCGCCACGGACTTCGGTGCCGAGGGCGCGCACGGCGCGGTCGTCGCTCTCGCTCAGCAGGTCGGCAAGCTGGCTCATCTTCTGATCTGTTCCATTCCAAAAATCGGTCAGGGCGTCGTTGGTCTCGATGGCGCGCTGGTTGGAGTTGATAAGGGAGAGATCGGCAACCTGCTGGGTGGCTTTGACGTATTCGTTCCAGAGCTGGAACAATTTATCCAGGTCGGCGCGGAGCGACTGGACCATGGCCGGGTCGGAAGGCCAGTTTTTCTGGTAGTCCTCGGCTTCGCGGAGCATGCCTTCCTCGGCCCCTTTGAAGTCGCCATTTATGATGCTGCGCATTTCGGCCGGGTCGGTGCTCTGGATAATGCGCAGGGTGTTGTACCGGCGAAGCATCAGGTAATGGTCGACGGAGGCGATATTGACCGCCCGCTTCCCCTGGCGGCCCAGGGCCATGGCTTCGCTGGAAATTTCCAGAATGCTGTAAAGGCCCACGCCCATGATGACGATAGCCACCACGATAAGCAGGCCGACAACCAAATAAATCCTCTTGGATAACGACATGGTCCATTCTCCTTGTAAAACCATGAGGGTGTTCAGCGCTGAGATTCCGCCGCCCCGATAGACACGCAATTATAATTCCAATCAGGAATTTTTAACAAACAATTAATACGATTAATGTTCCAACCGCGCACCCTGTCTCGCCAGCCGTATCGTGTCGCATCTTATTGCGGTTATTTTACCGCGGAGTAAGACCCGACCGACTGTTCAGATTGTTGCGGGAGGACAACGGTACCGCACACGACACGCCCCTGCCCCGATTTTGAAATTTTGGGTAAAGTTAACCGTCAGCGCGATATCCTGATAGAGGCTTTTGTCGCCCCCTGCGGAAAAACACGCCAAGATTCGAAAAAAAAGCCGCGTCGCGCGCGCCATTTCTGCCAAAAACCGAAACCCGCGCATCACCGCGTTCCGACCATGAGAACGGTGCCGGAACGGCACAGACCCCATACGACGGACATGTGCTGGTCTGATTATCGACCAAATATTCGCTTACATCCATTGTACCACCAATTTTCGCCGCCGCCAGCGCCATGTCAAATTAAAAAACCGTCGTCTAATAGGTGAATTCGTCGACGCTATCGTATACTAGCAGCGGCTGTCCGCGCCCGGGCTTGAGGCGGAAGTGACAATTTTTGCACTCGTCAGGGCGGCGACGGCTCGTTACCACGCCAGTCCAATTCCGCCGCCACGGCCTGGAAAAACTCGTCCAGGTCCGCATCGGCCCGGTACACCCCCGGTCGAGGCCGCATCCCCACCTCGCCCTGGTTGACGATAACGACCTCGCCCCCGGCAATCTCCGGCAGCATCGCCGCCGGGTAAACGGTGAGGCTGGTCCCGAGGGCAAGCAGCACGTCCGAGGCGGCGGCAAGGGATTGGGCTTCCGAAAAGTGGCGCACGTTTTCACCGAAAAAGACGACATCGGGTTTGATTGCCACACCGCATGTGTCGCAGGAGGGGACCTCCTGGCGCTCAAGCATCGCCTCCACCTCTTTTCCCCCGTATCTCCTGCCGCAGCCGCGGCAGTGGGCTGTTTCGTAATCGCCATGCATGGGATACACGCGGCGCGACCCGGCGCGCTGGTGCATGCCGTCGATGTTCTGGGTGATGATGGCTGTTTCTGGTTTGTGCCGCTCCAGTTCGACCAGGAAGCGGTGGGTATAGGTGGGCTGGATGGTCCGCAGGAGCGACAGGAAATCGCGGGTAAAGGTGTAGAACGGGCGCGGGTCGCGGTCGAATCCGTGAATCTCGAACACCTGCTCCGGATCGTAGGCGCGGGTGACGTAGAGACCCCTTGGGCCGCGAAAATCAGGCACGCCGGCGGCGGTGGACAGTCCGGCCCCGGAAACGACGACAATACGATCGGCCCCGGTCAACTTGGCGGCGCATTCTTCCGGCGTGATGGATTGATAGAACATGTGTCTCCCCTATTCAGAAATAACTTTCCTGAAGTCGACACCGTCGTTTCAATTAATTTTCTGTAAGTCGCGGGCGAGGCACGGCGGGACATCAAGAGGGCACAATCACACTGCAGCGAAAATACTACTCGCCCTCGCCACGGTGAACCCACTTCACCAGCATATACCCCAGTCCGAAGAGCGTGAGCATCGGCAGGGCGAGCATGAGCTGGGTAAACGGGTCGGGCGGAGTCATCATCGCCGCCGCCACAAAGATGAGCAGCAGCACCGCCCGCCACCACTGCCGCAATCCTTCGGGCGTGAGGACGCCGGCAACGCCCAGGGCGAGCATGACCAGGGGCAGTTCGAACGCGAGACCGAATCCCGCGCAGCAGGTGATGACGAAATCCACGTAGCCGATGCCGGTAAAGGCGTTCTCCCAGCCGGCAAGCGACTGGTTGAAGGGCAGCAAAAACTCCAGGGCCAGGGGAATGCCGATAAAGTAGGCGAGGGATGCGCCAAGGAGGAACAACAGGGTGCCGCTGCCGAGGGAAAGATAGAGCCAGCGCCGCTCGCGCGCGGTCAACCCCGGGGCGACGAAATTCCACAGCTGCGACAACCAGACCGGGAGGGACAGGAACAAGGCGAACGCGAAGGCAATCCGCATCGCCATGACCAGGCCGTCCGACGGACCCAGGGCCTGAAAGCGCAGCAGGTGCGGCGCGGCCCGCTCGAGCGGGAAGATGATCATATCCCACAAGCGCTGGTAGAGGACGACGCCCACCACAAACAGCGGCACAAACACCGCCAGCGAGATAATGAGCCGGCGGCGAAGCTCCTCCAGGTGCGACCCCATTCCCCTGCCCGGCTCATCCTCCTCCGGGCGGTCCTCGGCCATGCCGGCGGACTCGGGCAGCCGGTCCGACGCCCCGGTGGCGGCATCGTCCGAAAGGGCCGCCTGCCCGGCCTGCCACTCGGCGGGCGCGTCGACGAGATCGATTTCATTGTCGTCAGGATTGTCCATGGGCGGGATGGCGGCGGCGGGTCTCCCGGAAGAGACCCGCCGTTCGCGGATTATGCCTTGAAGTTGACCAGTTTGGCAAAGGAGTCGGGCTTGAGGGCCGCGCCGCCGACGAGGGCGCCGTCGACGTCGGGCTGGGCCATGATTTCCTTGACGTTCTCGGGCTTGACCGAGCCGCCGTACTGGATGCGGGTGGCTTCGGCGATGTCCTTGCCGAACATGTCGGCAAGCAGTGTGCGGATGACGGCGTGGACTTCCTGCGCCTGTTCGGGCGTGGCGGTCTTGCCGGTGCCGATGGCCCATACCGGTTCGTAGGCGATGACGATCTTCTTCATCTCCTCGGGGGTAAAGCCGGCGAGGCCGTTCTTGACATGGTCGGTGACGACGGCGGTCGTCTTGCCGGCTTCGCGTTCATCGAGCGTCTCGCCGCAGCAGAGGATGACGGTCAGGCCGTTGGCGATGGCGGCCTTGGCCTTCTTGTTGCACGTTTCGTTCGTCTCGCCGAAGTACTGGCGGCGTTCCGAGTGGCCGATGATGACGAACGAGCAGCCGCACTCGACCAGCATGCCGGGGGCGATTTCACCGGTGAACGCGCCTTCCTTTTCCCAATGGCAGTTCTCGCCGCCGACCATGATGTTGGTTCCCTTGGCGGCGTCGGCCAGGGATTTGAGGGCGGTGGCGGGCGCGCCGATGCCGACGTCGACGTCGGTCGCGCCGGCGACCAGGCTCTTGGCCTCATTGACGAAGGCTACGGCCTCGGCGTTGGTCTTGTACATTTTCCAGTTGCCGCAGATAAAGGGCTTGCGCATCGAATTTCCTTTCCGGATCAGGTAGAGGACGGTATTTTGACGCGTAAAATCGAGCCAATATTATGGCTGGTTTTCGGGAAAATGCAATCATTTCACCGCTTTTATGAAGCGCAACACAATATTTTAAGCCGTGATAAGAAACCCCGCGGCCTAAGCCGCGGGGCGTTCGTTCAATCAGGGGTTGGAACGCGGTTATTTCGCGTGTTCCTGCAGGTACTTGATAATGCCCTTCATGAAATCGCCGAGATCGTCCGGGTCGCGGCTGGAAAGGAAGTGGCCGTCGACGACCAGCGGCTTGTCCTCCCACTGCACGCCGGCGTTGACCATGTCGTCCTTGATGTTGATGACCGATGTGGCCTTGACGCCCTTGAGAATGCCGCAGGAAATCGGCAGCCAGCCGGCATGGCAGATAAAGGCGATCATCTTGTCCTGGTTGTGGAAATCCTTCACCAGCTTCAGGCAGTCCTTGTTCTTGCGCATATAGTCGGGGCCGAAGCCGCCGGGGATGACCAGGCCGGTGAAATCGTCGGCCTTGACGTCCTTGTACGCCTTGTCGGTGGTGGCGGGAACGTCGTGCTTGCCCTTGACCTTTTTACCCGCTTCCTCGCCGACGATGACCACCTTCGCCCCGGCCTCCTTCAGCCTGATGGCGGGATACCAGAGTTCGATTTCTTCGTGCATCTTCGCCAGCAGGATGGCGATTTTCACGTTTTCCAAATGACCCATAATGCAATGCCTCCCTTGGTTACAGCCCTCGAAAATAGCTGTCAGGGAGGGTGGCGGCACAATGCGAATCTATCCCTCGGGCGGGAATTCGGCGATGATCTCGCGGTAAAACAGGGCGCGCCACGCCTCGGCCTCGGTCCGGTTCATCCGCAGGAGCGCGAGAAGGAGGGGCGCGTTTTCGTTTTCGGGAGAAGGGCAATAATGGGCGTGAATGCCCTTGATGCCGTTGCCGTCGTAGTCGAAGGGGTACAGCCGGCACAGGAGCGGCCGTTCCGACAGTTCCAAATCGCAACCGTCAGGCCCGAGGAAAATGCAGTCGCCGCCCGGACGCCGCCGCAGGACCCGGCGAACGCCCGAGGCGAAGGTACGCCGCCAGGCGGGGTCGAGATCCTCGGCCGAGGTGTTGGGCCAGGCCATGGGGACGAGCTCATGAAAGTCGCGCCGACCGGTGGCGGCGATACGGTCCATATCGCCCCGGGTCAAGAAAATGCGGGTGTTTTGGCAACAGGTGGTCCCCTGCCGGGCGCGCCGGGCGCAGAGGATTTCCTCGGGATCAGTGTTTTCCGTCATTCCGGCAGGTCGGGATAGCTGTAGCGGCCGCCCCGGTAATTACGCAGTTGCAAACGGTCACCGTCCTTTCCGTCGACATACTCGGGGAGAATGGGAATCTTGCCGCCGCCGCCGGGCGCGTCGATGACGTAATGCGGGACGGCATAGCCGGACACATGGCCGCGAAGGTTCTGGATCATCTCCACCCCCTTTGAAACCGGGGTGCGGAAGTGGGCGCTGCCCAGGATCGGATCGCATTGATAGAGGTAATACGGCCTGACGCGGATGCGCATCAACCCGGTCATAAGGCTGCGCATGGTGGCGGCCTCGTCGTTGACGCCGCGCAAGAGGACCGTCTGGCTGCCCAAAGGCAACCCGGCGTCGGCCAAACGCGAACACGCTTCCGCCGTTTCGGGCGTCAACTCGCCCGGATGGGTGAAGTGCAGGCTCATCCACAACGGGTTGGCGCGACGAAGAATCTTCAAAAACGACGACGTAATGCGCATCGGCAGGACGGCCGGAGTCTTGGTGCCGATACGAACGACCTCGACGTGGGGAATGGACCGGAGGCTCATAAGGAGCCACTCCAGCGCTTCGTCCGGCAGGGTCAGGGGGTCGCCGCCGGAAATAATGACGTCCCGGACGGCCGGCGTTTCCCGGATATAGGCGATGGCTTTTTCCCAATGCTCGTGGCAATACCGCTTCCGCTGCGAATGGCCGACCATGCGGGAGCGGGTGCAATAGCGGCAATAGGCGGAGCAATACTCGGTCGCCAGGAACAGCGCCCGGTCGGGATAGCGGTGAATAAGGCAGTCGATGGGGCTTTGCGATTCCTCGGCCAGCGGGTCGACGGCCTCGCCGGGCGAGGCGACCAGTTCGGCCGTGGTCGGAATCATGCAGCGACGCAGCGGATCGGACGGGTTGTCGGGATCCATGAGGGCGGCGTAATAGGGCGTGACGGCGGTCGGCAGACCGGACGCGCCGGCCATGGCGTCCCGCTCGTCGTCGGCGAGGCGAAAGACGCGTTCCAAATCCTCGACGCCCCGCAGGGTGTTTTGCAGTTGCCAGTGCCAGTTGTTCCAGTCGCAGGACGAAACGCCGGGGAAATAGCGTTTCCGGAACTCGCGCGAGCGATCGCTTTGCACAAAGCGCGGCTTTTCGTGGAGCGGTTTGCAGCGGTGCGGCGTTGCGGTATGGCAGGAGACCTTCCACTGGAAGGGATCGTCGTCCGTGGGAGAGAGGCTTTCTGCGTTGTCGATAGACACGTGAGGCCCTTTCTGAACGCCGCATCGGCGCGGCTCTACCTCTTCCTTTTAACGTATTGCGGCCGCAAGTCAATGCACGAGGGACGGTTTTGCCGCAAATTCGGCCCGCGCGCCCGCGCGCGCGTTACTTATTTATGTCCGCAACCTCGGTCGTACCCTTGGAGACGACGTTAAAATTAACCCCATGGCCCGGTTACGTCGTTTTGCCTTCCCGCATAACCACCCGAAGCGCCCGCCCCGGCCTGCCGGTCAGGCGCACCCGGTGGGCGAGACGAAGCGGCCACAACCACACGCCGCCGGCGTGATCGGCGAGGAGACGGGGCAAACCGCGGTGCCGCCGGGGCGTCTTCGTGTCGACGAGGATGTCCTGGATTTTCCGGCTGCCCGGCGCGCCAAGGGGACGAAAACGCTCGCCCGGGCGGGGCGCGCGCAGCCGCAACGGCCACCGCAGCGATGACGGCTCCAGCCACTGCACCCCGGAGTCGGCCTTGTCGCCATCCGGCACCGTCCCGGTGCTGATCACCCAGTCGGCCGAAATTTCCAGCCCGTATGCCTGAATCGAGAACGGCGGGTCGGGCAGGATATATTCGCCAGACGAATCGGTCGCGCCCGCGCCGGGAAAAAAGAAAAACAGCCCGTCCGACTCGCGCCGCACCCGGAGGCGGCCGGGGAGACAAATCGTCTCGCCCAGCCTGCCGCCTTCGGCCAATTCGGCCAAGCGGGACAATACCGCGCCGTAGGGAATCCGCACCCCCAGCTCGTCCTCGACCACGGTTCGGAACGCGTACAACAGCCGTTCCGGTTCCGAAAGGGCGTCCTCGTCGATGCGGAAAAACCGCCCGCCGTGCTCGTACCGCGCCGCCTTTTCGACCAACTCGCCGCCCCGCTCGGTCAGCTCCCGCTCGGCTTCGGCGATGGCGACGGCCCGCTCCAGCAGGCGGATGCGGAAGCCGGGCATAATCGCCTCGAGGGCGGGAATGATGCGGTGGCGGATGCGGTTGCGGGCGTAGCGGACGTCGCCGTTCGTCGCGTCGTCGCGCCATGTCCAGCCCTCTGCCGTGGCAAGGGCGTGGAGTTCCTCCCGGGGCACCGACAACAACGGCCGCCCAACCCGCACCGCCAGCCCGGGCGGGACAGGAACTCGGGCCAGTTCGCGCATGCCGGCGAGGCCGCGCCGGTGCGCGCCCCGGCGCAAATGAAGGAGAATCGTTTCCGCCTGGTCGTCGGCATGGTGGCCGGTCAGGACCAAACCGCCGTCGCCGGCGAGGTCGTGGAAAAACCGGTAGCGAAGCGCCCTGCCCGCTTCCTCCTCGCCCATCCCTTCCGCTTTCGCGACAGCGGCGGCGTCGACAGCCTGCGCGGCAAACCCGAGCCCGAGCGCCCTGGCGAGGTCGCGGCAGAACGCCTGGTCCGCGTCGGCGGCTGCGCCCCGGAGGCCGTGGTTCAGGTGGGCGGCGACGAGACGCACCCCGCCGGGAAATTTGTCCCGCCACGCCGCGACCAGATGCGCCAGCACGACCGAATCCATGCCGCCCGACACGGCCGCGACAACCACGCCCGGTTCCGGGACGTCGGCGAGGATGCGCTGCATTGCTGTCGTAAAGGCGTTTCGGGGCATGGCAGGCCGGTTTGAAAAAGCCTTCCCCGTGGAATGGGGAAGGCTCAAATGGTAGTTTGGTGCTGAGGGGCAGAGTCGAACTGCCGACACCGGCCTTTTCAGGGCCGTGCTCTACCAACTGAGCTACCTCAGCGAGGAAGGATACAGTATATGATTTTCGAATAGCGTGTCAACCCAGTAAATGACGGCGACTTGGGAAAAATGTTTTGGGGCGGTGGGGGTGGTGCTTCACCCTCACCCCGGCCCTCTCCCTCGAAGGGAGAGGGGGTTTGCTTATTCCGATTGGTGTCCGCTTTTAGCGGCGCCAGGGGTCGTTTATCAGGCTGCCGAGGCCTCCGGTGTCGCGGGTCGGCGGGGCGGATTGGCGCGCGGACGTTTCCGATACCGAGGTCCTGCCCGAACCCTGGAGATCGCGGATCAGGTTTTCCGCCTGGCGGGTAATGAAAGCGGTCTGCTGTTCGATGGCCCGGCCGTCGACGCGGAGCGAATCGAGAATGACGGCAGCCCAATCCTTGGACCGCTCGTAGTCCCGCTCCGGCGTCAGGAAGATGGTGAGGATGGCGTTGTTGCCGTCCCTGATGGTGTGGACGGCGCCGACAAAGGGCAGGCTGGACGATTCGGTGCGGAAGATGACGCCGTGTTCATCCCGCTCGCCCTTGTCCTGGACGATGCGGCCGCCGCCGAGGGCATTGATAAACGAAGTGGCGGCGAGGCGGGCGTACTCGTCCAGGCGGTTGGCCATCTGCGGACTCGGGATGGCGATAATGACCCGGGCCGCGGTCGGGTCAACCCCTTGCGCGATGGTGAGGGTCGAGTCGGAAGCGTCGATGTCGACGTACCAGTTGGCCGGAACGTTGACGGAATAGAGGCCCTTGACGAAATTGAGGCGCATGGATTCGCCGGCGGCTGCGGATACGGCGCAGGTTGCGGCGAGGGTGAGCATCAGTGCGAGCGCGAGTTTTCGCATGGTTGCGGCTCCTTTGGCTGGTCCCTCCCCTTTTTGTGTGTGTCGCGCCGGCGCGGGTCGTCCCCGCGCCCCACTCTTCGGGAGCCGTGCGCGATTCGGTTGTCAAAGATCTTGGGGCGGGTCGTTCGTTCCGGCATACGTCCCGGGCTAACCCACCAGAGGCAGGACGGCGACATCACCGGGTTCATACCTGCACGGGTATCCTTCCCCGGAAACGGCTGGAAACAGCAGAGGCGGCGGACCGGTGATTGTGGGCGCGAGAGACGGCAGAATAAAGCGCCGCCGGCGCGGACGCGGGGCGGTCAGGTGCTGCCTGGTCCAGGTCCAGCCACGGGTCTGGCACTGCCGCAGAGGGCGATAGCGGGGCAGACGACGCCGGGGCCAGGTCGCCATAAGCGTGATCAGGCCGTGGGTCGCCTCTTTCATATACCAAACGATGCGGTCTCAATGCTTTTGACTGACCTGGCCGACGGGGCGCTCCATATAGACGTCGGTGATAAGAAAAAACCAGCGCTCATGCCGGCGCGGGATGTCGCCGGCGTCGTAGGCAAGGCCGTGGGCGAGGGAACGGACCATGGCGTAGGTGGGGAATTGCTGGGGGTAATGTCTTGTGCGTTTGAAGTGCATGGCGGTATCCTTTCGATTTTCCCTTATGGTAGCGGCGTTCACGCACGGGGAGAGAGTATTCTTTGTTCAATTCACGATTCATAATTCACAAGGCACAATTATGGAGCAATGGGACAGTTCGGTTATTTACCGTTTACGCACCAATCTCCCCCTTACGTCACCCCGGCGTCAATGCGTGCATCAGCGGAGAAAACGGGCGGTTCGGCCGGGGTCCATGCCACGAAGAGCCATTGTGGCATGCGCGGTGACCGCCTGAGTTTGGTGCATTCATTCTTTCTAGCGTGGACCCCGGCCGAACCGCCCGTTTAGCCCGTTGACGGAGGTCCGCACGCCGGGGTGACGATGGGGATGGGTGGGACGTTTGGAGTTATTCGGAATTCACAATGCACAATTCATAGTTCACAATTATTATCCAAATGTTATTACCCCTGCCCTCTCCACGGAGGGGAGAGGGTAGGGGGATAAAAAAACGCACCCCTTCGCAGAGGTGCGTTGTGGCGCGAAAACTGTATCTGTTGCGTGTTAGAAGCTGACGCCGTACATGCCGGTGATGGAGTGGTTGCGGTACTTGTCGCCGGCGGTGAAGTCGTAGTCGACGGCGAAGATGTACTTGTCGGCGAACTTGACCTTCAGGCCCGCGCCGACCGTGCCGTAGGAACCGGTGAACTTCGCGCCTTTGGTTTTGAAGTTAAGGTTTTTGTCGTCATTGCGGAAATCCACCTCCGGCCGTTTGTCGCCGACCACGCCGACATAGCCGCCGCGAATTTCCGGCGTCCACAGGGACGGCGCACCGCGGAACGTCATGAAATTGGACGAAAACGTCTTGCTGGCCGAGACCATGACGGGAATCGAAAAGTTATTGTACGTGCTGCGACCGCTACGAAGGGTTTCAGCGGCAGATGCGCCACTGTGGAACCGTTCATTTATGCCTTCCATCCGCACGTGACTGAAGTCAAGGCCGACTGACAGGGTAATCCGCATATCGTTCTGGAGAATCCAAACATAGCTGGCTTTGACGCCAATAGAATAGACATCGTCCCGGTAGTTGGCCTTATTCAGGGAATTGCGCACTCCCATATCGGTCGTTTCGCGTTCCATGCGGTTCCAGGCGCGGGACCAGCCAGCATAGCCGTCGATAAAGAAGTTGCCAATATTGGTGCCGCCAAACAGGGCGAGGTGCAGGGTGTCGGCCTTGTTACGAAAGTGGTAGCCGTCCTTGCGGGCCAGGGTCCGGGCGTCGTAGCCGACGGCAAAGCCGATGGCGCTCGTTTCGCCAATCATGCGGCTGATGCCGGTGGCAAAACGGCGACCTTGTTGGTATACCCGAGCGCGCCGTCCGTCTCTTTCTGGACTTCGCGGAGATAGAACGGCACGTCCCACATGACCCAGCGGTTGCCGGGGGCGCACATGGTGGTGGGGCAACCGGCGTAACTGACGTCGCCGGCGTCGATATTGGCATAGGCTTCGCCCGATACAGACGCGTCGGCGCGGTCCTGGTAATGCGCAGTTTGGCTATAGCTGTAAATCGAAGGAAGGGCGCGGCGGAACTGGCGCTGACCAGCTATAGATGCGCCCATGACATCGGCATACCCTTCGCCGGCAAACGAGTTAGCTGCATGGGCAGCCAACGGTATGTTGCCTGGGGTCTGCATCCAGGCGTTATTCACCGCACTGCCGTTGTTGGTGAAATCGACGGCGTAGGCTCCCCCCCACCGCAGCGACCACGGCAAACGCCGCGACGATTGCGGTAAGACTCCATCTCCTCATAATGTTCCTCCCTGACGCTTCTCTATTATCAGTCGTAAACTTCGTCATATCGTGATAGACCGTGTCCACCCCCCTGACACGATAATTTGAACCATTATAAGGCAGGATTGCAGAATCGCAAGCGTTTTTCACCTTTTCCCGATATATTTAACCATAATTGAATCAATGCGTTATGGAAATCCTTCGCGTTAATTCCATGCTTTTTCGATAAGTGCTTCCGCAATCGCCATTCCACCCCCATGGGACAGACTACAGTGGATGCGGCCAGCGCCCAATGCCTTCGCCTTATCGGCCGTCGGGCCGTGGAGACGGATTTCCGGGACGTTTTCTCCTTCCCGAACCACCTCGATGCCGGTAAAAGCCACCCCCTGCGCCCAGCCGGTCCCGAGCGCCTTCATGACCGCCTCCTTGGCGGCGAAACGGGCGGCGAGGGACTCGTCCGTGTTGACGCGGGCGCGGCAGTATTCGAGTTCGGACGGGAGGAATACCACTGACAGGGCCTTTTCGCCCTGCTTTTCCCGCATCGCGGTGATGCGGGCGATGGAGACGATGTCGATGCCGATGCCGAAGATGGTATCCATGGGTGATTCCTCCATATATGTATTCGGCAAAAGTTGACGGCAACCTGAACCGAAAATTCACAATTCATAATTCACAATGCACAATTATTATGTAATTAGTGAATTCATAATTGGTTAGGGTAATTGTACATTGTTTCATTGACTCATCAT
>JAJQBO010000194.1 GCA_021203245.1 Planctomycetaceae bacterium
GGAGGCTGAGCCTCTGGCTCATTTTAATTTTACACCATTATGCGGACGTTACCGCGCGGCCGGTGCGGCCGATGCGGTGGACGTATGTTTCCGGCACGTCCGGCAGGTCGTAGTTGACGACGTGGGGCAGGGCCTGGATGTCGATGCCCCGGGCGGCGATGTCTGTCGCGACCAGGACGCGGAGCTTGCCGCGCTTGAACGAATCCAGCGCCTGTTTGCGGGCCGACTGCGACTTGTTGCCGTGGATGGCGCCGGACTGGATGCCGGCGGCGTTGAGCATGCGGCAGATCTTGTCCGCGCCGTGCTTGGTGCGGGAGAAGACGAGGCCGGTCTTGATGCCGCCGTTCTGGAGCAGGTCGACGAGGAGCGGGCCTTTTTTCGCCTTCTCGACGTGGTAGACGGTCTGGGCGACCGTTTCCACCGCCGACGAGACGGCCGCGACGGCGATATTGACCGGGTCCTTAAGGACAGCCGCCGCGAGGGAGGCGATTTCCTTCGGCATGGTGGCGGAGAACAGCATGGTGTGCCGTTCGCCCGGGATTTTGGCGATAATGCGTTTCACGTCGTGGATAAAGCCCATGTCCAGCATGTGGTCCGCTTCGTCCAGCACCAGGGTGTTGATCTGGCGGAGGTCGACCAGGCGCTGGTTCATGAGGTCGATGAGGCGGCCGGGGGTGGTGACAACCACGTCGACGCCGCTGCGCAGGGCGGCCGCCTGCGGGCCTTGGCCGACGCCGCCGAAGATAATCGCCGTCTTGAGGCCGGTATATCTGCCCAGGCTGTTAAAGCTCGCGCCGACCTGTGCCGCCAGTTCGCGGGTCGGGGTGAGGACGAGTGCTCTGGGGGCGCGGCGGCCGCGCGGCACGCCCTGCTCGTAGAGGCGGTGGATAATCGGCAGCGCGAACGCGGCCGTTTTGCCGGTGCCGGTCTGGGCGCAGCCGAGGACATCCTTGCCGGCGAGGAGTTGCGGGATGGTCTGTGCCTGGATGGGGGAGGGGGTGGTGTACTTCTCCATGGTGACGGCGCGCAAGACAGGTTCCGCTAATTCGAGATCACTAAAATTCATTCCGTTCCTTTTACCACATGTATGCGTTGGCGTGCAAAGCTCGGCAACGCTCGTCAAGGCAAGGGCGGAAAGCATTCGTTCTCTCAAAAACCCCAGCCAAATATACTCTGTGTACCATCCTGTCAGTGGACGCAAAAAAACGGGGTTACAGGTCTCAGCCCGTAACCCCGCGGTTTTCTGGCAATGACAGTAAATTAAGTTTACCGATGTTCGGGTGAATGTCAATCAATTTACTTGTGGCAGGAGGCCGGGTTGCCTGCGGGGGAATGTAAAAATGATATCGATTACAAAAAAATCGGCCAGCCTAAAAACCCAATAATATGTTGAAATCATAGAGGATAACTTGCTGACGAAAAAATACGTCCAGGATTATATCGACAATCGTCTTTGACAAAGCCATGACCGTGTGATATGGTGAAAATACGGGCAGGATGGGTCAATTGCCCGGATATTTCGTCTAAACCCGCATAAATTGTCTCTACCGTGTCGAGCCGGGCGAATTCTTTTTTCTGTAAAAATGTAATCGTTAACATTCTGGAGAGCCCATGACTCACACCATCAAGGTCGGCGTCATCGGTTTGGGCGCCATCGCCCACGCCGCGGAACTCCCCGCCCTGTCGGCCATCCCGGGCGTCCGCATCGTCGCCGGGTTCAGCCGTTCCGAAGCCACCCGCGCCAGGGCGGCGAGCCGCTATGCCATCGAAAACCTCTGCGCCTCCTTCGACGAATTCATGCGGATCGATATGGACTGCGCCTTCGTCCTCACGCCCAAGCCGAACCACAGCGAATACGTCATGCCGCTTCTCAAAGCCGGCAGGCACGTTTTTCTCGAAAAGCCGCTGGCCATGACCCTTGCCGAAGGCAGGCGCATGGTCGAGCTGGCGGCGGCGAAAAACCGCATCCTCATGGTCGCCTTCAATCGCCGTTATGCGCCGGTCTACCGCAAGGCCAAGGAGGCGTTCGCGGACAAGCGCCTCGACATCTGCGTCGCCGGAAAAGGCCGCAACGGCTCCGAGTTCCGCGCCACCCTCGAAAACGCCATCCACATGGTCGACCTGATGCGCTTTTTCTGCGGCGAGGCGGTGGAGGTCCAGGCCTACAGCCAGTTCACGGACAAGGACAACGAGGACGGCTGCACCGCCCATATCCGCTTCGACTCGGGCGCAATCGGCATTCTCGTGGCCAGCCGCACCGCCGGCCAGTGGTACGAAACGCTCGACCTCTTCGGCGGCGGCCAGACCGTCCGGGTCAACGCGCCGGACGACGTGACCGTCATCAACCCGGAGACAGAGGTCAAGACGGTCCTGACGCCGCTCGCCATGGGCTGGGCCAGGCTCGAGGATAAGATGGGCTTCCGGCAGGAGGTTGAGCACTTTATCGACTGCATCCGCACCGGCAGCCAGCCCCTGTCCAACGGCGCCGACGCCCTCAAGTCGCACGAACTGGTCGACGCCATTCTCCGCACCGCCGGTCTGCCCGGCATGAACTGAGCGTTCCGCCCTTTTACGAAAAACGCCTTCAGGAAAACCGATATGAAAATAGCAGGTCATACCATGGGGACGCCCGAATACACGCTCGACGACGCGGCGCGCCTGTTTCAGGACTGCGGCTTCGACGGGATAGAGATCGTCGTGCAGGACGGCTACCGCTGCGCCCTGCCGCCGAAGGACGGCCACGCCCGGGCGGAAGCGGTGGCCTCGCTCGTCGCGGACATGGGAATGGAAACAAGTTGCCTCACGCCGTACGCGAGCGATTTTAATTCCCTCGATCCGGCCGCGCGCGCGAAGGCCGAGGCGGATCTGCGCATCGTCATCGACTACGCCCGCATCCTCCGCGCGCCCTTTATCCGCATCTACGGCGGCACGCTGCTCGCGGGTGATACTGAAAACTATGAGCACAAGCTGGACAACCTGGTCGATTCCATGCGCCGTCTCGGCGACGTCGCCGCCGCGGCCGGGGTGACGCTGGTCCTGGAAAACCATTTCAGCACCATGACCGTCTCGGCCGCCGCCGCCGCGATGATAGTGGGCCGTATCGCCCACCCCGCCGTCGGCATTCTCTACGACCAGGCCAACCTCACCTTCGGCAAGGAGGAGGACTGGCGCACGGCCATGGATCTGCAGCACGGGATGATCAAATACGTCCATGTCAAGGATCTCCGGTTCAAGAATCCGGACGCCCCCCTTTACCGCGTCCAAGATAAACATCGTCGATCACGAAATCCGCAACATCGTCACCCGTATTCCCGGCGACGGCGAGGTGCCGTGGCCGGACATCCTTGCCCGGTTGATTGCGGAAGGCTATGATGGCTGGCTGTCGTTGGAGTACGAACGCCGCTGGCATCCGGACGACATCCCCGACGCCGCCTACGGCATGCGCCAGGGTCGCGCCTATGTGCGTGGCATTTTGGACACGCTGGCGATGGTGGAGAAAGGTGATGCGCTGAAACCGGCCCCACTCGTTCCATAAAAAATCGTCATCCCCGCGACGCGGGGACCCAGCGGACCTGTCGGTGACGGAACGGTGGTACATACCCGCAAGCCGCAGTGGGTATAGTGGCAAAGAATTCGTTCCCTTCTCGATCCGTCCGCTGGGCCCCCGCGTTCGCGGGGGTGACGGGGTATGATAACCGGATTTTGCGTCAGTGCGGCGACAACGGTGCCGTAACGCCATAGCGGGACTGTAGTCCACGTTTGATATCCGCGCGAGGAACATGCATGGTCACAGTCAAGGATGTCGCCAAGGCCGCCGGCGTCTCGACCGCCACCGTCTCCCGGGTCGCCCGGAACGAGGACACGGTCAAGCCGGCGACGCGCGACGCGGTCCTCCGGGTCATCAAGGAGTTGAACTACCAACCCAACGCCCTCGCCAGGCAGATGCGGACCCAGTCGACCCGGTCGGTGGTGGTCATCGTCCCCGATATCGGCAACACCTTTTTCCACGAGATACTCGTCGGCATCCAGACCTGCGCCGAGGAAAACGGCTACCAGACCCTAATCGCCAACATGGACAACAGGCAGGACATCGAGAACCGCTATTTCAACGCGCTATTGCAGCGCCAGATCGACGGGGTTATCTCCCTTTCCGCCAATGCGGCCAAGAGCCTGATGGAACGCATCGCCAAGCGCTACCCCATCGTCGTCGCCTGCCAGTACCTGGACAACAAGCGCATCCCGAACATCACCATCGACAACCTGAGCGCCGCCAAGTGCATGACCGAATACCTCATCGGCCTCGGCCACCGCCGCATCGCCCACCTGACTTCGGACCCGGAAAAGTTGCTCTATCGGGACAGGCTGCGCGGCTATTTCCAGGCGCTGGCCGACCACGGCATCGAGCGTGACGAAACGATTATCCGCTCCGGCGCGCCCTCCTTCGACGGCGGCTTCAAGCAGATGAACGAACTTCTGCGCCTGGCCGAACCGGTGACCGCCGTCTTCGCCGCCGGCGACACCATGGCCATCGGCGCGATGAAGGCCTTGCAGAAGGCGGGGAAACGCATCCCGGAGGACGTCTCTGTCGCCGGCTTCGACGATATCGAATTTTCGTCCGTGTTCGAACCGGCCCTGACCACCATTAGGCAGCCGAGGCAGTGGATGGGCAGGTCGGCGATGCTGAAATTGATCAAATTGATGAACGGCCACCCGCTGGAGCGGATGCAGGACCTGCTCGATTACGAGCTGATCGTGCGGGACAGTTGCGGCGCGCGGCGACTTTCACAGTAGTTTTCACCGGTACGGCGGCGTCGACGGGACGGCTTGACCACGGGCAAGCCGTGCGCGGGCGGTGTGTACCATAGGTTACGCAAAGGAGCCAGTGATGAAGTGCAAGGGTTTGGTCGCGGTCGAAAAGGGCAGGGTGGAAATGCTGGACCTGGACGTGCCGGAACCGGGACCGGGTGAAGTCCGCATGCGCATGGCCGCGACGCTGGTCAGCACCGGCACCGAGCGGGCCTGGGTCATGGCCTACCCGAACGCGGTCCCGTCATTTCCCCACGTTCCCGGCTATTGCTGCGCCGGCTGGGTCGACACATGCGGCCCCGGCGTGACCGGTCTGGAGCAGGGCGACCGCATCGCCTGCTACGGCGTCGACATCGGCCACCGCGAGATCGGCGTCGTCAAGGCGCATTGGGTCGCCAAGGTGCCTGACGGCGTCACCTTCGCCCAGGCAGCCTTTACGAGCCTTGCCCAGACCTCGTTGCAGGGCGTGCGCAAGTGCCGCATCGAATTGGGCGAAAGCGTGGTCTCCCTCGGCCTCGGCATCGTCGGCCTGCTGGCGCTCCAGTTCACCCGCGCCAACGGCGCGGCGCCGGCCATCGGCATGGATCGGAGCGAAAAGCGCCTGGCCATTGCGGAGCGCTGCGGAGCCGACGTCGCCATCAACAACGGCGTCGACGGCTGGCAGAGCCGTCTCGCCGACGTCACCGACGGCAATGGCCCGGCCGTCGTCATCGACAATACCGGCGTCCCCTCCGCCATGAACGACGCCTGCGGCATGGCTGCCGACTACGCGCGCGTCTGCATTCTCGGCAGTCCCCGGGGGACGGTGGATTTCAATTTCTACAGGCACGTCCAGAAGAAATCGATCACCGTCATCGGCGCGCACGCCGTCGACTCGGTGCCGCTCGGGAAGAGTTATCCGCACCACTGGACATATATTGACGACGCCCACTGCTATTACCGCCTGCTGCTCGGCGGCAGATTCACGGTCGAACCGATCATCGACCGTTTCGTCGCCAAGGCGGACGCGGTCGCCGCCTATGTCGATCAACTCGAAAACGATTTCGAAGCGCTCGGCATGATCATCAATTGGGAAGAATAACCTGCCCCCTCGCCCCCGGAGGGGGAGAGGGTTGGGGTGAGGGGTCTGTCGGTGAGTTTTCCGCTGTGCCGCAGGAAGAAACGTGGGCATCGACCATCACCCTCACCCCGGCCCTCTCCCGCAAAGGGAGGTGAAAAGAGGAAAAAGGCCTCAAACTCCCCCATCCGTCACCCCGGCGTGCGGACCTCCACCAGCGGGACAAACGGGCGGTTCGGCCGGGGTCCACGGGAATAGACGGGTAATGCACCGAACTCACGAAGCCATCGGCTGCGTTCACGTCTTTTTTTAAAATGCTTTAGGGAGGGTGAAATGGTCCGCTCCGCCGATGCTCCGCTTTCACACACGAGGTAAAACACTCGTATCCCCGGAAAACATCGCCTCGACATCGCCGACTCCCCTATTCCGACACACGCGCCATCGCTCATTGCGTCACCGCACCGTTTTTCGTCAGGCAGCTTGACAACGTTTACATTTGCCGCGTGAACGTCGTCCCGCTCGCCGCAACGCAAAGGATTCGCCGTGAAAAAAGCGTTCAGGATTTTCGATACCGCCATCGCCTGGATAGAGGACATCGGCTGTACGGCTCTGTATGCGGCAATCGTCTGCATAGTCAGCGTGCACGTCTTTTTCCGCTACGTCCTGGTCAGCGGTCTGTTGTGGTCGGACGAGCTGGTGCAAATCCTCCTCGTCTACATGGTCATGTTCGGGAGCGCCAGGGCCATCCGCACCAACGGCCATACCGAACTCAATTCCTTCGCCAACCGCTTGCCGGAAAAGCCGCGCTATCTGCTCCGCACGCTTGTCGCGCTCGCCTGCGTCGCCTTTTTCGCCCTCTTCTTTGTCGGCGCGGTCGAGCACACCATGAACGCCGGCCGGCTCCGAACCGTCATCCTGCGCATTCCGCGCGCCTACTGTTATCTGTCCATGCCCATCGGGGCGGGGCTGATGCTGTATGAATTTGTCAAAACCATCAAGCACCGCATCACCCACGATCCCCGGGAAGACGAACTCGTGGTCGAGTGCGAAACACCCGAGGAGGCTGCGCAATGAACAACTACATCATCGTCTCCCTGGTGGGTCTGGTTTTTGTCGTCATCCTGGTCGGCGTGCCTGTGTATATCAGCCTCGGCCTGGTCGGGCTGACCAGCCTGCTGGTGCATTACCACGTCTCCGGCAGCCCGATGGCCTGGCTGGTCATTCCGCAGTCGATCTATAACGGCATCGGCTATTTGCCCCTTCTCGCCATCCCCTTTTACATGCTGGCGGGGGAGATCATGAACCGGGGGAAAATCACCGACAAGCTGGTGGATTTCGCCCTGCTCCTCATCGGCCGCATGCCGGCGAGCCTGGCCCAGGCCAATATCGTCGCCAGCATGTTCTTTGGCGGCATCACCGGGAGCGCCCAGGCAGACACCTCCTGCGTCGGCGGCATCCTGATTCCCGCCATGGTCAAGGACGGCTATGCGCCCGAGGTGGCGGTCGGCGTGACCGCGTCGTCCTCGACCTGCGGACCAATCATCCCGCCCAGCATCATGATGGTCGTCTACGGCGTCACGGTCGGCTGTTCCATCGGCGCGCTGTTCATGGGCGGCGTGGTTCCCGGGCTAATGATCGGCTCCGGGCTGATGGGCACGGTGGCGTTCATGAACATGCTTCACCACTATCCCCGCCGCACCGAGCGGATCCCCTGGGCCGAGAAGCGGCGCATCATCCTTTCCGCCATCCTGCCGCTCGGCATGCCGATTATCATCGTCGGCGGCATCATGTTCGGCGTTTTTACCCCGACGGAAGCGGGCGCGGCGGCGGTCGTCTACAGCCTCATCGTCAGCCTGTTCGTCAGCCGCACCCTGACGTTCCGGGAGATTCCCGGCATGCTCCGCACGGCCGCGACCCTGTCGTCCACCGTCCTGATGATCATCTCCTGCGCCCGCATCTTCAGTTACGGGCTGACCGCGTTGCAGGTGTCAACCATCGTCGGCGACATGATCCTGTCGATCAGCAATTCGCCCTTCGTGTTCCTTCTCCTTGTCAACCTGCTCCTCCTCGTCGTCGGCATGTTCATGGACGGCGCGGCGGCGGTTATCGTGCTTGCGCCCATCCTCACGCCTATTGCCCAGGAGCTTGGCATCGGGCCGGTGCATTTCGGCCTCATCATGGTCCTGAACCTGGTCATCGGCGCGGGAACGCCGCCCCTCGGCGTGTGTCTGTTCATCGCCTGCAAGATTGCGAACATCCCGGTGGAGCGGGGCGTCAAGGGAATCATGCCCTACATCGTCGCCGAGATCATCGTGCTGATGCTTGTCACCTACATTCCGCCGCTGGTGGAGTTTGTCCCGCGCCTGCTCGGCTATTCGGTGTAAACGGAAAGGTAATTCTATGAAAACGCTCTCTGGTCTGGTCTGCGCCACCATCACGCCCATGAAGCAGGACGGCGGCCTCGACCTCGCTTCGCTGGAAAAGCTCTGCGACTATCTCGCCGATAACGGCGTCCACGGCATCTACCCGAACGGCACCAACGGCGAAGGATTGCTGCTGAGCGCGGACGAGCGCCGCCGGGTGGCCGAAGCGATGGTGAAACGAAACGCCGGGCGGATGTCCGTCTATATCCAGTGCACCGCCGTGACGATGGAGGAGACGGCCGGCCATATGGCCCACGCGCAGGCCGTCGGCGCCGACGGCGTCGGGGTGATGACGCCGGTGTTTTTCCGCCAGGACGACATCGCCCTCGAAGCCTGTTTCGACGATCTCCTCGCCTCGGTCGCGCCGGACTTCCCCGCCTATGTCTACAACATCCCGAGCCACAGCAACAACGACGTCTCGCCATCGCTTCTGGGGAAAATCATGGCCCGCCACGGCAACGTCCGGGGCATCAAGTTCAGCGCGCCCGACCTGATGCGGCTGGAGGATTACCTGGCCTGCGCCGGGCGAAGCGTCGACGCCCTGATCGGCTGCGACAGCCTCTTCCTGCAGTGCCTGGCGTCGGGCGGCGTCGGCACCGTCTCCGGCCCGGGCATGGTGTTTGCGAAGCGCTTTGTCAGGCTGTACGACCAGTTCCGGTCCGGCGATTGGGCCGGCGCGCGCGAGACGCAGATGCGCATCGTCGCCACCGACCGCGCCCTGGCCGGCATTCCCGGCATCCCGGCCATCAAGACGATGCTGGTCATGCAGGGTGTGATTGCCGAAGAAACGTGCCGCAAGCCGTTTCGCGCCCTCACCGACGCCGAACGCCGGGTCGTGGCGAAGGAGGTGGAAATCTACAACCGGGAGGGATAGACGCGCGTCGTCCCGTCCGGAATGCCGTGGATGCAGAGTAAAGGAGAGAGCAAATGCGTAGGGTACTTGTCGCCGCGCGCGTCGCCGTCGTCCTGTTCGGGTTTACCCTTGGAGCGGGGGAAAAGCGCCCGCTTGTCCTCAAGTATTCCGCCACCTGTCCCGCCACCGGCATTCTTGCCGACGGCTGCCGCGCCCTGGGCCGTCTTATCGAGGAGACGTCGGACGGGCGCATGATCACGGAGCTCTACCCCAGCGCCCAGCTTGGCGACAAAATCGCCTCGATGGAAGGATTGGTGGCAGGCACCATTGAAATGATGGAATGCGCGTCCACCGACCTGAACAACTACGACCCGGTCTGGTCGGTCCTGTCCCTTCCCTACCTGTGGGACAGCCCGGAACAGGCTATCCAGACCCTGACCGATCCCGAGGTCCGCCTGGTCCTGGAGAAATATGCGACAGACATCGGCTTTGTCGTCATCGCCTGGTACAAGCTGGGGTCGCGCAGCATCATCAATTCGGTCCGGCCTGTCCATACCCCGGCCGACATGAACGGCCTGCGCATCCGCGTCATGGAAGACCCGGTCCAGGCCGCCACCCTGAACGCCATGGGCGGCAGCGCCACGCCGATGCCGTGGAGCGAGGTCTACACCGCCCTGCAGCAAGGCACCATCCAGGGGCTTGAAAATACCGAGCCGGTCATCACCGGCGCGGCGATGCAGGAGGTCGCCAAGTTCATGTCCCTGACCCGACAGTTCATCATCCCCGACGTCACCCTGGTGTCGCAGCGCCTCTTCGACCGCCTCTCGCAGGAGGATCAGGAAGCGCTCTACGAAGCCGGGCGGCGGGTCATGGTGGAATGGGACGGCGAGATTTTCGGCCCCGCCATGGACAAGGCGCTCGAAGACATGAAGGCCGCCACCGTCGCTATCAACGAGGTCGACCGGGACGCGTTCGTCAAGGCGGTCCAGCCGGTCGTCGACGATTTTCTCGCCAAGGCCGATACGGAGCAAAAGGCCTTGTACGACTTGTTGGTCAGGGTCAGATCGAAATACTAACGCGGAATAAGAAAAAAGCCTTCAAACTCCCCCATGCGTCACCCCGGCGTGCGGACGCGAAGCAGCGGAGAAAGCGGGCGGTTCGGCCGGGGTCCACGGGGACAGACGGGTATGGCACCGAACGGAAACGACCCTCGGCTTCGGTCACGCCCTTTTATAAACCGCTTCACCATTTCATCTCTCATTAGGAGGATTGCATCATGAGTCGTAAAGTATTGCGTGTCGCGCTTGCCCTGCTGTTCGTCGCCCTGTCGCCCGTGTTCGCGGGCGAGGTCAAACCCATCGGCATCAAGTTTTCCGTCACCTTCCCGGCGACCGGCGCCCAGGCCGACGGCGCGCGCCGGCTAGGCGAGTTGATAGCGGAATGTTCCGACGGCCGTCTGGCCATGGAGTTCTACCCCAGCTCGCAGTTGGGCGACAAGATTGCCTCGCTGGAGGGGCTGATCGCCGGCACCATTGAAATGACCGAAACAGCCGCCACCGATCTGTCCAACTACAGCCCGATGTGGTCGGTCCTGTCGCTTCCCTATCTGTGGCGCGACGCCAAGCAGGCCATCGGCACCCTGACCGATCCCGAGGTCCGGGCGGTGCTGGAAAAGGACGCGGAGGAAAACGGCTTTCTCATCATCGCCTGGGCCGATCTCGGTTCCCGCAGCGTCCTGAACAACGTGCGGCCTGTCCGCGTTCCCGCCGACATGAACGGCATGCGCATCCGCGTCATGGAGGACCCGGTCCTGGCCGGCACCCTGAACGCCATGGGCGGCAGCGCCACGCCGATGCCGTGGAGCGAAGTCTATACCGCCTTGCAGCAGGGCACCATCCAGGGCCTGGAGAACTCCGCCCCGGTCATACTCGCCAACGGCATGGAAGAGGTGGCGAAGTTCTATTCCCTGACCGAGCAGTTCATCATTCCCGACCCGACCTTTATCAGCAAGCGCTTCTTCGAACGCCTCTCGCCCGAGAACCAGGCCGCCATTTTCGAGGCGGGCAAGCGCTTCTCGGACGCGTGGAACAACGAGATTTGGGCCGACGCCCAGGTCGAGGCGAGAAAGGCGATGGAGGCCAAAGGCGTCGCCATCAACGAAGTCGACAAGGCCGCCTTCGCCACGGCCGTCCAGCCGGTTATCGACGATTTCCTGAAAAAGGCCGACGCCGAGCAGAAAGCGCTGTATGAACTGTTGGTCACGGTCCGCGAAAAGTACTAACATAATATGATCCCACTCTCCTTCTCCCTCTCCCCTCGGGGAGAGGGCCGGGGTGAGGGGGAACGGACCACCGTGTACGCTCCGTCTCTTGGCTACCCTAACCGGAATAAACCCATGCCCACACGCAGCGATCTCAAAGTTGCCTTTATCGGCGTCAGCCATTGGCACGTGCCGCTCTACCTTCTCCAGGCCGAGCGAGACGCCATCACCGTTGCGGCGGCCAGCGATCCGTCGACGGGGGCGGTCGGGGCCTTTGCCGAGCGCCACGGCTGCACTTCCTACGACGACTACCGGCTGCTGTTGGACGTCGAAAAGCCGGATTTCGTCTTCGCCTTCGCGCCCCACTGCGACATGCCGGGCCTGGCGCTCGACCTGATCGCGCGGGGCATCCCCTTTTCCATTGAAAAACCGCTCGGTCTTTCCGCCGGCGATGTGGCCAGGGTCAGGGCGGCGGCGAAAAAGGCGGAATCGTTTTGTGCCATCCCCTTTATCTGGCGCTACAGCGATTTCATCGCCGGGTTCAAGCGGCTCGTCCCGGCGCAGGACATCCAGCACATGGCGTTCAAGTTCATCGCCGGCCCGCCGTCTCGGTATGCCGTCCCGTCGCCGTGGATGCTCCGTTGCGAGCAGTGCGGCGGCGGCTGCATGACCAACCTCGGCGTCCACTTCATCGATCTCGCCCTGCACCTGACCGACTCCGACGGGGCCGAGGTGCTCGGCGCGGCGTTCCACAACGTGTCGGAATACGACGGCATCGAGACCTACGCCTCGACCCTCGTCTCCCTCGCGGGCGGCGCGACTATGGCGCTGGAGACCGGCTACGCCTACCCGACGGACGCGGAAAAGCGCGACAACCGCTGGAATATCGTCACCCGTAACGACTACTACACCCTGGCGGACAACGCCTGGGAGACGCGCCGTTTCGGACGCGAGACAGAGCGCGTCCCCATGGACACGGACAGCGATTCCTATTACGCCGAATTCGCCCGCATCACCCTGGACGATTTCCTCGCCAAACGCGCCCCGCGGGCGGGCCTCCGGGAGATGGAGACGGTCCGCCGCATCCTTGACGCCGTCAACACGGCGGCGCGGGGGGACGCGTGAAGACGGTGACTGTCGGCATGGCCGGCGCGGGGTGGGCGGGGG
>JAJQBO010000039.1 GCA_021203245.1 Planctomycetaceae bacterium
GGGATGGGGCGCGCGCCCGCGTTTCCGCTCGAAGGGGCGAGCGGGGTGGAGCCGCCGCTGGGGTTGTTGTATTACCGGCATCCGGCGGCTGGGGAGTGACTGCGCTCTTTATTGGGTAAGAACAAGCCGTTCTCCCCCATACGTCACCCCGGCGTGGAAAACGTCCATCAGCGGAAAAGACGGGCGGCTCGGCCGGGGTCCACGCCATGATCAGTCAAGGCATGGTTGCCGTGGGAACCGACCGCCTGAGTTCGGTGCCTTGACTGTCTCTGGCATGGACCCCGGCCGAACCGCCCGTATGCGCGCTGGTGGAGGACCGCACGCCGGGGTGACGTTTGGGGGAGAGAGTGCGGGTGTTTTGTCATGCCGATGCGGCGATGGGTCGGCGGGTATGTGCCACCGTTCCCTTACCGATCCGCCCGCTGGGCCCCCGCGTTCGCGGGGGTGACAGGGTACCTTACGGCAAACCCTTCAGCGCGGCGCCGACGTTTTCGACCGTGAGGATGTCGGGGAGGAGGTCGGCGCGGCGCTCGCCCGGCTTGTACAGGGCTGTCACCGGCACCGCCGCCTTGTTGAACTCGTTCTTGAGGGTGGAGGTGATGCGCTCGTCGTATTGGGTCCAGTCGGCCTTCAACAGGGCGACGTTCTTGTTCTGCAACAGTTCCCGCAATTCCTCGTCCGAATAAACCCGCTTGTTCAACTGGCAGGTGGCGCACCAGCGGGCGGTAAAGTCCACATACACGGGACGGCCTTCGGCAAGCAGCCTGGACACCATCTCCGGCGACCACTCCTCCCATTGCAGGTCGGACGAGGTCTTGGGCATGCCGAGCCACAACCCGACCACCAACGCGCCAAGCGCCAAGACATACAACGCCTTGCCGGCGCGGGGGCGCTTGAAGTGGGTGCGCTGGTATTTGCCGTAGAACCAGCACGCCATCGCGGTCATCACCAGCCCGAACAGCAGCATAAGGAAATGCCACTCCTCCATCATCGCTTCCATCGTCCAGAACAGGTAGGCGGTCGTCGCGAACAGCGGGAAGGCCATGGCCTGGCGGAAGGTGTCCATCCACGGGCCCGGCTTCGGCAGCCGCTTCAGCCAGTTCGGGAAAATCGACAACGCCAGGTACGGGAAGGAGAAGCCAAGCCCCATGAGGGTAAACACGCCCAGGGACAGCATCGGCGGCAGGGACAGCGCATAGGCGAGGGCGGTGCCGAGGAACGGCGCGGAACACGGCGTCGACGTCAGGGTGGCAAGGAGGCCGGTGAAAAACGACCGCTTCAGCCCTTCGCGGCCGGTCAGGCTCTGGCCCGCGCCGGCCACGCCGGTCCCGACCTCGAACACGCCCGCCATGTTCATGGACATCATCAGGAAGATATGGCACATGGCGAACATGAACCAGTCGGACTGAAGCTGCGCGCCCCAGCCGCGCCCCATGGTGATGACGAGAAGCGACAGAGTCCAGAAACAAATCAGGACGCCGGACGTATACGACAGGCCGTGGAGAAAGACGGCGCGGCGCTCCTTGTGGGCCTGCTTGGCAAAGCCCATGATCTTCAGGCCGATGACCGGGAACACGCAGGGCATGACGTTCAGGAGCAGACCGCCCAGGAACGAGAACGCCAACAGCACCCAGGCGCGGCGCTCGACCGGGCGCTGCAGCCCCGGAGGACGACCCGCGCCTTCGGCGCCGATGGGCAGATCGATGCGGTAACTGGACGCTTCGCCCGAGTCGTCGGTCCAGCCGTTTCCGGCCCAGATAACGCCGCTCAGGCGTTCCCCGACCCGGGCCGGGCCGGGCAGACGCGGCAACCTGAGCCACCATACCCCGTCGTCCTTCTCGAGGCGCTGGGGCTGCTGGCTGTCGACAATGGGCCTGGGGTTGGCGTCGAAGAAATAGATGTCCCGTGGGTCGTCGTTCGCGCCGGTTTGCGGGTACATGCCGATGACGATTTCGCCGTCGTAGTCGGCGGCTTCGAAACGCCAGGATTGGGGCTTTTGCGGCAGTTCGGCCAGGACCGGGGCGACGGCGGGATCCTTTTCGCCCGGTGTGCGCGCGGCGGTGACGATGGTGGCGGCTTCGAGGCGGAGCGGGTTGCACGAGCGGGGCGTGCAGACCTGGGTGTCGATATGGGCCTGGATTTCGAGCGCGTCGCCGGCGCCAAGTATCTTCGGCGGGGTGACGGTAAAGACAAGGGATTCGCGACCCTTGTGGACGTAAAAGGTCATGCCGCCGTTTTGATACAATTGCGGCGACGGCCACTGCGGCTCGGAGATCTGGAAGCCTTCCGGCAGGGTCCAGGCGATCTTGGTCGCCATGCCGGGTCCGCCGGGGTTTGTCCAATAGGTATAGGCGGACGGCGCGTGGTTGAGGGTGAGGAGGAGGTTGAACGGCGCGCCGGGGGCGATGTCGTCCGTTTCCGGCGTCAGGGTGACGGTGAGAAGCGCCGCGTCGTCCTGTTTGGGAAATAGCGGCTGGGCGGCGAAATCGCCGAAGGGCATGGCGTCGAAGGTTATCTCGCCCGCTCGCGCGTGTGCTCCCCCAAGTATGCAGAAAAGGAGGACCAGCAACGCGGGTCTCGATAGGTGCCTCATAAGGGTACAGCTCCGTGACGCCAGGCGCGGCCGATGGCCAGGCGCGCGCACATGGATTATGGATAAGCGGTGGTGCCTGGTTTCAAGAACACCAAACACTGTCGCCGAACCGCCGCCACTCTTCGGGCAAATCGGCGGGAACCCGGTCCGGAGACGGCCGCAGAAGCGGCTTGTACCCATAATCCTATACAAAAGGACGCTGTGATTCAACCCCTGGCGGAGGTCGCGAACGCCTCGGGGTGTCGTTTGCCTGGTTTTGCTGTGGCCCGGCGAGAACCCTGAGCGAAAGACCTCTCATTCCACCCCTATCCCCCTCCGAGGGGGAGGGAGCCTGCTTTTGATTCTATGGAAGCGTCAACTTCATTCCGACGCGTAAACCGTTGCGGCTCTCCGGGTTGGCTGCCTGAATATCCTGCCAGCGCTTGCCGGTCACCCTGCCTATTTTCACCCAATTGTCGCCTTCGCGCACCGTGTAGTTGGCGGCGGCGCGTTCGTTCGGGGTCAAGGGCCTGGCCTCGGGCACCGGGTCGAAACGGCGGTTGTCTTCGACCGCAGGGGCGGTGTTCTCGAGCGGCTGCCGGCCGGGAATGGACAGAGACATCGGCATGGACGCCTCGCGGCGGCTGTATTCTTCCAGATCGAAATCGCCGCGCGGCGGCGGCATGGCCCGCATGTCGAGACGCATGCCGCGCCGGGGTTCGTTGCCGCCGGCATGCTGGGGCGCGGGCAGGGTGCCAAGGGTCACGGTGGTGGTGCCGGCGCTGGACGGCCCGCTCGACCGGCGCTGCGAGCCGATGTAGTTGGCGGCAAGGGTGTCGAAATTCGGCCACAGGCCGGCTTCCGACGTCTTGCCAAGACGGCTGACAGCGCCGAACAGCATGAGAATGGCCGCGGCTATGGTGACGAACGGCCCGAAACGGGGACCGCTGCGACGGGCGGGTTTTTCCCGAACGTCTTCCTCGCGGTCGTCGTCCTCGTCATACTCGGTGTCTATAGCCATACGCATTGACTCTCTATAGCGTTTTCCAGCGAATGTACGCCTCTTCCTGCGTTTTCGGTTATTCCGGTACGCACCGTAAAACGCGGGAAGGCACTACTCTCGCTGGAAAAAGCCCTCGCTGTCAGGACGTGGTTCATAAGCATAACTACCGATCTTTTATCGACCGATACCGCGCCTTCGCTGCACCAGAAATTGCCTCGCTTGTGCGGACGAATCACTTTTATGGGAACACCGCGGCGACCCAGGAATATTCCCGGACATCGTGTTCCGATAAAAAACGCGGGTCGGCCGAGAGAAGCCCACGATCCAACGTTTGCGACCGTGGGCGAGAGAGATTTCTTCTAATTTTTCCGAGCGGCGAGCGTTTAGTTTACGCGGCTCCGAGGCCGGGGATATAAACCTCAAGCTTCCAGCCGAGCTTGTCCATCAGCCCATAGACGTCTTCGCGTTCGATTTCGTATTTTTCCTGTTCGGCGTATTCCATCAGGGCGAGGATTATTTCGCGCTCATCGCCTGTCCGGGAATTCAGGACATACCAGTGTCCCTTTTTGCGCAGCACTAGAGTCTTTTCCGGCATTTCTCTCCCCCGCAACGAGTCGGGTATCGCGGTTCCCCCGGCGGTTCCTTCCCGCCGCCGCGTTGTGTTTCTCACCCGACAATTGCCGTTGTTGAAGAGTTTCTTTCGACATTTTCCGAAGATTTCTCCAGTTTTTCTGCAGATTATTTTTTGCTGGAGAACCGGTCAGCCCTGATCAGCCGTTATCAGGGCCAGGATGTCCTCCTCCGGCGGTTCCTCCGACTCCGGTTCCGGCACCTGCATCGGATGCGGCCACGGGAAAAACGACGCCTCCCCCGGCGGCAGCAGATCGAGGTCGGCGGCGGCCATTTCCACAATCTCCGGCCCGACCCGCCTGTTCTCCAACCCGTAGGCGATGACCAGGGACATCTCGCACAAGCGGTTCACCTGCCGGGGCAGGCCCTTCGCGTACTTGACCACCAATTCCGCCGCGTGCCTGGTGAAAATGCCCTGCTTGCTCCCCGCCGCCTTCAGGCGCGCCAGGATGTACAGCCGCGTCTCCTCGTCGTCCATCGGGTCCAGGACCGCCCGCACCAGGAGCTGGCTCTCGAAATTGCTCGCCGCCTGAAGACGCCGTTCCATCGACGGCTGGCCGACCAGGAGGATGGACAGGGCCTTGACCCCGTCGTTCTCGATGTTCAGGAGGGTGCGGAGGATTTCCAGGAAATCGTTGCCCCGGGCGGCCTGGACGTCGTCGACCACCAGCAGCACCGGCTGGTGGTGGCGGGCGCGGTCGATAAGGAAGGATTGCAGTTCGGCCATGCCGTAGGAGCCGGTCGGCACGGCGGCGGCGGTCGCCGGGCTGAGGGCGGCGAGAATCTCGCGGGGCGTGCCGGTGGGACTGGGCATGTAGGCGGTGAGCCAGCGGGCGGCGGCGAATTCCGTCAAGACCAGCCGGGCGACCCTGCTCTTGCCGACGCCGGGCAGGCCGAACAGCGCCGACGCGCCCATGCCCATGCTGAGGGCATACCGGAGCCTGGCGATGCACAGCGTCGCGGCCCGGGTCGGGACATAGGTCTCGGGCCGGTTGTCGTTTGCGAAGGGATGGAACTGCAGGCCCCAGAAGTCGGTGTAAAACATGCCTCAGGCTCCTGTCAACAGCAGGCCGGCGACGTTCACACCCGCTTCGGTCAGGCCGTCCGCCGCCTCGCGCATGGATTGGGCCGAGGTATGGTTGCAGAACCCCGCCAGCGCGGTCGTGCCGGCGTGGCGGCAGATGATGGTGGCGTCGACATGGTCCATCGGGCCGCAACTGATGACGGTGAAGTCGAAGGTCGCGTGCATGCCCGCCAGAAGCGTCTGGACCTGGCGGTCGGCCAGGACTTCGTCGCCTTCGCGGTCGGACGGGCGGGCGGGCAGGACGTAGAGGTTGTCCTCTTCCGAATAGATCAGCGCCTCCCCGAGCAGGCAGGACGAGCGCAGGACGTCCCCGAGGACGAAATACTTCGCGCCCAGGCCGAGACGGGGCGCTATCTGCGGCTTACGGATATCAAAGTCGACAAGAAGGACCCGGTAGTCGACCCGCTTGGCCGCCGCGAGGGCGAGACGGATGGCGAGTTCGGTCTGGCCGTCGCCGCGGGCGGGGCTCGTGATGGCGAGCGAGGGCCGGTCGGGGAATTGCGAAGTAATGCCGGCCATGATGTCGCGGGCGCGGTTTTCGAAATGATCCATCCCGGTCACCGGCAGATAGGCGAAACGGCGCAAACGGCGCGCCTGGTCCAGCCCGGCGTCGTAGGAGTCGGCCGGGGACGGCTCCTCCACCTCGCTGAACTCCTGCGGCTCGTCGCCGGCGAGACCGGCGAGAAAGTCGGCCGCCTCTTCGCCCGCGCCGGGAACGGGATCGAGATCCGTCTCGGTCGGGGTCGCGTAGACGGTGCCGTTTTCGTCCTCATAGCGCGGGTTGTAGTCGCCGGACGGGACCTGGTCGAGCAGGTTCATGACCCTGACCGCGCCGTCCTCGCCCGGATGGACGGGCCGGACCGAGTTGAGCAGCGCTTCCGCCTCCTTCGGGCCGGGCTTGGCCAGGGGGATGGTGAGGGCGTTTTTCTGCATCAGGTTGTCGAAGGCGTCGTCGGCGCTCACGGCAGATCTCCCCATTCTTCCGCCTCGCCCTCCTCGGCCCAATTGGAAAGGGCTTCGGCGGGAAGCGGCAGTTCGTCACCGGGAATGTCCTGCGGCTGGAGGAAGCCGCCGCCGGTGGCGGTGGTGTACAGCAGCCCGGCGAGGATGAGGCAGACCAGCCCCGCCAGCCAGCGGCCCCACTGCAACCGCTTCCGGGCCGGCCGCACCTTGCCCCGCTTCGCCAACGGCGGCGGCTCCGACATCTCGACCGGCGCAGGCATGAACTGCATCTTGCCGGCGCGGGTGCGGAGGAGCTCCCCCTTCATGGTCGCGGCCGCGGCGCGGAGCGACTTCGGGTCGTACGCGGGTAACGACGCCAGGACCGGCATCTTGATCAGCCGGTGGGCCTCGCCGACGCTGCGGAAGCGGCGGCCGAAAATCTCCCGCAGCGCCAGCCACACCAGCCCGAGGCAAAAGCCACCCAGCAGCCCCGCCAGCACCGGCAGCCACGACGGCGCGATCCGCTCCAGCGGGATATGGACCGGCATGGCGGAAAAAACGAGTCGCGCGGCCGGACGGGCCGGTTCCGGCTCCGGTTCCGGTTCGGGGGACGGCTGGGGCGCGGGTTCCGCAACAGGTGCAGGCGGCGGCGCGGACGGTTCGCCCGGGACTTCAAAACGCAGTATCGGGACAGGGACCTCCTTCGCCTTGATCAATTCCGTCTCCCGCTCGGTCACGGTGCGCTCGATGGCGGTGACTTCATCCAGGAGGCAGGAGACGGCGTCGGCCTGCCTGCGGGCGCGTTCCTCCAGGCTTTCGGCCTGTTCGACAGACGTCTCCCATTCGAGATAAAGATTGGCGAGGCGGGTGGCGCGGGCCTCGGCCTGGCGGTTCCGTTCGGCATCGGGGCTGTGCGCGCCGAGGAGGATGTCCAACGCCGCCATTTCCCGCCGCACCTCGCGGACGAAGGGGTGTTCCTCGGTGCAGTATTCAAGCAATTCGGCAAGGCGGCGGAGCAGCGCGTCGCGGCGGGCGAACAGTTCGGCCGTCTCCTCCGGCACGTACGGCTCGGCCGTTTCGTCCTCAAACACCGTGACCGCGTCGTCGTAGCGCTCGCGCAGCCGGTCGGCGCGGTTGCGAGCGTTGACGGTTTCGTAGCTGAGGCGGTTTTCGTTTTCCCGCGCCGTGTGGAGCCGCCGCAAGGCTGCCTCGCGTTCGACCCGGCACAGACGGAGCGCCTCCTCCACCATGGCGATATGGGCCAGGCGCTGCTTGTTGGCGACGTCGTCGATGATGTCGCGGTAGATTTTTTCCGGAACGACCGGCTCCGCCACGGCTGCCGGCGCGGCGGGAACGACGGGCCGGGCGACCGGCGCCGGCGCGGCAGGCGCGGCGGCGGGAGGGGGAAGGTCGATTTCCTCCCGCGCCGCCAGGGTCGCCAGGAGCATCGCGACAGCGACCGGCGCGATACGGGTCGACACTGTGTCCCGCGGGAAGGCGAGGGGGTTCAGGGCCTGCTCCATGGCGGCGCTGACCGTCGCGGCGGCTCCGCCGGTCGGCTGGATGTCGAGGCTGGTCTGGTCGGCCCAAATCCGGCCCCACAGCCCCGGCAGGGCGTCGCCGTTGCCGCCGGGCCAGCCGCCGGTCCGGTAGAGGCTGTTGGCGGCAAGGGCGGGGATGGCGGCGATTTCCCGGAGCAGTTCCCGCTTCGCCTGGTGGCCGAAGCCGCCGCCGCCGGAAAAGGAAGCCTCCCGTTCCAGCCGCGCCGCCACTTCCGCGACAGCGGTCGCGTAGGCCGCCATCGGCGTCGGCGCGTCAAAACCGTTCAGGAGGCGGTGGAGCTGGTAGAAGACGCTGAAGTAGCGGTCTTCCGGCCCCGGGTTGACGATGACGCCGTCGGCGTGGATGCCGGCGGAGCGGAAGGCGGTGAAGTCCCAGTCCTGCACGCCGTGGGGCGGGTCGAGGTCGCTCGCAATGACGGCGAGGGATTGGAAATCCATGTTCGCCGCCAGGTCGCCCCGGCTCACCTCCACAATCGGGCCGAACCAGCCGGCGATGCGGCCGCTGTAGAGGACGGAGGAAAAGGTCGTCGAAGGGGAAAAGGCGGCGAGCGCCGGCCCGAACGTCTCGGTGTCGATCAGCATGTCCCGGGTGACGGCCAGCTTCAGCACATGGCGGAGATTGACGGTGAGGAGGCCCCAATCGCGCCGGTCGCGAAGCCCGACGCGCCATTTCGCCAGCGCGGCGTTCCAGTTGTACTCGCCCGCCGCTTCCGGCGGGTCGACGACCACGCCCGCCACGGCCCGGGCGCTGTAGCGCGTCGGCTGCACGAGGGCGCGGTAGGCTGTCCCGGCGAGGACGCCCACGGCCATAAGCAGGAAGAAGACGCCTGCGTAGCGGGTGCCGAGATAGCGGGGACTGAGTCTGGAGTAGGTGCGCTTTTTCGCCATACGGCCTTAGAATCCCTTTTTCCAGCTGTTCAGATCGGATGCCTTGGACGTTTCTCCCCGCGCCGCCCGCGCGCCCAACGATTCGGAGACAGGCGTCTCCACCCGCTCCACCACGACGGACGGCACCGTGACCGCCGACTCGGAGATAAACCCGTACTCGTCCTCGCAATACTCGTCATAGGACTCGTACAGCGGCGTCGGCGCGATGGCCTCGGTGTTGGCCTGAACCGTAAACGCCTCCGCCATATTGTCCTCCACCTGCGGCAGCGGCATCACGGTTCGCCGCCGCAGCGGGTGCGACGACGGATTCACCTCCGGCAACCGGGCGCTCGAGGTCGCGCCGCTGAAGCCCGCCCCTTCCGTCAGGCCGTCCGGCGGGACCGCCATGTCGGGGACGTCGAGGCCGAGGGAGCGGTTCCGCTCCTGGTCGAGGGAGGGGACGACGATTATCTGGCCAGGCCGGACCAGCGGGTCTTCCCGCTGCACGCCCAGCATGGCGGAGCGGATGTCGTGCACGGTGCGCAGCGGCTGGCTCCGGTGCGGCGTTATCAGCATGACCCGTGCGAGATCGGCGGTCCGGCGGGTATAGAACTTGCCCCGGGGCGACGCGGCCGGGAAGGCGGGGCCGAGTTCCTCGTCCGGATCCATCCGCGACGGGTTCGCCTCCCAATTGGCGGCGAGGACGGCGTCGGAAAGCCGCACCGGCTCCATCCCCATGGGGAAACGGCCGGGCTGGGTGACGTCGCCGAAGACAAAGTAATAGCCGCCCCGGGCTCGGTTGGTCTGGACATTCACAATCGCCTCGCCCTTGATGAACATCTGCAGATAGGCGCGGAGTTCCTCGGCCGCCTCGTCCACCGTCTTGCCCCTGAGCCGCACCAGGTCGGGACAGTTGGGGACGCGGACGGTGCCGTCGGCCTGGATCTCCAGCTTGCCGGAGAATTCGGGGTGATCCTTCACCGTGACGCTGACGATATCCTTCGGCTGGAGGCGGTAGAGTTCCGGCTTGTCGATGTCGGGATAATCGCCGCCGTAGACGAGCTGTTCGATGGGATGCAGCGTGCCGGCCGGGCCAGTCCCGCCCTTCACCGCCCGGACGGCGAAGCCGGCCGCCTCGGGCGAGGCGACGGGATATGCGCCCCCTTCGTAGGCGACGCCGCCGAGGGGACGGTTGCCGTAGCTCGCGGCAGCCATGGGGTAATCGGCCGGACCGCCGATCATGGGCATGATGTCGCCGCCGCCCGGCAGCGTCGGCAGGGATGGCTGGGCGTCGAGGCCGGTGAAATTGGCGTCGTCGAATTCGCCGAAATCGTTGTTCCGGGGCGCGACCGGCAGGACGGTGAACTCCTTCGGCGGGACGATGCGCTCCCGCAGCACGCGGCGGCGGTTGTACGCGTATTCGGCCGACGGCTGCTCGGTCTCGACATAGACGACCTCGCCCGTGTACCCGCTCCGGGGCAAACAGGCGGGCAGCGCCGTGCACGCGGCCAGCAGCAGCCCGAGGAGGCCGATGGATATCGTGAGCAATGCTGTGTTTCGACTTGTGCCCATGCCGTGTATTCCCTGTGTCAGAGAGGAGCCGTTTAACCAGACGTCATCTCTTTATCGACCGTTATCGGCCATGGATACAGGGAAAAAAGTTCCGGGGGTGTTTCGGGGAGGGGAGACGGAACGTGAAGGAGTGTCTTATCGAGTCTGGTGCATTGGCTGCTTCTGGCGTGGACCCCGGCCGAACCGCCCGTTTTCCTCGCTGGTGGAGGTCCGCACGCCGGGGTGACGCATGGGCGGGTGTGGGCGTATTACCTGAATAAAAAACCCGCCCTCATTCGGGCGGGAGTATCTTGTTGAGAAAATCCTCTTCCAGCGGCGGCAGGTTGCGGCGGCGGCGGAATTTGTTGCAGATGATCACCACCTCCTCCGGTTCGTAATCGCGCAAGCGTTCTATGATCTCCCGGAGGAGATGGTTGTTCCGGGACCGCCGCCGTTTGCGTTCGGATGAGGACATACCTGATCCCATACGGGGTGAAGACACGGGAAGCGCGCCACGACCTATGCGGAATACGAATAATTACGAGTGTACATACTCCGCCCCACAAAGAACAAGGAAAAAATACATCACCGGTGTGGCCACCATCAGCGAATCGGTCAAATCCAGCACCCCGCCGAAGCCGGGCACGCCGGTTCCGGCGTCTTTGCGGTGGCTGTTTCGCTTGAACGCCGATTCCACCAGATCGCCCGCCATGCCGCCGGCCGCGAGCAGGAACGACAACAGCACCAATGTCGGTTTGCCCAGTGACGCCAGGGCCATGCGCGGGTTCGTCAGCACCATGAACTGCAACAGGACGATACTGAACACCATGCCGCCGATCGCGCCCTCCCAGGTTTTGCCCGGGCTGAGGCGGGGAATAAGCTTGTGCTTGCCCCAGCGGCTGCCGGTCAGGAGCGCGCCGACGTCCGAGACCTTGGACACGAAAATGCAGACAATGGCGAACTCGATGCCGTGCATGGGCCAGCCGCTCCCGCCCAATTGCAGATGGCGAAGATGCACGCTCAACCCCGGCAGAATGGCGCAGTAGACAAGGCCGAACACCGTGGCGGCGACGTTGGTGAGCGAATTGTCGTTGGACTTCCTCGTCAGTTGCATGACCATGGTGGCGACGACGGCGAGAAGAAACACCAGAAACGACGGGCTGACCGCCATCTGCCGCCCGCTCTGGGTGGCGAGTTCCAGCTCCTGCGACAAAATCCACAACGGCCCGGCGACATAGCCGATTAGGGAAAACGGCCGGCTTTCGCCCAGCCGCACCAGCCGGTAGAACTCGCGCAGACAAAAGACCGAAAACAGGGCGATAAGCCCGGCCCAGGCCCAGCCGCTGCGGTTGACCACGTCCCAGCGCAGGCACCCGTAGATGGCCAGGATGACGGCGAAGGCGCTCAGGCCCCGCAAGAGCAGGTTTTTGGTGCTGCGCTTCCGCTTGACCGACGTTTCGGAAGCACCCGAGCCGGCCGGTTCAGGCATGTCGCTGGATTGCATACGCGTTCCCATTACGAGAGAGGCCCTGAAAAAGTCGCATTTCTCTCATTATCGACCGTTTCCGCGCAAAAATCCACCCGCCGGCCGCAATGCGTCACACAGAGCCGAATTTTCGCACCCGACCCGCATACTCCGCCAGGGCGGCTTCAAAATCGCCGTCGTCGAAATCGGGCCAGAGGCGGTCCCTGAAGACGAGTTCGGCATACGCCCCCTGCCAGAGGAGAAAGTTCGACAACCGCATCTCGCCGGCGGTGCGGATAATAAGATCGGGGTCGGGAATCCCGGCGCTGTCGAGCCGGGCGGCAAGCGCGTCTGCGTCCAGATCCCCGGGCGTCTTCCCCTCCAGGAGTAATTGTCGCATGGCGGCCGAGGCCGCCCGGGCGATTTCGTCCCTGCCGCCGTAATTGATGGCGAGGACGAGGTCGAGGCCGGCGCAACCGGCCGTCCGGTCCTCGGCCGAGAGGAGCTGGCTCTGGAGCGTTTTCGACAGGCCGGACCGGTCCCCCATGATGCGCAGCCTGACCTCGTTCTTCAGCATGGTCGGCAACTCGCCCTTGACGAACCGGCCGAGAAGCGCCATCAGGGCCGAGACCTCGGCGGCGGGACGGGACCAGTTTTCGGTCGAAAAGGCGTACAGGGTCAGGTAGCGGATGCCGCGCCGGCGCGCAAAGGTGACGACCCGGCGCACCGTCTCGGCCCCGGCCTGGTGGCCCGCGGTGCGGGGCAGGCCGCGCTGCGT
>JAJQBO010000188.1 GCA_021203245.1 Planctomycetaceae bacterium
AACGGGAAGAGGGCGGGACTGCGTTTCGGGGGCGGCGTCGACCGGATTCGCCGCACCGGCCGCGTCACCGTTCATCCCCGCCAAGGCGTCGACCAGCGCACGGCAGGTGGGGAAGCGATCGCCGGGACGCTTGGCCAGTCCGCGGAAAAGGGCCTGGTTCCGGGCAGGCGTCAAGCTTGCCAGCGGGTCGGGCGTGCCGTTCAGGACGCACTCCCGCAGGATGGCCGGGTCTTCCGAGGCAAACGGCGGATAGCCTGACACAAGTTTGTAGAAAATGGCCGCCAGGGAATACTGATCCGACTGCGGCGTCGGCGCATCGTGGTCATATGCTTCGGGGGCGCGGTACGGCCAGACGCCGCCAGGGTCGCCCGCCTTGTCGCGAATCCGCGCCAGGGAGGAGCGGATGGCATCGGTCATGCCGAAGCCGACAATCCTGGGCGTGCCCGCCTCGTCGACGACGACGGCTTCCGGTTTGAGATCGCCATGGGAGACGCCGAGGGAATGGGCGAAATCGAGGCCGTCGGCAATCTCGCCGCACAGCCTGAGCGCTTCCGACACAGGGAACAACCCGTGCCGCGCCACCCAATCGCGCCGGTACTGTCCGAGAACCACTCCGGGCGCCAATTCCTGCACCAGCGCGCTTTCGCCCCGGTCCCGAACCAGCCCGATAAAGGCGGCGATGCGGTCATGGGTCAGGGCGTTGGCCTGCTCAAGCTGACCGCTGATGCGGGAAGTCTCCTGCGCGTTTTCGGCGATCTCGGGCGGGAGCAGGTGCAGGGCGACCACGGCCGCGCCGTCCGGGGTGGCGCTGTCCCGCGCTTTCCAGACCTCGCCGAGAGAGGACAGGTCGAGCTTTTCCAGAAGTTCATAGCTGCCGCCAAAGCGCATGCCCGGCTGCCAGCACCGGATAACGACGCCGGTGGGGTGACGGGCGGGCGCGGCGGAAGGGACAAAGTCGCCGGTGGCGTCGGCGGAAGAATCAGGGGGCGCGGCGGTATCGGCAGACATGCCGCACGCCGGGCACTCGGCCAGACGGGAGGAAAACTTTTTGCCGCAATTGGTACAGCGTACGAGAGGCATGGTCTCTCCCGGTGGGCGTGAAGCGCAACATTTTTCCAGGCCGAATAGGGAAAACCTTGCGGTATGGCCCAGAATACCCGAAAATACCCCTCAATCCGGGTTAGCGTTACGGACGCCGACCGTAAAGTGGTATTCATAATGTATGGAACTAGTGAAATGTCCATAAGATAGCGTACTCTGCCGCTGCCGGATGTCAACCGTTTCTTGGCGCTCCCGACGGCGGCCGGCCGTATCCGCCTGAAGCGGCCAAGACGGGAGGATGCCATGCCCCACCTGCTGTGCCCAGACTGTAGAACCGAATTCCCCGACACAGACCCGGCCTGTCCCGAGTGCGGCTGTCCAGCCGAAGCCGCTTCACCCGCTCTATCTGTCCCTGACGAGCCGTCCGACGGGGACCAGACCCGCATTCTCCGGGAACACCGTCCCGGCATGCGGGTGGCGGGCCGATACGAACTGGAGGACGCCATCGTGCTGGAAGCGACCGCCGAGATATGGCTGGCGCGGGACCTGACGATGGACGACCCGGCCCGGACCGATGCGGTGCTCCGCTTCCTGCCGCCGCAGATCGCCGGGTCTGTCGGGGAGGCTGGCCGGATGCGCGAGACGGTCGAGGCGGTGCGGCGGCTCCACCATCCGCACATTCTCGCGCTTCGCGATCTGGTGCAGGACGGCGACGACTGCGTCCTGGTCATGGACCGTGCACCAGGGCACGACCTGACGGAACGCCGGTCAGGCATGCCCGGCGGGCGCATCCCGTATGAAGAGTCGCTCCGCCTGTGCCGTGAAGCGGCCGAGGCGCTCGATTACGCCCATGCCGCCGGGGTGCTGCACCGGGACGTGCGGCCCCACAATATCGTCTGTACCGACTCGGGCGCGGTGGTGGTCCGCAACTTCGGCGTCACCGCCGACATCCGCGGCTCCATGCACCGGACCGGCTTTGCCGCCCCGGACACCGTCGAGGCGCGCCTGTATATGGCTCCCGAACTGTGGGACGGAAAACCGCCCCGGGCAGCGTCGGACCAGTTTGCCCTCGCGGTGGTGTTTTGCGAACTCGTCTCCGGCAAGACCCCCTTCGCCGACGCCGACCCCGCCCGCCTCACCGCCCGGCAGGCGCGGGAGTCCTTCGCCATTCCGGCAGGCATCCCTGCCGAAGCCATCCCGGCACTGCGCCGCGCCCTCGCCCCAGACCCGGAGGAACGCTTCCTCTCCTGTCTCGCCATGGTGGACGGGCTGGAGGGGCTGGAAGCGTTGGAAGTGGCTGTCGAGAAAGTCGGCGGCGCGGTGCCGGTGGTTGTGGCCGAATGGCTGGCCGCGGCCCCCATCGGCCTGGACGACACCGACGCCGAGGGCCGGACCATCCTGCACTACGCCCTCGCCGACGGCAGGGACGACGTCGCCGCATGGCTGCGGTCGGACGCGCTCAGCGGCGGAGCTGACCGGTAGGGCCGCGTGTCCGGCTACATGCCGAGGTCTTCGTCGATAAAGACGATCTCGCTGGGCATGCCGGTGGGGCAGCGGTCCAGAATGACGGTGGCGCGGCAGATCCGCTCCGGGCTGTTGCAGTCGTAGCATTTGTCCGCCTTGACGGCGCACGGGGTTTTGACCCCTATCCGCTGGGCGTTTTGCGGGCCGGCGACGTTGCGGGCGCGATGCATGGCGGCGGCGAGGTCGGGGACGATTTTATTGCGGCCGACGATATAGTAGACCGCCTCCGGCCCGTACATGGACATGGCGATGCGGTTGCCGACACCGTCGATGTTGACGATTTCGCCCGTCATGCTGACGGCGTTGACCGAGGTGAAATAGATCCGGGTGGCACTGGCGAGACGGCGAATCTCGTCGCCGGGCGGCTGGTGGTGCCAGACCACGGCGTTTTTAACCGCCAGCTTTTCGTACAGGCCGATTTGCCTGAGCGTCTTGCTGCCGCCGAAGCCGATGGCGCGGCCGGTGAATTGGGCGGCGAGGTAGTCGGACGCTTCGGCGCCGGTGGCGAAAAAGCGCGTGGCAAAGCCGTGGTTCTCGAAGTTCTTCCTCAACAGTTCCTGATCCATTCCTCTCTCCTTGCGCAATAGTTTCGACGCGAATCCGGATGATCACAGTGTACCCCATAACGGCGACCCTGGATATATTTTCGCTTTATCGCGGTTGACAATAGTTAAACCACAGTGTAAAGTGAGGTGAGTGGTACTGCTAAATTATGATAACTCTGCATTTCCGCATCCCTGCAGCCGTCAAAACGGCTCCCTTTCACGTTTGATTTCCCGACCCGATGAATCCCTTGAGCGTTTTCCATTGAATGTGAACCTTCCCCTGCGCTTTTCGGCTTTTCCAGTAATAACCGGAAAACGCAAGAAGGAACCAATCCTTATTTAAAAAGCGCTACAGCATTATAAGAAACTCTGTGAACAAATGAATCGGGTAGACGGTACTGAACCGCCCTGGTGAATGCCGGAGCCGAGGCCGGGGTCCACGGGAATAGACGGGTAATGCACCGAACTCACGAAGCCGCCGGCTGCGTTCACGTATTTTTTTTAAATGCTTTAAGCCATCTCTTTTACCGTTCCACCCCAGCGGGAACCACATGGCAAGCACCATCAAGGACGTGGCCAAACTGTGCGGCGTATCGGTTGCCACGATTTCGAACGTTATTACGAGGAAAAAGAACGTCAGCCCCGAAGTCACCCAGCGGGTACTTCAGGCGATGCGCTGGCTCGACTACCGGCCCAACATGATCGCCCGCAGTCTCAAGGTCAAGAAGACCAATTATATCGGTGTCCTCGCTCCCGACATCTCCAATCCCTTTTTCGCCGAGATTGTCAAGGGCGTTGAGAGCGTCGCCAGGGAAAAAGGCTGTCAGTTCTTCCTCTGCAACACCGGCGGCGACCTCCGCTGCGAGGAGGACGCCATCGATTCGTTTGTCGGCCAAAACGTCGACGGCATCATAAATATCGCGCCGCGCATGGCCGACGACGCGCTGCTTGGCTGCGTCTCCATGCCGCATGTGGTCGTGGACCGCCCTATCGAGACGCCGGGCCGCATGGGCTGCGTGTGTTCGAACAATCTCACGGGCTGCAGGGAACTGGCGCGCCATTTTCTCGACATGGGCCACAGCCGTTTCGCCTGCTTTGCCGGGCCGCTGGCGACCGTTCCCAATGCCCGCACCCGCTTGGCCGGTTTCCGCGAGGAACTGCTGCGGGCGGGGGTATGCAAGCGGGACATCGTCGTATACGCCGGGGAGTTCACCTTTGAGGACGGCTACGCCTTTATGGAAAAACTATTGGCCCGCAAGGTCGTCCCCACCGCCGTGTTCGTCAGTTCCGATCTCATGGCGTGGGGCGCGCTTGAGTGCGCCAAGGAACGCGGTTTGCACATCCCGCAGGACATGGCCATAGCCGGATTCGACAACGTCTATTTGTCGACGCTTGTGTCGCCGGCGCTCAGCACCGTCGACGCGCCCAAATTCGCTGCCGGGGCGATCGGCTTCCGTATTTTGCACGACATGATGTCCGGAAAGCTCGACGGCGAGCGCCGGGTGATGATGGAAACGTCCCTGGTGGTGCGCGGGTCGACGTCTTTCTTGCGCCGCCCGGTTAAACGGTTTACAGCGGGAAAGAAGCCGTCCAGCGCACCGCTGCGCACCACAACCTGATTTTGCGTAATTGGTTGCATAAATGCAACCCGGTGTCGTTTCAGTACGGTCAGTATGTTAATCGTTTAACACGCTGGAGCACCGCCGCACAAGGAGGCAGGAATGAAGACGTCCGGATTATTGAACTCCGAGCTGCTCCGTGTCGTCGCCCGAATGGGACACGGCGACATGCTGGTCATCGGCGACCGGGGATGCCCGTTCCCGTCCCACGGTCGGACCGCGTGCATCGATCTTTCGGTCAGTCGCGGCATTCCCTCCGTCACCAATGTCCTTCGGGCCGTACTCGAGGATCTCGAAGTCGAAAAGGCGATTATCGCGGACGAGACCAAGACCGTTTCGCCGCATATCTACGAAGAATTTTCCCGGCTTCTCGCCGCCAGGACAAACAAGGGCAATCCCATCGCCGAGGAAAACATTTCCCATGCGGACTTCAAGCACCTGTTCCTGTACGGGCCGCTGGAGGGGCGGGAGGTGGCGGCGTTCATCAAGACGGGCGAATTCACTCCGTACGCCAACATCATCCTGGTGTCGGGCGTCGACTTTTAAATTACTCCACTCGCAGAGGAAACGTTATGACCGTCAGCCTGCAAGCAATCTTCCCCATCCCGAAACCGATCATCGCCATGGTTCATCTGCGTCCCCTGCCCGGGTCGCCTCTTTATTCCCGGGCCGAAAGGGACTTCGCGAAGGTTCTGGCCATCGCGGTCGAGGAAGCGAAAATCCTCGAGGACGCCGGCGTCGACGGACTGCAGGTGGAAAACATCTGGGACTATCCCTATCAAAAGGGCGACGAAATCGGCCACGAAACCACCGCCGCGCTCGCCGTCGCCACCGCGAAAGTCCGGGAGGCGGTGTCGATTCCCGTCGGGGTGAACTGCCACCTCAACGGGGCCGAACCGGCCCTCGCCGCCGCCGTCATGGGCGGAGCCAGGTGGATTCGCGTCTTCGAATACGTCAATGCCTACATTTCCCAGGTCGGCTATGTCGACAGCGTCGCCGCCCGGCTGGCCCGCTACCGCAAGGCGCTCGAGGCGACCGACGTCATGTTCATGTGCGACGTCAACGTCAAACACGGCAGCCATTTCATCATCTCCGACCGCCCCGTCTTCGAACAGGCCCGCGACGCCGAAATCCAGGGAGCCGACGCCCTCATCGTCACCGGCTTCGAAACAGGAACGCCGCCGAACGCCGAAAACATCGCCCAATGCAAAAAGGGCGTGACCCTCCCCGTCCTCCTCGGCAGCGGCATCACCCGCGAGAACGCGCGGGAACTGCTCGCCATAGCCGACGGCGCCATCGTCGGCTCGTACTTCAAAAAGGACAACGACTGGAAAAAGCCGGTGGAGGCGTCCCGCGCCAGGGCGTTCATGGAAGCGATGCGGGCGGTCCGGGGATAGGAGGAAGACGATGCAAGAATTCCACTTCTCCGGGCGGGTGGTGTGCATGGGCGGCATCAACATGGATCTGGTGATGTTCACGCCGCGCCTTCCCCGTCCGGGCGAATCCATCGTCACCGACAATTTCCACGAAATCCCCGGCGGCAAAGGCGGCAACCAGGCCTACACCGTCGCCAAAATGGGGGCCGATACCCACTTTTTCGGCAAGCTCGGCATCGACGGCTATAGCGATCGCCTGCTCCGGGAAATGCTGGCCGTCGGCGTCAATATGGACAACGTCTCGCGCACCGACGCCACCGGGACCGGCATCGCCATGGTCTTTGTCGAGGACTCGGGCGAAAACGCGCTGTGCTTCAATCCGGGCGCGAACCGCTGCCTCCTGCCGGACGAAGTCCGGAACAACCCGCAGGTGTTCAACCCGGGCGATATCCTCCTCACCACGATGGAGCCGGGCGCGGCCACCGTCTACGCGGCAATCGAGACGGCGAAATCGCGCGGCGCGTTCGTCATGCTCGACACTGCGCCGCCCGAGCGGGATATCCCGGCGCACATACCGCCGCTGGTGGATATCGTCAAGCCGAACGAAACGGAGGCCGAGGTCCTGACCGGCATTGTCGTCCCCGATGTACCGGCTGCCCTGCGCGCCCTGGAGGCGCTGCGGGAGATGGGCTTCCCGCTGCCCATCGTCACGCTGGGCGACAAGGGGTGCGTCACCTGCCGGGACGGCGGCGCGGTCCATATTCCGTCCCACAGGGTGGAATCGGTCGACACCACCGCCGCCGGCGACGTGTTCAACGGCGCCCTGGCGGCGTCGTTGTCCAGGAACGAAGGCCTGGCCCGCGCCCTTGAGTTCGCCAGCGTCGCCTCGGCGCTGTCGACCGCCAAAAAGGGGGCGCAGCCTTCCATACCGACGCGTGAAGAGACGCTTGCCGTCCTGGCCGGCCGTGGCTGACACGGCGGCTGGGCGCAGGCTGGTTTTTTCTCCCGTGCCGTTGTGCGGCATGTGCCGGAGGCGGACCGGGAGACGGATTCAGAGGAGACCGCAATGAAAAGGCATCTCGGTAGAGGCATGTCGCTGTTGGCCGCGTTGGCTCTGTTGTTTTCCCTGCCGGTCATGGCTGTGGACTATGGCGACACGCCTTCGGCTGACGTCGCCGAACAGGGCCAGGATTTCTACGACAAGGCCGAGTATTACAACGAGCTGAAGGCCCGCCTCGGTCCCATTCCCCGCCCGGACAAACCCATCCGGCTGGGCTTTTGCTGCAAGGCGTTCGAGAACGAGTTCTGGCGGCTCATTCGCGACGGTTCGGAAGTGGCGGTGCAGAACATGAAGGACGCCGGCCTCGACATCTCCATCGACGTCCGCGCCGCCCAGGGCGAATCGGACGAGCACGGCCAGCTCGCGCTCATGAACGACATGGTGAAGCGCGGCTACGACGGCATCCTCACCTCGCCCATTTCCGACGGCAACCTGTTGCCCGCCGTCGAGCGCGCCCGGGCCAACCAGACGCCGCTCATCATGATCAATTCCACCTTTATGCCGCAAATCGAAGTATCGGTCGGCGCGCGCCACTGGCGTGCGGGCGAACTCGCGGCCGAGTGGATGAGCACTCGCATCGGCGAGGGCGAAGTCGCCATCATCACCGGCATGATGAGCAGCTCGTCGGCCCGTTCCCGCACCGAAGGCTTTACCAAATGGTTTGCCGACAACAACCCGAAGATTACGGTGGTGGATGTGCAAAACGGCAATTGGGACCGCATGAAGGCGAAAGACGTCGCCGACGTCCTCCTGAAGAAACACCCGAACCTGCGCGGCATCTATTGCAACAACGACACCATGGCCATGGGCGCTATCGAATCCATCAAGTCGGCGAACAAGCTGGGCAAGGTCTATCTGCTCGGCACCGACGGGACCAGTGAAGCCCACGCCTCCATCCGCGCCGGCGAGCTGTCCGGCACGGTGGACAACATGCCGAAGTACATTTCGCAAATCGGCATCGAGATGATGGTACGCCGCCTTGGCGGGCAGGAGGTGCCGAAGGTCATCTACACGCCGGGCGTGGTCATCGATCAGTCGAACGTCGACGACGATATCGAGACGGTGATCGGCTGGGAAAAACCGGTGTTCAAGTAGGACGACATGGTCCGGACCCGGGAACGGCGGCCGCCGCGCTCCGTTCCCGGGCGGTTTACGAAGCACGACCGGATAACGGTACAGGACATCCTTTTCGCGGCAGGAGCGTTGCATGGCTACACCAATGATTTCCTTTCGGCATGTCAGCAAACACTTTCCCGGACAGACGGCCCTGGACGACGTGTCGTTCGATGTGCAGGCAGGGGAAATCCACGCCCTGCTTGGAGAAAACGGCGCCGGCAAGTCGACCCTCCTGAACGTCTTTCACGGCGTTCTGCCCCCTACCTCGGGCGAAATACGCATCGACGGCGAACCCGTCGCGTTCGCCCACGCCAAGGACGCCCTCGACTACGGCATCGTCAAGGTCCACCAGGAGATCACCCTCGCGCCGGAGATGACGGTCTGGGAAAACCTGTATTTGGGAAGTGAACTGAATTGGGCCGGATTCCTGCGCCGAAGCCGCATGCAGGAGGCGGCGCGCGGCTATCTGAAACAACTGCAGTGCGGTTTCGGCCCGGACGACAAGGCGGGATCGCTGTCGGTCGGCGAAAAACAGATGCTGCAAATCGCCCGCGCCATGATGATTAACGCGCGGATTATTTCCTTCGACGAACCGACCTCGTCCCTGTCGGGCCGTGAAGCCGCCACCCTCTTCGCCATTATCCGGGATCTTCGGGCAAAAGGCATCACCATCCTCTACATCAGCCACAAGCTGGACGAAATTTTCACCCTGTGCGACCGCGCCACCGTGCTCCGCGACGGCAAATACATCGACACCTATACCGTCGCCGATATCGACAGACCCACCCTGATTCGCAACATGGTCGGGCGCGACGTCGCCTTGTTCGCCACCCGCCACCGGCCGCAGCGCGCCGATTATTCCCGACCGGTGCTTCGCGTCGAAAAGTTGCAAAGCGAGAGCGCCGGGTTCGAGGACATCTCCTTTACCCTGCATGCGGGCGAGATCCTCGGGTTCTTCGGCCTTGTCGGGGCCAAACGGACCGATGTCATGCGGGCAATCTTCGGGGCCGAACGGCTGTCGGGCGGCACGCTCGCCCTCGACGACCGGCCGCTCGTCAACCGCCATCCGTCGCAGGGCGTCGCCAACGGCATCGCCCTTGTCCCGGAAAACCGCAAGGAACAGGGTTTTGCCGCCAATTTGGACAACGCGGACAACATCGCCATGGCGTCCTTGTGGAAATACCGGCGCGGTCCCTTTGTCTCCCACGTCCGCAAGGACGACAACGCCCGCCGCCGGGGCGAAACGGTGCACCTGAACCCCAACCGGCCCGATTTCCCCACCCGCAACCTTTCCGGCGGCAACGCCCAAAAGGTGGTTATCGCGAAATGGTTGTCGGCCGATGCCCGGGTGGTCATCCTCGACGAGCCGACAAAAGGCATCGACGTCGCCGCCAAGGCGGATATCTACGCCCTCATGGAGGACATGGTGGAGGCGGGGAAATCGCTCATCATGGTATCGAGCGAATTGCCGGAACTTATCGGCATGTCGGACCGGATCGTGGTGATGCGGGACGGCCGCATCGTCGCCATCGTGGACAAATCGGAGTTTGCCGAACAGAAATTGTTGACCTACGCTGTGGAAGGGACCGCTCCATGAACAAACTTTTCAGCCACCACGGCCGTGAGATAAGCGTCCTTGTGGCCATTGCCGCGATGTTCGTGATCTTTTCCCTCATTGATCCGCTCTACATTTCCGGTGACAACATCCGCGACATTGTCGAACACGCGACCATCTACGGCTTGATGGGCCTGGGCGTGACCGGCATTATCATCGCCGGCGGCATCGATCTCTCGGTGGGTCCCGCCCTCGCGTTCATTGCCGTCGTGGTGGCGAGGCAGGCGGTGTCCGGCGTGCCGCCTCTCCTGTGCGTGGCGCTGGGCATTGCCATGGGTATGGTGATGGGCATGGCGAACGGGGCCCTGGTCAGCTATGTCAGGCTGCAACCGTTTATCGCCACCATGGGGACGATGTCGGTGTTTCGCGGCCTTGCCTACCTCTATACCCAGGCCGTGCCGGTCATCGGCGTGCCGCGACCCTACCGCCTGCTGGTTGACGGCGAGATGATTCCGTTCGTGCGCGCGTCCATTTTCATCTTTCTCGGCTTTGCCGTGTTTCTGCACATCCTGCTGAAATACACCTGTTTCGGCAACCACGTCTACGCCATCGGCGGCAACGAGGAGGCGGCCAGGCTCTCCGGCGTCAAGGTCAAGTCCACCCGCACCCTGATGTTCGCCATCGGCATGATCGGGACCGCCCTCGCCGCCATTGTGCAGTTGGGGAAATTGGGAACCGGCGATCCCACCACCGGCCAGGGCTATGAACTCGAGGCCATCGCCGCCGCCGCCATCGGCGGCACCAGCATGGCGGGCGGGCGCGGCACGGTGCTGGGCACGGTTCTTGGCGCGATTCTCTTCTCAGGCCTCAAGGTGGGCCTGATCACTTCCGGCGTCGATACCTTCTGGCAATACGTCGCCACCGGCACGGTGATTATCGTTTCCGCCTCGGTCGAAGTCCTGCAAACCCGGTTGGCCGACGCGCCGGGCGGGCGGCGGTAGAAAGGAGGAACTACTCCTTCGTCTCCTTCCGGAAAAACCGCGTGCTCGTCCGCTTGACCTTTTCGTACACCACCTCTTCCGGCGGCGCGACGTCGCGTTTGGGCGGGTTGAACAGGAGGTAGATCGTCGGGATGACGATCAGCGTCAGGACGCCCGACACGACAATGCCGCCGACGGAGCTCATGCCGATGCCGACCTGCAGTTCCGACCCCAATCCCCGCGCGACGGCGAGGGGCATCATCCCCAGCGCCGCCGCAATGGTAATCATGAGAATGGGACGGAACTCGAGCGTGACCGCCTGGAGCATGGACTCCCCGGCATCGAGGCCTTCGCGCGCAAGCTGGTTCGCGTGGTCGATAACCAGGACCGCGTTGTTGACGACAATGCCGATCAGCAACACGCCGCCCAGCATCACCATGGTGTTGATGGAATACCCCGACAACCGCAGCGCCCACAACATGCCGATCATCGCCAGGGGAACAGTCAGCATGATGTAGAACGGTTTTGTGAACGATTCCAAGGACGCCGCCAGCACCAGGTAGGTGAGGACGAGCGCGGTGACGATGGCTTCGCCGAATTCGATAAACGCCTCTTCCATCAGTTCGGCCACCCCGAGGAAGGCGAACGAATAGCCGCTCGGCAACAGGGCGTCCCGCTCGATTATCCCGGAAATGTCGGCCATGGCGTTGCCGAGGGGGAAGTTGGGATCGAGCGAGGCGTACATGGCGGCCATGCGCATCTTGTCGTAGCGGGTGATGATGACCGGCGCGGGCTGGCTGGTGATGTTGGCGTATTGCGACAGGACCACGCTTTGACCGTTCGCGAGCGGCAGTTTGAATTCCTCGACCTGGCGGTATCCCGACTCGGGCGCGAACTTGACCCTGATGTCGTAGGAGCGCGCCCCGGATTTGTACTGCGCCGTCTTGGTGCCGTCCAGGTTTGTCCGGAGCAGCGTGCCGAGGGTGGCCGGAGTGATGCCGGCGTCGAACATCAGGGCGCGCCGGGGCGAGACCTGAATTTCCGTGCGCGGGGCGCGGACCGAGGTGCTTGGCCGGATATATCGGGCGTCGGTCGCTATCCGCCGCTGCGTCTGCGTCACCACCCATTCGAGCGTCGGCAGATCGAGGCCGGTCACGGCCATGGTGATGGGCAGCGATTCGGAGCCGGTGACGTCGGGGATCGACGGGGTGATGGTGCAGTCGGGGTAGTTCTCGAGCTTTTTGGAAATTATGTCCATGAGCTCATAGATCGATTCCTCGCGCTCGGTCTTGTGGACGAAATTGACAAAGCAGTTGGCGAGGAAGGTGCCTTCCGACGGACTGCCGTCCACCGCCTTGATTTTGCCGACGTCGACCGTGGCGACCTCAATGTCAAACTCGAATACCCCACCCAGCAGAA
>JAJQBO010000232.1 GCA_021203245.1 Planctomycetaceae bacterium
TCACTTCCGTCTCGGCGAAGGAACGGAACAACTGCCGCGCCATCGTGTGTTCTTTGCTCAGTTCGAAATCCATTATTGTCTCCAGGGAATACACAAAGATATCAGTGCCTGTGTTCTGTTATTCGGTCCAGCTACCCATATAGACGGACACGCCGCCGGTGTACTTGCAGTTGAAGCGCTTTTCGAACGCTTCCTTCAGTTCGTCCCGGAAGTTGGGGTGGGCGATGTCGATAAGCATGCGGGCGCGGTCGCGGACCGTGCGGTACTTGAGGTTGGCGATGCCCTGCTCGGTGATGACGTATTCGACGTCGTAGCGGTTGGTCGTAACCACCGCGCCCTGATCGAGGAAGGGGACGATTTTCGAAATCTTGCCGCCCGAGGCGGTCGAGGACATGGCGATGATGGAGCGCCCACCCTTCGACAGGGCCGCGCCGCGAATAAAATCGACCTGGCCGCCCACCGCGCTGATCTGCGTCGTGCCGACCGATTCCGAGCAGACCTGGCCGAGCAGATCGACCTGGACGCAGGAGTTGATCGAGACGAGATTGTCGTTCTTGCCGACGATATACGGGTCGTTCACGTAGGTGGCGGGGTACATGTTGACGGCCGGGTTGTTGTTGGCATAGTCGTAGAGGCGCTTGGTGCCCATCAGGAAGTTCGCGATAGAGACGTTGGGGTGGAAGTTTTTCCGTTTGTTGTTGATGACGCCGGCTTCGACCAGTTCCACCACGCCGTCGGAGAACATCTCGGAGTGGATGCCGAGGTCCTTCTTGTCCTTCAGGAAGAGGAGGACCGCGTCCGGAATCGCGCCGATGCCGAGCTGCAAACAATCGCCGTCCTTTATCAGCTTGGCGCAGTTTTCGCCGATGGCTTTTTCCACGTCGGTGATCTTCGGCGGGGGCAGTTCGATCAGCGGGGCGTCGTGCTCGACAATGTCCGTCATCTTCGAGACGTGGACAAAGGTGTCGCCGAGGGTGCGGGGCATGCACTTGTTGACCTGGGCGATGACCACCTTGGCGTAGTCGACTGAGACCTTGGAATAGTCGATGGAGACGCCGCAGGAGCAATAGCCGTGTTCATCCGGGGGCGACACGTGGATGATGGTGACGTCGAGGGGCATGGTGCGCTTGAACAGGTTGGGAATTTGCGAGAAATAGCAGGGGGTGAGGTCGCCGTGTCCGGCCTTGATGGTGTTGCGGGTGGTGCCGCCGACGAACAGCGCATTATGCCAGAAGTACGGTTCCATGCCGGGCTGGGCATATTCCGACTTGCCCATGGACACCATGTGGGTGATTTCGACGTTTCGGTAGGCCTCGCGGTTGGCGATCATGGCGTCGATGATGTGGACAGGCTCGCCGACCGCGTGCTGCAGCGCGACCCGGTCGCCGGACTTGATCTTCTTGACCGCTTCGGCGGCCGTGGTGAGGCGTTCTTTGTAGATAGTTTTCCAATCCATGCGAGGCTCCTTGTGCTGTATGCCGGACAAGCGGAACTGCCAAAAGGTAATCGTGGTAACGTCTTACGTCTGAGAAATGCAGCCCGTTACGCAAACCGCGCCCGCGTCAGGAGTTGGCGGCGGGCGAAGCGATTCGGGATAGTTTTACGCCATCGTAAAAATTTTGTAATCGTAGTATTGTATTCGATGTTCCCGGTGGTTTCAAATAAAATCAGGAAGGATATATCTATATTTATATCTCGATTAAATGGTCTGGCAAGTTTTTGCGTAACGTAATTAAATATATGGAGTTGCTGCGCAAAAATGCGTCTATGGACGCTGCCGATCCGGATGGCGAAAAATTTGCGGACCCAATAGAGCCTGCCGATATTTTTGACTCCGCGCTTTCCGGGTGGTGTGCGGCCGGCCTTGTTTTCATCCCGCCGCCCGGGTATGATGGCTTGAGCGTTTTAGATTGAATGGGAACTTCTCTCTGCGCTTTTCGGTTATTCCAATAATAACCGTAAAACGCAGTCAGGAACCAGTCATACTTTACAAAGCGCGAGACGCGTCCGCACACGCGCGGAGGCAACGACATGCAGTCGCACAGGTAACAACTATGGACACCAGTCAAAAATTACTCGAAAAAGCCCGGCAGCTTTCCGAAGGCCCGGGCGTCTATATCATGCGCGACGCCGAAGGGCGCGAGATCTATGTGGGCAAGGCCAAAAACCTGCGCCGCCGCGTCTCCAGCTATTTCCAAAAGCGGGAGCGCCACAGCAAGGATTTGGCGCTGGTCGAGAACATCGTCGATTTCGAATATGTCGAGACCGATTCCGAGTTGGAAGCGTTCCTGCTCGAAAGCCGCTTGATCAAGGATTTCAACCCCCGCTACAACGTCCTCCTGAAGGACGGCGACGCCTATCCCTTTATCGAGGTCACCTGGGGCGAGGATTTCCCCCGCGTCCGCACCGCCTGGCGGCGCGAGAATCCGGAGAGCCGGTACTACGGGCCGTTTGTCGGCGCAGGCGACATCAAGGGCGCGCTGGCGGCGTTGCAGCGCATTTTCCGTTTCCGCTCCTGCCAGCGCCAGATGGACGCCGACAACCCGCGCCACTTCCGCCAGCGCGGCTGCCTCAATTACCACCTGCACCGCTGCGCCGGCGTCTGCACCGGCAGGGTGACGAAGGAGGAGTACCGCAAGCGCGTCTCCGGTCTGTGCCGTTTCCTTTCCGGTGGCAAAAAGGATCTTATCGACGATCTGCGCAAGGAAATGGAAACGGCGGCGGCGGAACTCCGTTTTGAAGACGCGGCAAGCCTGCGCGATCTCGTCGATTCACTGATGACCCTGAACGAACACCCCGGCATCGACGAATCCCTCGCGCCCCTGAATCCGCAGACAGAACCGGACAAGGGCCTCAAGGCGTTGCAGGAGGTGTTGGGTCTGGACGAGATGCCGCGCCGCATCGAAGGCATCGATATCGCCAACCTCATGGGGAAGGAGGTGGTGGGAAGTTTGGTGAATTTCCTCGACGGCGTGCCGTTCAAGGACGGCTACCGCCGCTACCGCATCAAGACGGTCGACGGCCAGGACGACTTCGCCTCCATCGCCGAAGTGGTGCGCCGCCGCTACGGCAGGATGGTGGAGGAAGGGACGCCGCTTCCGGATATCGTCCTCATTGACGGCGGCAAGGGCCAGCTTGGCGCGGCGGCGCGGGCGATGCAGGAGGTCGGCGCCAAGCCGAAGGCGCTCCTCAGCCTGGCAAAGCAGGAGGAAACGCCGTTCCTCGCCGGCCGCCACGAGCCGCTCCCCATGTCGAAACGGAACGCCGGTCTGAAGCTGCTCATGCATGTCCGCGACGAGTCGCACCGCTTTGCCCAGCATTACCACCATATCCTGCGGCGGAAAGCGATGTTTGGGGAGAAGTGAGACGCGGTGAGAAGCCCGCGGCATCCTTCACACCAACGACGCGATCATATCGCACACCATGTCCCCTATGGCCAAACTCGCGGTCAATCCGGGCGATTCGATGCCGGCAAGGTTGATGAACCCGCCGCAGCCGCGCTCGGCTTCGTGGGCGATGTAGAAGTCGCGGGCGGGCTGGCCCGGGCCGGACAGCTTCGGCCGTATTCCCGCCATGTCCGGCTGGATGTCGTCTTCCCGGAGAAACGGCAGGTACCGCAGGGCGCTGATGAAAAACTCCCGCCGCAGACCCGGGTCGACGGAATAATCGTACTCATCCGCCTCGGCGACGTATTCCACATTCGGCCCCAATTTCACGCCGCCGGCGAAATCGACAATGGTGTGGATGCCGAGCCCGGCGAGGTTGGCCTCGGGCGCAGGATAGACGAGCGATTTGATCCGCGCCCGCGATTCGCCGCCGACGGAGAAATAGCTGCCCTTGCAGGGGTAGAGCCGGAGGTCGTTTGTGGCCGGGTTGATGTCGGCCATCGCCATCACCTTTTGCGCGCCCAGGCCGGCGGCGTTCACCACCACCCGGCTGTGCAGCAGGGACGGCCCTTCGGCATCCCGGTAATGAATTTCCCAATCGCCGTCCGCGCGCCTGGCCAAACCGTCCACCGCAGCGCCCAGCACGATCAGGCCGCCGTCGGCTTCGGCGGTTTTGGCCAGTGCGTCCATATACATGTGGGCGTTCAGGACGCCGGTGTTTGGCGAATGCAGCCCGGCGACCGCCTTGACGCCGGGGGCGAGGCCCGCCACCTCCTCGCCCGTGAGGAGGCGGAGATCCTCGACATCGTTTTCACGGCCGACGGCGTGGATGGCTTCCAGCTTGGCGGCTTCGTCCTCGTTGGTGGCGACAATGATCTTGCCGATCCGCAGCAGCGGAAATTTACACTTCCGGGCAAAGCCGTAGAGCGCCCGCCGCCCGGCGACGGAGAGCTGCGCCTTCAGGGAATTGGGGGGATAGTACATGCCGCCGTGGACAACTTCGCTGTTTCTGGACGAGGTTTCCCGGCCCAGGGCCGGGTGCCGCTCGAGCAGGACCACGTTGAAACGGCTTCGCGCCGCCTTGTGCAGTATCGACAGGCCGATAACGCCGCCGCCGACAATCGCCACGTCGAAATTAAAGGTTGCCATGACGCGTCCCCCATACGGTTGGTGCTGCTTCTCGTGTAACCATGTCCCGACGGTTTGACCGACAAAAAAACGCCGCCCTGCGGGAAGGCGGCGTGTGGGTTATTGATTGCGTTTGGGCGGGCCTTCCCGCTGGGAAAACTTGGTGATGCTCCGGGGCGGGGCCTTGGGATCGTCGCCGAGGGTGCCGCCTCCGGTCAGCTTGGACAGGGAGGACGGCTTTAGCCCGCCGGCGCCGCCGGCCTTGAGGAGGTCGCCGAGTCCGCCGACCGAGGCGGTGTCGGGCGGGGCTTCCTGCGCAGCCGCGATGTTTTCCGCCTGGATTGCGTCGTAGATTTCCTTGCGGTGGACCGAGACGCTGCGGGGGGCGGTGATGCCCAGGCGGACCGTATCGCCCCTGACGTCGACGACGGTGATTTCCACCGAATCGCCAATCATGATCGTCTCGTCCTTGCGACGACTAAGCACCAGCATGAGCGGACTCCTTGTCCATGCCGTCGTTATCCGGGCCGGCGTTGTCGGTAGAACCGCTCACCCCTTCGTCCTGTTTGGGCTCGTTGGGGTCCTTGAACAGGCGATACCTGGTGGTATATTGAGGATTGACCACGACGATCTGCATGCCGAGCCGCGTTTCGGTATTCATGACGAGCGGGCCCAGCAGGTTGGCGGTGGCCTCCATCGGGTCTTTCGGGATGACGAGGATAAGGCAGACCACGGCGTCTTCGGGGCGCTTGAGCTTGAGAATCTGCCGTTCCTTTTCCCCGATAAGGATTTGATAGTTGGACACCACCACCGTGGCCTCGCAGATGACAAAGGCGAGGTCGGGCTTGTCGCAGCTTTGCAGCCATTTGAACATGCCGTCGTCGGAGCACTCGAACATGACGAAGCGCTTGGCGTCCTTGAAGCCAATCACCCCTTCCGGAAAAGTCAGAAGCGCCTCATCCGGCACTTCCTTGTCTCCGAAACGGCTGGTTTTGACGATCATTCTGCAAACCTCCTGTGGTCGGGGCCAGTGTCCGGACCCGCGACACGCCGCGTCGTCGATGTCCACTTGAAGATGATAGAGTATTTATCGGCAATATTCCAGTGTTTCTGGAAGGAAAATTGTGTTTGATTTCCCCCCTTTCTCGATATAGTCTACAGGGGCGGTATCCACAGCCTGATGTTCGTATCTCCAATGACCGTCCAAAAATACCGACACCACACAGGCGAGGGGAATTCATCGTGGAAAAAGCGGGAGCACATCATGCCATGTAAAATTATCGCCACAGGCAACGCCGGCGTCTTTCTGCATACCAGCGGCGGCAGCATCTATATCGACTCGTTCTTCCATCCCGTCCCCGATGTCGGCGGACGGCCCAGCCTCCGAGGTCAGGACGCTGAAAAGGCCGATGTCATCCTCGTCACCCACAACCATTACGACCACCTCCACCCTGAGGAAACGCGCGACGCCGCTCTCGCCTCGGGGGCGGTTGTCGCCGGCCCGGCCAAGGTTATCCATGTCATGGCGAAGCACCTGCCGGCCGAGCGGCTCGTCACCCTCGAAGCACCGGAACGGCAACAGCCGCCGGCCACGTACCGCACCCAGATAGGGGATATCGTCATCACGGCGTTCCGGACCTACCACGGGCAGGGACATAACAGCTATCTGATCGAGATGGGCGGCGTGCGCATCTTCCATGACGCCGACAACGAACGCACCCAGCCGCTGGACATCCCTGCGCTCGGGACGATTGACCTGCTCCTCCTGTGCCCTTGGGCCGGGTCGGGCGCGGGCGAATTTGTCCGTAAACTGAATCCCCGCAAGTGGCTCCTCATCCATATGACCGACGAGGAGATCGACCAGCACCGGGCCGGCACGTTCCTGCCCGCCCTCCTCAGCCCGGTGCCGCCCGGGGTCGTGGCCCTTCGCGGCGGCGAGGTTCTGGAGATCTGATGCCGGAGTTGACGGAAAACCTGATCCGCCTGCGCACCGTCCAGGGGGTCGGCAACGCCATCATCTGGCGGCTCCTCCATCATTTCGGCGACGCCGACCGCGTCCTCGGCGCGTCGGAATCGGACCTGCGCGCCGTCAAGGGGGTCAGCCCCGCGCTGGCCGGCCGAATCGCCCGGGCCGGGCAGTTCGACCCCCGCGACGAAATGGACAAGGCGGTTCGGGCAGGGGTCGAAATTATTCCCTACGACGACGCCGGGTACCCGGCCCCGCTCCGGCACATGTTCGACCCGCCGGTGGTGTTGTATGTCCGCGGCAGGCTGATTCCCGAGGATGGGGTGGCGGTGGGCATTGTCGGCACGCGTCACTACAGCCGCTACGGCAAGGAGAACGCCCTGTCCCTGTCGGCGGCCCTGGCGCGGGGCGGGTTTACGATCGTCAGCGGGCTGGCGCGGGGGGTCGATACCTTTGCCCACACGGGAGCGTTGCAGGCCGGCGGCCGCACCATCGGCGTGCTTGGGTGCGGTTTTGATCATATGTATCCCGAGGAAAACCGCGACCTGGCGCTGGAGATGACCCGTTCCGGCGCAGTGATTACCGAGTTTTCGATGGCGACGCCGCCGTCCCGCGACACCTTTCCGGTCCGCAACCGCATCATCGCCGGCATGTCTTTGGGGCTGCTGGTGGTGGAAGCGCCGCTGCGGTCGGGGTCCCTGATCACGGCGAGGCTGGCGAACGATATCGGCAGAACCGTCTTCGCGGTCCCCGGCCGCATGGACGACGCCCGCTCCGAAGGCTGCAACCGCCTGATCCGCGACGGCGCGGTGATGGTGCTTGGGGTCGACGACATTTTCCGCGAACTCAACCCCCAGCTTCGCGACGAACCGGAGGATATGTCGCCGCCGCCCCGGAAAAAGCCGGCGCGATCCGTATCGCCCAAGGTTGTCGAAGCGAGTCTGAATGCGGCGCGTCAGGAAGTGCGCGAAACGCAGCAGCGGGACAAGCCGCCGTCCCGCCCGGTCACGGCCGCCGTGCCGCTCCGAAAACCGTCGCCCGATCTGGGCGACAACGAGCGGGCGGTGCTGGCCTGTTTGACGCCGGAATGGATGGTGGTGGACGATCTGACCGCAGCCTGCGGCCTCGACGCCGGCAAGGCGACGGCTGCCCTGGCGATGCTCCGCCTGCGCCGGCTGGCCGAGCAAGGGCCGGGCCAGACGTACCGGTTATACGGGGCGCAAAGCTGCTAAGCCATTTTAAGAATTTTCGTGAACAATAGTCGTTGGTCGCTTCCAGTCGCTTTCGCGTGCTTTCGCCAGACCGCCGGCGAAATCAAGCTTACGCTCCTTTCAGCGCCCAACTCCTTTGTTCGCAGAATTTCTTAAAATGCTTTAGTCCCGATTCGCCCCCTCTGGCTGGATGTTTATGCGCCAGGGTGACGGATGGGAGTGTGGGGCGTTTTCAACTGACAGTGGCACCACCCGGAGCAGGACGCCACGCGTCCTGCTCCGCCGTTTACCCAGGATGAAGGTGCACGCACAAATCTAAACTCGCTTGAAAGGATGGACCGTCTTTAGGGCAAATCACCTGTACAGCCGGCGCGGTGGGTGGAAAAACGACCCCCTCCCTATAATGTCTGAAGGTAAAGGCTGTTTGGACCGATAATTATTGATGGCCCCTGTCACTTGGTAGGATGGAACGCGACTATGGATGACGATTCTCCGTCCTGGCTGTACTCCGCACTCCTGGCAACCCTGCTCTTGTGCGGAGCTGTAGCCATATTTCTCCTTGGCTATCTGCCCGAGGCTGAAAAGGCGGCGCAGTGCGAGGCGCGCGTGGCCGCGGCCCGCTCCAGGATTCTGGAATTGACCCGGCAGGAAGCCATGACCAAACGGCGCATTATGGAATTGCAGGAAGGCGTGCCCGAGGCGGTTGAGGAAGCGGTGCGCGAGGTCCTCCGCTTCGGCGCCATCAACGATTTCCTGCCCCAGGAATAACGAGGTCGCGGCACAGAGGTGCCGCGCGTGACGGAGACGCAACCGAACCATGCCCGACGTTCTTTCACAAAGCGAAGTCGATGCCCTGCTGAATGCCGTCGATTCCGGCGCCGTCGATATCGCCGGCGGCATGGAACTCGCTGCCAGTTCGAGCGCCGAGCCGGAGCTGCCGGAAGACGTCCAGATCTACGATTTCAAGCGGCCGGAACGCGTCTCCACCGACCAGATCCGTTCCATTGAAATGATGCACGAAGTGCTGGCGCGGAAACTCGGCGCCAGCCTTTCCGCGTACCTGCGGACCATCGTCGAAGTCAAGATGGCCTCGGTCGAGCAGCTCACCTATCAGGAATTCCTGATGAGCCTGCCGAACCCGACCTGTTTCAACCTGCTGAAGTGCGACCCGCTGGACGGCTCGATGGTGCTGGAGATCAACCCCTCCATCGTCTTTCCCATCCTCGACAAGCTTCTCGGCGGCGGCCATGGCGAACCGCACATTCCCGACCGGGAAATGTCGGACATCGAGTGGCGGCTTATCAGCCACGTCACGACCGAAACGCTCACCTTTCTCCGCGACTGCTGGAAGCCGATCATGGACATTGATTTCATGGTCAGCGGCCGCGAGTCGAACCCCATGCTCATGCAGATCGTGCCGCCGAACGAAGTGGTAATCCTGGTCTGTTTCGAAATCCGCATGGGCGATTCATCCGGGATGCTTAACCTGTGCATTCCCTTTCCGGTTATCGAACCGAAGATCGGCGATTTCTCCACCATCCAGACCTGGTTCCAAACCCGCCGCACCTCCGACGCGGCCTTGGAAAACGCTAAGCTGAACGAAGGCGTCAAGACCGCGCCGCTGGAGTCCATCGTCTATATCGCCAAGACCCACATCAAGATGCGGGACCTGTTGCGGATGCGCCCGGGAGATCTTATCCTGACGAAAAAGGACGTGTCCGAGCCGCTGATGATGACCATTGCCAACCGGCCGAAATTCTGGGTATATCCGGGCCAGCACCGCCATTACAAGGCTGTCCGGGTCCATACCGAGACGGCCATTGACGACGAATTGTAGAGACTCCTATGGCCGCCGAGCGTAAGAAACCGTTTATCCTGTTCAGGCCGCGCTTTTTGCTGCTGTGCCTGTATGTCGCGGTGTACTGCATTTTGCGCAATTACGGCGAGGTCGCGATCCAGTCGGTGTTTCTGCCGTCGCCGGTCGGGACTCAGGTATACCGCATTGTCGGGCCGAACCCCGATGTGCCGCACTACCGGCAGCAGTTGTGGCGCGCCCTGTTCTCCCTCCCTATGGTGGTGGAAGAGGAGGGCCGCAGGCTGACGGACAGAGGGCGTGAACTCTACGACAACGCCGAGGGGACGGTCCGCGAGGGCCAGCGCATGATCGGTCAATACCTGCCGTCCGGGCAGGGTGGACGGTAACGGAGACGCACCGGACCGCACGGGGAACGTATGTCAGTCGGACTCATGAATCCCGAAGTCGCCGAAAAGGGCGGCCGCCTCGCCAAGGCGGTGATGGAAGGCGGCGCGGCCGGCTGGTCGACGCTGATCGGGAAGGATGTGGCTTATACCATCACCACCACCGACTACGGCATCCCCGCCGAAGTGGTCAAACCGGGCGAGATCGGCGAGGCGGTGGTCACGCCGGTCGACTGGACCGGCGACAATGCAGGGAAAGTCTATCTGCTGGTGCCGACGTCGGGGGCGAAGGAAGTCGTCGCCTACATGATGGCTCTGATGCTCGGCGGCGACCCGAACCCGGAGACGACGCAACTCGACGCCGACGGGATGGACGCCTACGGCGAAGCGGTCAACAGCTTTTTCGGCCAGGGCGCGCAACAGGCCCGGGGCGAAATGGGCGGCACCATCAAGACCGCGCTCGGCCCGTCGAAAGTGGTCGACTTCACCACGACCGCGCCGGGCGACGAATTGGGCGGCGGCGACTATCTCTGCGCCAAGGTCAAGACAACCATCAAGGGAAGGCCGCCGTTTGTCCTTAATCTCCTGCTGTCGCGTTCGGTCATCGGCGTGCCGCCCGACGTCGACGCCGGCAAGGAAGACGAGGAACGCGCGGCTGCGGCCCAGCGTTTGGGCGTCGACCCGAACAACCTCGCCATTGCCATGAAAATCAAGTTGCCGGTGGTGGTCACCATCGCGACGAAAAAGATGCGCATGGAGCTTATCCAGGAAATGACTCCGGGCACGATCATCGAATTCCGCAAGATGTCGGGCGAAAACCTCGACGTCCTGGCCGGCCGCGTCCGCATCGCCACGGCGGAGGCGGTCATCATCAACCAATGCTTCGGCGTGCAGGTGCGTTCCATCGTGGACCCCCAGGCCGCCGTGAAGGACTAGCCGAACGATGTACTATTTACAGGTTGAAGGCGATTTCGCCTCGGCGCACCAGTTGCGCGAATACAAGGGAAAGTGCGAGAACCTGCACGGCCACAACTGGCTGGTCCGGGTGCGGGTGCGGGGCGAGCGGTTGAACCCGCTCGGGATGCTGATGGACTTCGGCGATCTCAAAAAGCTGCTCCGCGACACGCTCGAGGAACTCGATCACAAGTTCCTGAACGAAACAGCCCCGTTCGACCGCATCAACCCGACGTCCGAAAACCTGGCCATGCACCTGTGCGAACGTCTTGACGTCAAGATGCCCGAAGGCGTGCGCATTCACGAAGTCACGGTATGGGAGTCGGAGAAATGCGCCGCCACCTACCAGCCGGGCTAAGGAAGGTATGGATCAGCCGTACCAACATCTTTTACAATATGGACTGCTTGTCTTCGATACCCAACGCTTTTCCCTAACGGCTCGTGGCCGGGGCTCCCTCCTTCGTCCCGGGACAGGCGTCACTCCCCCATTCGGGGCCAAGCGGTCCATATTATTCGGAGTAAAAGAGCCGCCCGGATCCGGTCCGGGCGGTTGTTTGTGTGTGGTCGTATTCCCATTGCGCATCACCACAATCATGACCTGCTCACCGTTGGTGGACACCGGAGTCGCCGCTGGTTCCATAAAAAAGCGGGAAGGCCCGAAACCTTCCCGCGCTGTGTGACGCATGGCGGATACCGGTTACTTCTCGCCGTAATCCGCCAGTTCCCATTCCACCTCGCCGTTCTCGATCTTGCGGAGAATGCCGAAGACGGGAATGTCGGAGCTGATCCAATACTCTTCCCGCGTCACCGCTTCCGGATCTTCGTCATAGTGTAATATCTCCACCACGCTGACCGCCAACTGTCTGCCTTCAAACGGCACCGCTTCCTGCCGCAGGTTGACGGTGATGCCTTGATCGTACGGGACCTGGGGCGCGGTAAACGGCTCGCCCGCGTCCTGGGAAATCTCGCGCGTCTCCACCACCTCGCCGTCGTAGATGTTCTCGACCTTGATGGTCACCTGTTCACCGTAGGGATCGCCGTCACGACTCACCACGGTCAACTTTTGCGTATACCCGTTCGCGAGCGTATAGCTCGCCCATTCCCCCGCCTTGGCGAAGGAAAGGCGGTTCGGGACCAGGTCGGGGTTGTGGTCCTCGGCCATGACGGCCGGACACGCGGCCAGGAGCATTGCTGCCAGGAAGAACACCTTTTTCATCGTCATCCCTTTTTTTATGGTTTTCGATTAGAGTCTATCCCGTTATCAAACGATTGAAGATAGTAAGTGCACAGTTCAATT
>JAJQBO010000099.1 GCA_021203245.1 Planctomycetaceae bacterium
TACCATGATGGGGCGCGTGTTCCCATAATACTGACAAAGGCAGCCATGATTATTCTCGATTCCTCCTACGCCTCGCCCGAAATCGTCGCCTACGCCGCCGCCACCCCGATACTGGACAACGACGCCGCGCGGGCAGCGAGTGGTTGCAACGAAATAAACCTCCTGTCCGAAACAGCGTTCGCCGACCGATTGAACGCGGGCGCGCGCCTCTACACCACGTCGGAAAATTCGCTCGGCTGGGTCCTTGGCCACGCCACAAACCCGGACCTCCGCCGCGCCATCGCCCTGATGAAAGACAAGGCGGCCCTGCGGGAAAGCCTCGCGCCGCTGTATCCGGACTACCGCTTCCGCGTCGTCGACGCGGACGATCTCGCCTCTCTCGACGCGGACGACCTCTGTCTGCCGGTGGTGCTGAAGCCGGCGGTGGGATTTTTCAGCGTCGGCGTGCATATCGTCGAGACGCCGGAGGACTGGCGCGCCGCCGTGGCATCAATCGCGTCGCTGCGCACGAACTGGCGGAACGACTTCGCCGCCTGGGTGGTCGACAACACCCGCTTTCTCATCGAGGAATTCATCGGCGGCGACGAATACGCCGTCGACGCCTATTACGATGAACACGGCGAGGCGGTCGTCGTCAACATCCTCCGCCACGAATTTTCGTCGACGGCGGACGTGAGCGACCGGCTCTACTACACCTCGCCCGAAATCATCCGGGAGCGCGCGGGCGAATTCACCGACTACCTGAACCGCGTCGGCGAACGCCTGGGCATCCGCAATTTTCCCCTCCACCTCGAATTGCGGCTGTCGGAAAAGGGCATCATCCCCATCGAGTTCAACCCGCTCCGGTTCGCCGGCTGGTGCACCACCGACCTGGCGCTGTTCGCCTACGGCTTCCACACCTATGGCCTGTATCTCGAGAACCGGCGGCCCGACTGGGACGCGGTCCTGAAAGAGAAGGAGGGGAACCTTTACTCCCTCGTCATTTTCGACAAGCAATCGGCGGGCAGTGCGAGCGGTTTTGCGTGGAAAAAGGCGGCGGCGAATTTTACCGAGGTGTTGCAGACTAGGGTGCTGGGGCCGGACGCGCCGGTGTGGGGATTCATGTTCACCCGCACGCCGGCGGCTTCGCGCGGGGAGATCGACGCGATCATTCGTTCGGATCTGCACGAATACCTTTTATAATTCATAATTCACAATGCACAATTATTGTGCGCTGGCGCGGTACTCATTGTGAATTGTGCATTGTGAATTATGCATTGGAAACGAGGTTCTATGGCAGGCAAATCGGACTTCACATGGCTGTTCCACCGCATGGGCGGGCTGGATCAGGTGGAATTCCGCAGCGGCGAGGATATCTGCCGCCTGCGGGAACTGGATCCGAAATTATGGGTCGCGCTCAGTTGCCCGGCGCGGGGGCTGGAGTTCGACCCCCGCACCCTCGCCCTCATCGACATCGACCGGGACGGCCGCATCCGCATTCCCGAAGTAATCGAGGCGGCGGAGTGGCTGTGCGCGCGGCTCCGCAGCCCGGGCGATATCCTCCATCCGGGACACGCCCTGCCGCTGGACGCGCTCGAGGCCGAAAGCGAACGCGGCAAACGGCTCGTCGCCACCGCCAAGGCCATCCTCGCCACCCTGGGCAAGGCGGACGCCGACGCCATCGGCCAGGACGACGTGACCCAGGCCGCGGCGCACGCGTCGGAACAGATGTTCAACGGCGACGGCATCCTGCCGCCGCTCGACTGCCTCGACGACGACATGCGCGCCTTTATCCGCGACGTCATCGACGTCTCGGGCGGGGTGGAGGACGTCGGCGGCGAGGTCGGGGTCAACGAGCCGATCGTCCAGGCGTTTATGCACAGCCTGGCCGCCTGGAGCGAGTGGAACGCCGGCGTCGCCAGGACCGAAACGCCGCTGGGGAAATCGGCCCCGGAACTGTGGGAACTCGTCCGCGATCTCAAGGACAAGATTGACGATTATTTCATGCGCTGCGAACTGGTGGCCTACGCCCCGTCGGCCCAGGACGCCCTCAACCTCGAGGACCGCGCCCTCACCGACGCCACCGGCCTGCTCGAACACGCCGCCCTGGCCGAACTGCCCCTCGCCAAGGCCGGGCCGGACAAGCCCCTCGATCTCGCCCACGGCCTGAACCCGGCGTGGCGCATCAAGGTCGAGCGCCTCGCCGCCATGGTGAAGCCGCTCCTGGCCAGCCCGGAAGTCCTGTCCCGCGACGACTGGCTGAAGGTGCAGGAGGCGATTGCGCCGTTCTCGAAGGCGGTGGCGGCCAAGCCCGCGCCGGTGGCAGCGCCTGGCGTCACGGTGCCGCCGAAAAAGACCGTCGATCTCCTGGGCGAAGAACGCATCGCCGCCATCCTCTCGAGCGGCCTCGCCGACCGCTTCGCCGTGCTCGCGCGCCACGACGCCGACGGCCCGGCCGCCTCCACCGACATCGCCGACATGGAGCGGCTGGTCCTCTATTACCGCCACCTGCACCGGCTGCTGAACAACTTCGTCAATTTCCGCGACTTCTACACGCCCGGACGCAAGGCTGCCTTCCAGTCGGGCACCCTGTTCATCGACGGCCGCGCCTGCCACCTGTGCATGCCGTCGGGCGGCGTCGAGGCCCACGCCGCCATGGCGGGCGCGAGCCAGATGTTCCTCCTCTATTGCGAATGCACCAGGGGCCGCAAACCGGGCGAGTCCGAACCGGAAAAGAAGATGAACATCGTCGCGGCGGTGACGGCGGGCGAGTCCGACCTGCTCGTCCCCAACCGGAACGGCGTCTATGTCGACAACAACGGCGACGATTGGGACGCGCGCGTCGTCAAGGTGGTGTCGAACCCCATAAACGTCTGGCAGGCGGTGTGGTCGCCCTACAAAAAGCTGGGGTCCCTCATCACCGACCAACTGAGCAAGTACGCGAACGACAAGCAGGCCGACCTCATCGCCAACGCGGGTAAAAAGCTGGGCGAAGTCGGCACGCAGGTGTCGGCCGGTACGGCCCCCAAGTTCGACATCACCCGCAACGTCGGCATGTTCGCGGCGGTCGGCCTGGCGCTGGGCGCGATAGGCACCGCGGTCGGCAGCATCTTCAACGCATTCCTTTCGATGGACTGGTGGCAGGCGCCGCTGGTGATCCTGGCGGCGTTCCTCATCGTCTCCGGCCCGTCCGTCCTTATGGCGTGGCTGAAGCTGCGGCAGCGGACCCTGGGGCCGCTCCTGGAGGCGTCGGGGTGGGCCATCAACGGCAGGGTCAAACTGAGTTACGCCATTGCCAAGCGGCTCAGTTCCACCGCCGCCATGCCGCCCAACAGCGTGCGGAGCGAGTGCGACCAGGAGGTGCGGGTGAAGCGGCTGCGTCGGAACGTCTTCTTGCTGGCGGTGGCGGTGGGCGCGGCGGCGGTGCTGGGGTGGCTGGCATACCGGAACCACCGGGCCAGGACGGAGCGGGCCGCGGCTGTCGCGCCGGTTGTCGCGCCGGCGGCTGTCGCGTCGGAGACAACGACGGAGTCGTTGCCGCCGGTGTCGGAAGAGCAATAGGCGGATGCGGTATTCGGGTATGTACCACCGTTCCTCTTTTGATCTGCCCGCTGGGCCCCCGCGTTCGCGGGGGTGACGGGGTTGGGTGACAATTCATAATTCACAATTCACAATTCACAATTCACAATTCACAATTAATAATTATTATATAATGGATTAATGCACAATTATACCTGATGCAGTGTAATTGGTCGGTCATTGTGAATTGTGAATTATGAATTATGAATTGTGCATATCATTAGACTGCTTCGCCGCGCCGGGCTGCGCCGGAGGCGTAGCGCATGATGGATTCCTCCGACATGCCGTCGGCGCGGGATAACACCGCTTCCACCGTTCCCTCGTGCATCACCGCCACCCGATCCGCCATCGCCAATACCTCGGGCAGTTCCGAAGAGATGAGCACGATAGCCATGCCCTCGTCCGCGAGCGAGCGGATAAGCCTGTAGATTTCCGCCTTCGCGCCGACATCGACGCCGTGGGTCGGTTCATCGAGAATGAGCATTTTCGGATGCACCGCCAGCCAGCGGGCGAGGATGGTCTTCTGCTGGTTGCCGCCGGAAAGGCTCCGCACCGGATGCCATATCGACGCCAGCTTGATGTCCAGCTTGCGGACATAGTCGGTCACCATCGACGTCGCGGCGGCATAATCGATGACGCCGCCGCGCGTGAACGACGGCAGCGCGCCCAACTGGATGTTGAAGGCGATGGGGAGGCCCATGAACAGGGACAGGCGCTTGCGGTCCTCCTGCAGCATGGCGATGCCGTTCTTCAGGGCCTGGGTCGGCGAGGAAAACCGGACCGGGCGGCCTTCCCAGACGATCTCGCCCCGGTGCGGCGGCGGCGCGCCGATGATTGACCGCAATGCCTCCGACCGGCCCGCGCCCATCAGCCCGGCGAAGCAGAGAATCTCGCCTTTGCGGACATCGAACGACACGTCGCGGAAGCCTTTGCCGCTCAGGTTGCGGACCTCGAGAATCGTGTCGACGCCGGGCGTGCGCGGCACGTGGTCGCGGTTCAGCGTGCGGCCGACCATCATCTGGATAAGCTTGTCCTCGGTGGCGTCCGCCTTGTCGATGGTGCCGACGTATTCGCCGTCGCGGAGCACGGTGATGCGGTCGGCGACGCGGATGACCTCGTCCAGCTTGTGCGACACGTAGATGACGGAAATTTCCTTGTGCTTCAAATCCTCGATAACCGCGAACAGCCGCTCCGACTCCATCGGCGACAACGAGGAGTTCGGCTCGTCCATGACGACGACGCTCGCGTCCTTGGTCAGGGCCTTGGCGATTTCTATCAACTGGCGCTGGGCGATGGACAGCTTGTCCATGGTGGTGCGCGGGTCGATGCGTTCAAGCCCCACCAGCGCCAGGGCGGCGCGCGAATCGTGGTACAGCCGCTTCCAGTCGATGATGCCGCGGCGGGTGGGCATCCGGCCCATGAACAGGTTTTCGATTATCGTCATTGACGGCAGGGTGGAGAGTTCCTGGTAGATGATGGCGATGCCGGCGTCCATCGACTGGTTGGGGTTGTGGAAATGCACCTCCTGGCCGCGAAAGCGGACGCTCCCTTCGTCACGGGTGTGGACCCCGCCGAATATTTTCATCAGGGTCGATTTGCCCGCGCCGTTTTCGCCGACCAGGGCATGGACTTCGCCGCGCCTCAACTGGAAGTCGACCTGCTTCAGGGCGCGCAAACCGCCGAAGCGTTTCGAGACTTTCTTAATTTCAAGGACGGAAGTGTCGCTCATGCGGGTTCCTTATTGAGGCGCGGACGCCCCCGAATTCACCGGGTTGAAGAACGGGGGCGTCCACCGCGCACGCCGGTCTATTCGCCGCCGAGCGGCGTCCAGTATTCCTGGTAGTTTTCCTTGGTGACGAAGGGCATTTCGTTGAACAGCCGCGCCGCCGGCGGCACTTCGTCGGCGACGATGTAGTTGAACAGGCGCATGGCCGGATCGTGGCCCTGCGAGAACGGGCCCTGGCCGATGGTGCCGGAGATGGCGCCGGTGGCGACGTGCTCCATCACCTCGTCCATGAAATCGTAGCAGACGATCTTCACCTTCCCGGCGACCCCGGCCTCCTCGAAGGCGCGGGCGCTGCCGGCCGCGCCGTTGGCGGCGACGAACAGGCCGTTCAGGTCGGGATGGGCGGTGAGGAAGTCCTGGGCCTGGCTGTAGGCGAGGTCGTTGCGGTCGAGGGTCTCGACGCGGGAGACGATTTCGACCCCCGGCGCCGTTTCGGCCAGCGCTTCCTCAAAGCCGAGGCGGCGCTCCTCGTGGCCTTCGACCGAGAAGAAGCCGGTCTGGACCGCCACCTTGGCGTTCGGTTTGCCTTCGAGCAATTTGGCCATATACTCGCCCGCGGTGCGGCCCTGGAGATAGAGGTCCGCGCCGACGAAGAACAGGCGCTTGTTGGGGGTGGTCGTCTCGACGTTGAAGGTGGCGACGGGGATGCCCGAGTCCACCGCGTTGTTGATGTATTCGACAATGCCCGAATCGCCCGCGATGGTGGCGATGGCGTCGTAATGCTGCGCCACGCAGGCGTCGATGGTGACGCCGTAGAAATCGGCGGTGTGCTGATCCCCGGCGGGGACAATCCAGTCCACGGTGCAGTTGAACGGTTCGAGGGTCTTTTTCGCCTGGAGCGCGCCCTCCTTGACCGGGAGCCAGAAGGGGGCTGTTTTCCATGCCGATGACGGCGATCTTCACCGGCGTGTCGGCCTTGCGGATCGGCTTGACCTTGCCCTGATCCGGCGGGGCGACAAGGACCGAATCGAACGCCGGGCCCGGTTTGAACTCCTTGTCCAGGGCCTGGACGCCGCCGGCGCAGAGGACGAGCGCCAGAACCGCAGCGAGTGTACCGTGTCTCATTGTCTTCCTTTCTCTACCGGAGTGAACAGCGTGGTGCACGAATCCCTACGCGGCGGCGCGGCGGCGGCGATAGCCGTCTATGGCCACGGCGAGGATGATGACAAGGCCGATGGAAACGGTCTGCAGATAGATCGGCAGATGCAGGAGGACGAAGGCGTTCTTGAGGACGGCCATGATCGCCGCGCCGATGACCGCGCCGACGATGGTGCCTTCGCCCCCGGACAGGCTGGTGCCGCCGATGATGACGGCGGCGATGACGTCCATCTCCGCGCCGACGCCGGCGTTGGTGACGGCGGTGGCGACCAGGCCGGCGTTCATCAGCCCCGCCAGGGCGCAGAGGAAGCCGGTGAGGGTATAGACGAAGATCTTGACGAGATCGACGTTGACGCCAGACAAACGCGCCGCCTCGGCGTTGGAGCCGACGGCATAGACCTGGCGGCCGAGAACGGTATAGTGGATGAACAGGCTGAAAATCGCCACCATGATGAGCATGATGACGACCTGGACCGGGACGGGGCCGATTTTCCCGATGCCGATGTACTGGACAAAGGCGTTGCGGACAGGGATGTTGGCCGCGACCGCGCCCTTGATGCTGGTGGCGGTCAGGTAGGTCATGCCCCTGGCGATGGACATCATGCCCAGGGTGGTGATGAACGGATTGACGTCCAGCTTGGTGATGATAAGCCCGATGGCGAGGCCGATCGCCACCCCGGCGAGCAGTCCCGTCGGCACGGCCAGCCAGGGCGAGAAGCCGGTCAGGAAGGTGGTGCCGCCGCCGATGTTGCCGGGCTGGAACATCAGCCGCGCCGTCAGCATCGAGGTCAGCGCGAGGGTCGCGCCGATGGACAGGTCGATGCCGCCCGTAACGATGATCATGGTCATGCCTATGGCCATGATGGTGATGGTGGACATGTTCCTGAGCACGTTGAAGATGTTCTTCTCGGTGAGGAAATATTCCGACTTGAAGGTCATGAACAGGAACAGGACGACGAGCGCCCCGAGAACGCCGGCCTCGCGGCGCTGCAGGAGACGCCGGAGCAGCGGGACTTCAGCATATTCCACCGTGGTCGCACTCATTGATTGCCTTTCGCTTCGGGAATACTGTGTTTACCACACGGTATAAGAGCAGGGCGTGACCGTCTGCACGGAGATGAATCCGTTCCTTCAATGCACTATCCTCTGGACTCCCGCGTTTGCGGGGATGACGAGTGGGGCGGTCGGACGGTGCATTTTTGGCACCGTGCGTTTTACCGCATTGTGGGGGCCGCGTTATGTGCCGGCCTGATTGAATTCCTTTACCGCGTCCAGCAGCGCGACCATGTTGGCGGTCGGGGTGCGCGCCTGGACGTTGTGGATGGCGTTGAAGACAAAGCCGCCGCCGGGCGAGAAGATGCGGCAGCGCTCCAGCACTTCGGCGCGGACTTCTTCGGGCGTGCCGAAGGGCAGGGTCTTCTGGGTGTCGACGCCGCCGCCCCAGAAAACGATGCGGTCGCCGTAGGTCTTTTTCAGATGCTCCGGGTCCATGCCGGCGGCGGAACACTGGACGGGATTGATGATGTCGAAGCCGGAATCGATGAACGAACTGTAGAAGCTCTCGACCGCGCCGCAACTGTGTTTCAGCGTCTTCCAGCTGGTGTTGTCGTGAATCCATCCGTTCAGTTTTTTGTAATAGGGGGAATAGACCTCCTGGAACGTCTCTAATGAACAGAAGGTGCTGATCTGGGTGCCGAAGTCGGTGCCGCAGATAAACACAACGTCGTAGGCGTCGGGGCCGACGGCGGCGAGGACGCGCTTGAAATTCTCCAGCGCGATGTCGGTCTGGTAGGAAAACACCTGGTGCATGAACTCCGGCCTGGCGACGATGGACATATACCATTCGGCGATGTCGCGGATGCCCTTGGGCCGTTTCAAAAACGCGGCCGGCACGGCGGCGATGTCGCCGATGTTGGTGTTGGGGAGGGCGGTGACGACGGCGCGACCGAGTCCCTTCACCTCGTCGGCGTGGGCCTTGATGGCGGCGACCTGCGCGTCCGTGAGCAGGGTGAACTCCTCCGTGTTGTCGCGCGGGTCGGGATCGTCTTCGTCGAACTCCTCCTGGCGGATGATGGTGTCGAAGAAATAGCCCGACGCCGGCATGCGCCCGCTCGCCGGGGCGGACCGGTCGCCCTGCGGATAGGTGAGGGCCTCCCCTTCCGGCGTGACGTCGATTTCCATCCCGGCGGGGATCAGGACGTCCTGGCCCCAGAGAGTGCGCCATTCCTTCCATTCGTCGACCAGGGGAACGCCGAAATGGTTGGCAAGGGGCTGGGCCATCACCGTGTCGACGCCCATGGCCTCGACCAGGTCGTCCTCGATAAGGCCGAGCATCTGATAGGCTTCGTGGACCTTGACCGGGTGTTGGTCCAGGCCGTAGTGGCTGCGCAGTTCCGCCACGACACTGCAATGGATGCCCGAACACGTGGTGGCTCCGAAATCGAGGGCCACTCTCGAGGGCTGGCGGTGGTTCAGCGAATCCACGACAACCTGCTTGCCGGTTTGCATGGCTATCTCCTTTGGCGGTAAACGGCGGAAACGGTCTCCTCATAAACAATCGGACTGCCACTTTTCTAGTGTACTGGCTATTCTGCGGTTAGGCGAACCGTTCCCGCGCCGTGCGGCCGGCGGTGTAAAAACTCTGCACAGCCGTGGCTGGTGGCGGGTGCGTGGCGGGCGAGCCTAACCTTGTCTGTGAGTGGATGTTAGCCGCTCCGCGAGAGCGCCCGGGACGAGGGTGTACATAAAATGCACATGTGCACGGCAAACGGCTCAACCGCGACCGGATGTCATATTTATTGCATTGCCGCGTGGTTTGTGGTAGCATCGCGTCGTGTGTTCTCGCTTCTTTTTTCGTGTATTACTGGCCGATTGGCGAAAATTCCTTTATGGTGCGAGTCGTTTACGCGCTCGGGAACTGGACGCTCGAGGCAATCCTCAGCGTCGGGGAAATTACCCTGCTGTTCCTGCGCTGCCTCTATCTTCTCCCGACGCGGGGCCTGCGCTTTCGCCGGGAGATCGTCACCCAGCTCTACTTTATCGGCGTGGGCAGCCTCTCCGTCGTCGTGACGACCGGCGTTTTCGCCGGCGCGGTGTTCGCCTATACCCTCTACAACCAACTGGTGGCCCTGGGCGTCGGCAGTTGGGCTGGCGCGTTCATGGCCAAGATGCTGACCTGGCATTTCGGCCCGGTACTGATCGGCCTGGTCCTGGCCGGCCGCGTCGGTTGCGCCATCACCGCCGAAATCGGCACCATGAGCGTCACCGAACAGGTCGACGCGCTGCGCGGCTTCGGTGTCAGCCCGGTGTCGTACCTGGTGATGCCCCGCGTCATCGCCGCCATCGTTATGGCCCCAATCCTGACCGCTGTGGCGATTTTCGTCGGCCTGCTCGCCGGCATTGGGATGATAACCTGGGTCATGGGGGGCGAAGCGCACTACCAGTGGGTACAGATTGAAGCGATCATGATCCCCTACGACTATGTGCAGGGGCTGGTGAAGGGGCTGGTGTTCGGCGTGGTCATCGCGCTGATCTGCTGCCGCAACGGCCTTGCCACCCGCGGCGGGGCGGAAGGGGTCGGGCTGGCCACCACCTCGGCGAATGTGTCGTCATGCATTTGCATCCTGGTGATCAACCTGTGGCTGTCGGTGGTGCTGACCCATCTGCAGCCGCTGTGGGATGGGTTTATTGCCCGGGTGGCCGGGATGTAGAGTGGTTGTGGATTCGATAAAAAGCGCCCTCATTTGATGGAATGGGGGCGCTTTTTTTTGTGGCGTTGTACGGTTGAGTGGGAGCTCCCCCTCACCCCAGCCCTCTCCCCGAGGGGAGAGGGGGACTGCTTTTCCTCTTTCCAGGCGTTTTTACTCTGTTACGACGCTCTTTGTGTCGACCTCGTAGATGCCGGGCAGGGTGCGGTATTTGTCCGCGTAGTCGAGGCCGTAACCGACGAGGAAGCCGTCGTCCAGGGTGAAGCCGACGTAATCCAGCGGCACATGGGTCTGGCGGCGGCCCTGCTTGTCGACGGCGACCGCTATCTTCAACGACGCCGGGTTTCGCTTCTGCAGGTGCTCGATAAGCCAGAACAGGGTCAGCCCGGCGTCGGCGATGTCCTCGACCACCAGGACGTGCCTGCCCTGAATCTCCTTTTCCAGATTCTTCAGCATCACCACCTCGGCCATGGAGGTGTCGCGGTCCTGGTAGCTGGAGAGACGGATAAAGTCGACCTCGACCGGCAGATCGCCGACCGCTCGGAGCAGGTCGGCCATAAACACGAACGCCCCGTTCAGGACGCCGATGGCCAGGATCTGCTCTCCCGGCTTCAGGACCCCTTCATAATCGGCCCTGATGGCGGCGGCCAACGCGTCGACCCGCGCGGCAATGGCCTCGGGTCCGTAGAGTAATGTCTTGTCTGGCATTTCTTCCTCACCTCTTCCTGAGTGCGTGCCGCCCACCCGGACGGCCGCCCAAAGCCTACCGGTTTTGCCCCCCGGGATCAACCCATGAAAAAGCGCCGCCCACGGCGGGCGGCGCGGTTGTCTGGAACGACCCGTCGTTATTTCGCGTCGGGCGGCAATTCCACCGTCTCGACCTTGGGCGGCATCAGGTACGAGAAGATGATAAACGCGATCAACGCGCAAACCAGGCCGGGGATGACCGCCTGCTGCTCCCAGCCGAAAAAGCCCACCGGGCTGAGGCGGCGTTCGTACAGGACCGACACGATCGAGCCGACGATCAGGGCGGCGATGGAGCCGGCGTTCGACGACTTCGGCCAGTAGTGGCCGAGAATGTACGGGAAGAACGCGCTGGCGGCCCGAAGCGTGAACGAGAACATCAGCAGGCTGATGATGCTCGTCGCCGACAAGGCGACAATCAGGCTGAACACGCCGACCAGGACCATGACCAACTGGGTGACGCGCATGACTTCCTTGTCGCTGGCGTTCTTCTTGATGAACTGCTTGTAGATGTCGTTCGCGAAAATGGACCCGGCTCCCAGCATGTCCGAGTCGGCCGACGACATGGTGGCGGAAATGACGCCGGCGAACAGCAGGCCGACGATGATGGCCGGCATGGTCAGGCTGGCGAGAACCGGCAGCGAATAGCGCGCGCCCTCGTGCAGGAGCGTGTCCTTGTCGACCATGTCCATATTCACCAGGGCCAGCATGACAATGCCGAGGATGGTGGGGATAAAGGCGTATATCGCGTTGATGATGGCGGCGATGATGGAACCATGCATAGCGGCCTTGCCGTCGCGGGCCGAGTAGTAGCGGGCGACCGCTTCCTGGCCGACGGTGAAGGTGGCGACATACATGACGACAAGCGCGATGATGGCCTTGCCTCCGCCGATGCCGGAGAAGAGGTCGAACGCCTCGGGCGGCACGTTGGCGACGACCTGGTCCCAGCCGCCGGCGAAATTGAGCGCAAAGGGAATGGCGACCGCCATGCCGACGACGATCAGGCCGACCTGGACAAAGTCGGTGATGGCCACGGACCACATGCCGCCCAGTACCGCGTAGATGGTGACGATGGCGGCGACGCTGATCAGGGCCGTCTTCCAGCTCAGCCCCAGCATCACCGAGACGATGGTCGCCGACGCCATGAACTGACCGGCAGTCAGGCCGATAAGCGGCAGGAACATGGTGATGGAGGTAAAGACGCCGGCGGTCGGGCCGTAGCGGCGGCGGAAATACTCGGGCACGGTGCGGACGCCGGAATTGCGGATCTTCGGCGCAAGAAACGTGAGAATGACGAACGCCACGCCCATCGTCATCACATACCACGACGCGCTCAGGCCCCATTGCGCCCGGCCGAGCATGGAGGCGTTTTCGACAACGCCCAGCGAACTGCCGCCGCCGATTTCCGTCGCGGCTAGGGTGCCTGCCATGAGAATCGGCCCCATGCGGCGTCCGGCGACCATGAAATCGGACGAATCCTTGATGCGCAACGATGCATAATAGCCGATGCCCAGCATCACGGCCATATGGGCCACGACAATGACCACAACTGTTACCTGTACATGCATATCGCTCCTCCTGTTTTGCGGTGGAAATCCAAAGAATGGCTGCGGAGTAGTAGACCGAAACGCGCCCCCCATGACGGTTGCGTTTCGTGCGGTGATTATCGGTTGACGAGCTGGCGATGGCGGCAATTGATTGTCGGCGGCCGCTAATTTCGCTGCAACGGTGTGGCGATCTTAACGGTCCGTTCCGGCGGCAGGCACATAGTATCGTTCAATAAAAAAAGGCAAGCTAAAAGATTTTTAGATCCGCCCGCCCGCGATCGGCTTCCGGCCGGGTAAAAACATGGTATACTGCCGGAGTATACCCAGCCGCAAGGAGCGCCAATGCCAGACCAGACCGTTATCCGCCGTTCCGCCTGTCCCTACGACTGCCCAGACACCTGCGGCCTGCTGGTGGAGGTGGCGGGCGACAGGGTGGTCGGGGTGCGGGGCGATCCCGACCATCCCGTCACCCGGGGGTTCCTCTGCCGCAAGATGAGCCACTACGAGCGCTCCATCAACCACCCGAAACGCCTGCTCCGCCCCATGAAACGGGTCGGGCCGAAGGGCGAGGCGAGGTTCGCGGCGCTATCGTGGGACGAGGCCCTGGACACTATCGCCTCGCGCTGGAAGGCGATACTCGCCTCGGACGGGGCCGAAGCCATCCTGCCCTATTCGTACTCGGGCGTGATGAGCGCCATCGGCCGCCACGGCGGCATCGCCTTCTTCAACAAGCTGGGCGGGTCGGGCCTGATTCGCACCCTCTGTTCGGCAGGCAAGGGGGCCGGCTGGGCCGCGCTGATGGGCGGCAGCGCCGACCTCGACCCGCGCGAAATGACCCGGAGCACGTTTATCCTTATCTGGGGGTCGGACGTGCCGGCGACCCGGCTGCATTGTATGCCCGATATTCAGGCGGCGCGGCAACGCGGCGTGCCGGTCGTGCTCATTGAAACCTACGCCAGCCCCGCGTCGGCCCTCGCCGACGAGACCATCCTCGTCAACCCCGGTTCCGACGGGGCGCTCGCCCTCGCCATGATGCAGGTGCTGGTTGCCGAAGGGCTGGCGGACCGGGATTTTCTCGACGCCCATACGGTCGGGTGGCGGGAGTTCGAACCGACGCTGGCCGACTACACGCCGGAGGCGGTGAGCGGGGTGGTCGGGCTGTCGGCCGAGGCGATTCGCGACCTGGCGCGCCGCTACGGCCGCGCGGCCGCGCCGGTCATCCTTTTCGGCTCCGGCCCGAGCCGCCGCCGCAACGGCGCGATGAACTGCCGCTGCGTGGCGCTGCTCCCCGCCGTCGTCGGGGCGTGGGCCAAGCCGGGCGGCGGCACGGTCGGCTTCGGACCCGCTCCGTCGCCTGTCAACGGGGCGGTTATCACCAGGCCGGATTTTCTCGAGCAGCCGGTGCGGAACATCAATTGCAACTGCCTGGCCGCCACCCTGGCGGACGCGACCCTCGCGCCGCCGGTCCGCTCGCTGTACGTCTATGGGTCCAACCCGGCGGCGGTGGTCGGCAACCAGCAGGCCTTGCTGCGCCAACTCGGGCGCGACGACCTGTTCACGGTCGTGCACGAGCGCTTCATGACCGACACCGCCCGCTACGCCGACATCGTCCTGCCCGCCACCTTCTCGGTGGAGCAGGCGGACATCCACACCTGCTACGGCTACCGCACCCTCATGATCTCCCGTGCCGCCGTGCCGCCGCCGGGCGAATGCCGGTCCAACTGGAACACCTTCCGCGCCCTCGCCGGAATGTTGGGCCTGGACGACCCGTACTTCCGCCGGACCGAGGAGGAGATGGTCGAGCATGTGCTGGAAAATTCGCCCGCCCTCCGGACCATGCTGGACGACGCCGGCTGGGCCGCCCTGCGCGAAGGCAGGGCGGTCGATCTGCAGGTCGAGGCGCCGCCGGTTTTCAAGACCGCGAGCGGGAAAATTGAAATCCTCAACCCCGCCCTGGACGAGCCGCTCCCCCGCTATCTCCCGGTGGAGGAGGACCCGTATCCGCTCCGCCTCGTCGCCGCGCCGTCCGCCCATACCCTCAACTCCACCTTTACGGAACGGGAAGACCTGGTGGCGGCGCGCGGGCCGCAGACGCTGCGCATGAGTGAGCACGACGCGGCGGCGCGGGGCATCCGCGACGGCGACGAGATCCTCTGCTGCAACGAACTCGCCGAAGTGCGCTGCATCGCGACTATCGCAGACGTCAAACCCGGGACTGTGGTTTCTGTCGGGGTGTTCAGCGCCAAAGCCGCCCCCGGCGGGTTGACCGCCAACGCCCTGGTGCGGGAACGGATTTCCGATTTGGGCGAAGCCACCACCCTCAACGACAACGGGGTGGAGGTGCGGCCGTTTACGGCATGATTCAGGGAACTTCATACAAACATACAGGATAGAATAATTCCAAAAAAATGCAGTTGACCAACGCTCCGGCATGGGGTATTGTCAATATCATACGTCCTACGTTGTACATTGGCCTTGACGGAGCATATGGTATGAAAATTGCCGTTGTCTATACCTCGACCACCCCGAAACTTGTCGCCGGCGTTACCGACGCGTTGCAGGCCGAACTCGCCGGCATGCCGGCCGAAATCTTGTCCTACCAGGACGCCAGCATCCTCCAGGAAGCGCGCGACAACAACGGCCTCACCCCCGGTCTGTGCGCCCGCCTCCTCGACCTCTACGAACAGGGACGCCGCGACGGGGCGGACATCATCCTCAACATCTGCTCGTCGGTCGGCGAGGTCGCCCGGCGCGCCAAGCCGCTGTACGAACTCTGCGGCATCCCCTTTATCCGCATCGACGAAGACATGGCCAGGGCGGCGGTCGCGGCAGGCGCGCGCATCGGCGTCGTCGCCACCCTGCCCACCACCCTGAACCCGACCAAGGAACTGGTGCAGCAGTGCGCCGACGCGGCGGGTAAAAAAGTGGAACTGGTCGACGCCCTCGCCGACGGCGCGTTCGGCCTCGACCAGGACGGCTTTAGGCAAAAACTCATAGACACGGGCCGCCTCGTCGCGGACAGGGTCGACGTCCTCCTCTTTGCCCAGGGCTCGATGGCCTATGCGGAAGGGGACGTCGCGGCGGCGTTGGGAAAACCGGTGTTTTCGAGTATCCGCTTCGGCGCGAAAGCGGTGGCGGAAGCGGCGAAAAAACGTTAGCGAGGGTCACAAGGAGAACGAGATGAAAAGAATGATTGCCGTGGCGCTGTGTTGCGCGTTCCTGTCCCTGACCGCGATGGCGGGCCAGCCGTTGGTCTTCAAGATCGGCTTCAGCACCAACCTCGAAGACCCGCGCGCCCTCGCCGCCCTGGAATTCAAAAAGGAGATCGAGGAAAAGTCCGGCGGCCTGCTTTCGGCCGAACTGTATCCGTCCGGCCAGCTCGGCGGCGACGCCGCCCTCATCGAAGCCATGAGCCTCGACTCGGGCACCGTCGACATCATCATCACCGACGCCTCCAACTTCGCCACCTATGAACCGAAGATGGGCGTCTCGGCCCTGCCGTTCAACTTCGCCACCTACGAGGACGCTTGGGCGTTCATGGACTCGGACGTCGAAAAGGGCGTCGAGGCGCTCCTGGTCGACCAGGGGATGCGCGTCCTCGCCGCCTACTGCAACGGCTTCCGCTGCGTCACCACCTCGAAGGTCCAGGTCAACACCCCGGTCGACATGCAGGGCCTCCTCATCCGCACCCCCGAGAACCCGGTCATCATGGCCACCATGCGCGCCCTGGGCGCGAATCCGCAGCCGCTGGCCTTCTCCGAACTGTACATGGCCCTGCAGCAGGGGACCTACGACGCGCAGGAAAACCCGATTCCGGTCATCTACAACAACAAGCTCTACGAAGTGCAGAAATACCTCTCCATCACCAACCACATCTATTCCGGCATGTGCTTCACCATCGCCGAAGGGGTGTGGAACCGCCTGTCGGACGAACAGAAAACCATCGTCGAAACAGCGGCGAAGAATTCTTCCGCGTTCAATAGAAAACTGAACAAGCAGATGGCGGATGATTTCGTGGGCGAACTGGAAAGGTCGGGCATGACCATCATCACCCCCGACCTCGCCCCGTTCATGCAGGCTACCGAAAGCGTGTACGAGAGCACCAAAAACGTCTACGGCGACGCGCTGTTGAAGAGTTTGGCCGAGTGGAAGGCTGGGCGGTAGACAGAGTCTCACCCGCATGGCAGCGACGAGTAGCGCACAAATCTGCCCCACTCGATCCGTAAAAAACCGTCATCCCCGCGTACGCGGGGATCCAGCGGACGGATCAATGAGGGAACGTTTTCTTCTACTATGTGATTCGTACAGTATGCGGGTATGTACCACCGTTCCTTTCTCGATCTGCCCGCTGGGCCCACGCGTTCGCGGGGGTGACGGGGTTATGGCTGCGAGTGGGGGTGGGTGTGGTTGATAAATCTCACGGCTTCGGAGGAAGCGCATGTACACGCTGCAACGCTGGGTGGACAGGATAACCACCACCATCGCCTGCGCCATCATCGCCGTCTACATGATAATCATCGTCTACAACGTCGGCTCGCGCTACATCTTCGGCGGCGGCATCCAGTGGTATATGGAAAGCTCGCAGTTCCTGAACGTGTGGGCCATGTTCATCGCCGGCATCGGCCTGTGCGCGTCGAACGAGCACCTGCGCGTGTCCCTGATAGACGAACTGCTCAAGGGCAGGATCAAGACGGTGGACCGGATAATCGTCTCCGTCTTCACCTTCGCCTTCTACGCGCTGGTGGCGTACTCGGCCTACCTCCTGGCCATGCGCTCGCGCCAGACCATCTCCACCATGGAACCGTTGAAAATGTCGTACGTCTACTGGATGCTCCCGGTCACGGCCGCCCTGAGCGCGCTGGCCGTGGTGCTGGACCTCGCCTGCTTTCTCGGACGCGGCGGCAAGGAAGGGAAGAAGCCCGATGATAACCTTCTTATTGAGTAGCTTCTTTGTCATCCTCGCCTTCGGCGCGCCCATCGCCGTCGCGCTCGGGCTGTCGTCGGCCCTGTGCATGCTGCTGTTCAAGAACGCCAACATCATTACGATGGCGCAGCGCATGTTCGAGGGGATGAATTCCTTCGCCCTCCTGGCCATTCCCTTCTACACCTTCGCGGGAGCGCTGATGTCGAAGGGCGGGATTTCCAAACGCATCATCGACTTCTGCTACTCCATCGCCGGGCACGTCATCGGCGGCCTGGCGCACGTCAACGTCCTGGCCAGCATGGTCTTCGCCGGCATCTCCGGCTCGGCCGTCGCCGACACCGCCGGCGTCGGCGGCCTCCTCATGCCCGAGATGGTGAGGAAGAAATATTCGAAGGAATTCACCGTCGCCGTCACGGCGATATCGTCCACCATCGGCATCGTCATCCCGCCGAGCATTCCCATGGTGGTTATCGCCGGCATCCTTTCCGTCTCGACCGGCAAGCTGTTCCTGAGCGGCATCATCCCCGGCATCCTCATGGGCGTGTCGCAGATGGTTGTCGCCTATTTCCTGGCGAAAAAGGAGGGCGTACCGAAGGAGGAAGGCCATATCGAATTCAAGCGGGTGGCGCAGACGCTGTGGAGTTCCCTTGCCGCCATCCTCATGCCGTTCATCATCATCGGTTCCATCGTCATGGGCGTGGTGTCGCCGACCGAGGCGGGCGTCATCGCCGTCCTCTACGGCCTGCTGGTCGGCGGGCTCCTCTACCGCGAACTTACCCTGAAGTACATCTGGGATTCGCTGCGGGAAACGGCCAAGGTGTCGGCGAAGGTGTTTATCATCATCGGCGCGGCGGCGCTGTTCACGAAGATTCTCACGACGGCGGGCTTCCATATCTATGTCCGCAACGCCCTCCTGGGCATCTCCACCAACCCGACGGTCGTGCTGCTCATCATCATGGTCATCATGCTCGTCGTCACCACCTTTATGGAAAGCATCGCCGCCCTCACCCTGCTCATGCCGGTGTTGTATCCTATCGTGCTGGAAGTGGGCATCGACCCCATCTTCTTCTACTGCATCGTGGTCGTGTGCATCGGCATCGGCTTGGTGACGCCGCCGGTCGGCATGTGCCTGTATGTCGCCTGCGACATCATGAAGCTGCCGATCAGCCGGGGCGCGTGGGCCCTGCTGCCGTTCATGGTCGCCACCGTCGCCTGCCTGGTCCTGATGCTGGTCTTCCCGCAACTGGTCCTGTGGCCGACGACGTGGATTGGATAGGGAGACGACATGCGACTGGTCAAAAGCATCTGCACCAACCTGGTTTTTCCCGCCTCGCGCAAGGACATCGCCGCGTTCCGGGACATGGCGGCCTTTCTCAAGGAAAAGGGGATCGGCTGCATCGAGTTCTACCACGACGGCGACGGCCGCGCCCACACCGGGAAGGCGCTCGCCGACCTCGGCCTGGACGGGTCTATATCGGGGTCATCCCGTCGAAGGAGGGCGGACGCTTCCTCTGCAATACGGACGCGGACGCGCGCCGGGCCGCGGTGGACGTCCACAAATCCTGCCTCGACGAGATGCGGGACAACGGCCTCCGCCAGTTCATGATCTGTTCGGGCAAAATCGGCCCCGACCCGGACGGGCAGCTCCGGGCGCTGGAAGCGTCTGTCGAAGAACTCTACACCTACGCCGCCGGGAAAAACCTCCCCGTCCGCATCCTGCTGGAACTGTGCGACAGCACCATGGACGCGCGGCACCTCCTGGGGCCGACGTCCCGCTGCGTCTCGTTTGTCGAGACCATGCGCGCGCGCGGCTTTCCGCTGGAACTGACGATGGACACCGCCCACGTCGCCGAAGAAGGGGAAGATTTTCTCGAAGCGATTCGGGCGACCAAGCCGTACTGCAACCATGTCCATTTCGCCAACTGTCTGATCAGCGATCCCGCGAATCCGCTCTACGGCGACAAGCACCTCGGCTTCGAGTATCCGGACACGGTCTGGAGCCCGACCGCCCTCGCCGACGTCTTCGCCGGCCTTGAAGCGCTGTATCCGGGCGACGACGAGCTCCGCATCGCCCTGGAGGTGCTGTGCCGCGAAGACGACCCCTACGCATATTTTGATTCGATGTGGGCTTCGCTTCCGTTCCTGTCGAAGCGTCCCCTCTGACTGGAGTCACCATGACCAACGACGAACTCACCAGGACGGCCAACCGCCTCCGCCTCGACGTGGTGGAGACGGTCCACGCCTGCGGCGACGGCCACCCCGGTCCGTGCATGTCGATAGCCGACATCCTCGCCCTCCTCTATTTCGAAATCATGCGGGTGCGGCCGGCCGAACCGGACTGGCCCGACCGCGACCGCCTCATCCTCTCGAAAGGCCACGCCGCCCCCATCCTCTACGCCGCCCTGGCGCGGAAGGGTTATTTTCCGCTCGAAGACCTGAAGGGGCTCCGCACCCTCGAGAGCCACCTGCAGGGCCACCCCGACATGAACAAGACGCCGGGCGTGGACAGCGTGTCCGGGTCGCTCGGGAACGGCGTCGCCATCGGCCTCGGCATGGCCCTGGGCCTGCGGCACCAGGGGCGGAACAGCGCCGTCTACGTCATCATCGGCGACGGCGAGCAGCAGGAAGGCGTCATCTGGGAGGCGGCGATGGCGGCGGCGCAACACAACGCCGGCAACCTCATCGTCCTCGCCGACTGCAACAACCACCAGTCCGGCGGCAAGGTGACGGAACTGTCGTCCCTCTATCCGGCCTGGCAGAAGTGGGACGCCTTCCACTGGCACACCCAGAGGGTGGACGGCCACGACCTGGACGCGCTGCGCACCGCCCTCGCGGCCGCACGCGCCGAGACGGACCGGCCGTCGTATATCGAGTGCGTCACCGTCAAGGGAAAGAACATCCCGTACATGGAAAACAACAACGCCTGGCACAAGCGCACCCCGACCGCCGAAGAGGTGGAGTGTGCCCGGCAGGCCCTGGGAGTGTGACATGGCGATAAAGAGCACCCGTGAGGCCGCTGTGGCGGCGATTATGGAACGGGCCGCAGTGGACCCGTCGGTGGCGGTGGTGTCGCCGGACGCGGTCCTCGCCGGCAGGCTTGTCCCGTTCAAGGAAGCGTATCCCGACCGTTTATTCGAGGTCGGCATCGCCGAACAGTGCGCCGTCGACGTGGCGGCCGGTTTGGCGACGACCGGCATGACGCCGGTGGTGGTCGGTTACGCCGGCTTTATCACCATGCGCGCCTGCGAAATGATCCGCACCTTTATCGCCTATCCCGGCCTGAACGTCAAACTGATCGGCCTCAACGGCGGCATGCTCGGGGGCGAACGCGAAGGCGTGACCCACCAGTTCCACGAAGACGTCGGCATCATGCGCGCCATGCCCGGCGTCGCCGTCCTCACCCCCGCCGACGCCGGCCAGGCGCGGGCTGCCGCGGCGGCGATGTTCGACGTGGCGGGACCGGTCTACCTGCGCCTCGGCAGCGGCCGCGAGCCGGAGGTGTTCCCGGACGGAACGCCGTACGCCTACGGCAAAATTCGCGAGGTCAAGCGCTACGGCGACGACGTGGCCATCTTCGCCAGCGGCTTTATCATGGACCGCGCCATCGCCGCTTTGGAGGCGCTGCACGCGAAGGGGGTGGAGGCGACCCTCGTCGACGTGTCGACAGTCAAGCCCCTGGACAGCGCCGGCGTGGCGGAAGTTTTGCGGCGCACGGGTTGCGCCGTGGCGGTGGAGGATCATAATTACTACGGCGGCCTGTCGAGCGCGATCTGCGAAGCGGCGTGCCATTACCATCCCTGCCGGGTGGTGCGGCTGGGCCTCAGGGACGCCTATCCCCGCAGCGGCGTGGCGGCGGCCCTGTTGGACGCGTATGGCCTGGGCGTCGACGATATCGTCCGCGGCGCGGAGCAGGCCATGAGCTGAAGGGTTATCGTATGGAAACGAATCTGCCGTCCGAAGCGTCGACGGCGGGCGGGCTGTTGGAACCGTTTGAAAACAAGACGGTCGTCGACCGGATCGTTGACCGCCTGACCAAGGCAATTCTGTCGCGGGAACTGCTGCCCGGCCAGAAAATCCCCACCGAGACGGACCTGTGCGAGTCGCTCCGGGTGGGCCGCAACTCCGTCCGCGAAGCCATCAAGGTGCTGGTGGCGATGGGCGTCCTGGTCATCCGCCGCTCCGAAGGCACGTTTGTTTCGGAAGGGTTTTCGGAACGGATGCTGGACCCGATGGTGTACGGGCTGTTCCTCGAGGGCGGCGATTCGTTCGCGATTATCGAACTGCGCAAGCTCTTCGACACCGGCGTCCTGCAACTGGCCATATCGAAACGGACCGAGACCGAGGTGGCGGAACTGGAAGCGGCGCTGGCGGCGATGACGTCCGTCATGCGCGACAACCCGACCGAGGAAGCGATTCTTCGCGAAGACCTCAAATTCCACCGCATCATCGGCATGATGGCCAGAAATCCGTTGGCGGACAAGATCAGCATGGTTATCGAACGGTTGACCCTGCCGTCGCGGACCGACGCGGTGCGTTCCTTTATCGACAAGGGCGAATTCGACGGATTCCTGCGCAAACACCAGGACATGGTGCGGGTCATCAGGGAGCGGGACGACGCGGCTGTCGGCCGCATTATTGACGACCACTACAGCCATTGGCGCAGCGTCAGCGTCCGCATGCGGCCGCGGCCGTGATGGCATGGCGCGAATGCCGCTCACCCCTCGCCACTCCTCCGACGTCACCCCCGCGAACGCGCGGGGGTGACGGGTGTGTTGGGAGCGCGTGTGGGAGGACGGGGCATCCTTTGCCTGGAAAATATCCCTGTCATTCGCGGGCCGAACGGCTATAATCCCCGCCTATGAATCGCTACCGCGGAGAACTGCTTATCGTCACAAGCACCGTCGCCTGGGGGCTGTCGTACCTCTGGCTGAAGGTGGCCTTGCGCACCCTCGATACCTTCAACCTGGTGGCCTTGCGCTTCAGTATTGCCTGCCTCGTCACCGCCCTCGTCTTTTCACGCCACGCCCGGCGCATCGGCCGGGCCGAACTCGTCTACGGTTCGTGCCTGGGCGGGCTGCTGTTCTGCTCCGCCAGCCTGCTCGCCACCGGCGTCGCCAGGACGTCCATCTCCAACGCCGGCTTCCTTATCGGGTCGATGGTGCTGTTTGTGGCGGTCATGGACACGCTGGCATCGCGGCGCAGGCCCCGGGCCGGCCTGGTCGTCGCCGTGCCCCTGGCCATGACCGGCATCGCCATCCTCACCCTGCGAGGCGAATTGTCCCTGAATCCGGGCGACCTCTACTGCCTCGGCGCGACCATCGCCCTGGCGGTACACGTCATGGCGGCCGGGCGGGCCGGGCGGCGCGCCGACGCGATTGGCGCGTCCATCGTCCAGTTCGCCGTCACCGGCTCGCTGGCGTGGCTGGCGGCGACGCTCCGGGGCGGGGCGGTGCTCGTGCCTTCGGGGAACGCGCTCTACGCCGTGCTGGCGCTGGGAGTGGTCGCCACCGCCGTCGCCTTCGTCTGCCAGGTGGTGGGGCAAAAGCATGTCAGCCCGACCCGCACCGCCTTTATCTTCACCCTCGAACCCATCTTCGCCACCCTCTTCGCCTGGCTGTTTATGCGCGAACGGATCACCTGGCACGTCTTTGTCGGCGGCGGCATGCTGCTGGCCGCGGTGTATATTTCCGAACTCGGCGCGACCGCGAAACGGGACACGCCGTTCATTCCCCAGGAGGAACCAGCATGACCCACTGGATCGATGTCCGCAGCGACACCGTCACCACGCCCACCCCGGCGATGCGCACGGCGATGGCCGAGGCCGAGGTCGGCGACGACGTCTACCAGGACGACCCCACCGTCAACCGCCTGGAAGAACTGGCGGCGGAAATGACCGGCAAGGAGGCCGCCTTGTTCGTGCCCTCCGGCACCATGGGCAACCAGTTGGCGGTCATGACCCATACCACGCCGGGCGACGAGATGATCGTCGGCGCGCGCTGCCATATCGTCGATCACGAGGTCGGCGCGTCGCCGCGCCTGTGCGGCGTCGGCTACGCCATCGTCGATCACCCGGACAACATCATCCGCCCGGAGGACGTCCGCCGGCTGGTCCGCCCCGACGACATCCATTGCCCGACCACGACCCTCCTCTGCCTCGAAAACGCGCTGGCCGACGGCAATGTCGTGCCGCTGGACGTGATGCAGGCGACCTACCGCCAGGCCAAGGCGTGCGGCCTGGCCGTGCACCTCGACGGCGCGCGGCTGTTCAACGCCGCCCTGGCGCTGGGCGTGGGGGCGCGTGACATCACCGCCCTGGCCGACTCGGTGATGGTGTGTTTGTCGAAAGGCTTGTGCGCGCCGGTGGGGTCGATGCTGTGCGGTTCGGCGGCGTTTGTGGCGTCGGCCCGCAAATACCGCAAGATGCTTGGCGGCGGCATGCGCCAGGTCGGCATCCTGGCGGCGGCGGGCATCCTCGCCCTGACCGAAATGACCAAACGCCTCGCAGACGATCACGCCAACGCCGCCATGCTCGCCGACCGCCTCGCCGCCATCCCGGGCGTGACGGTGGCGCGGGAGCGGGTGGAAATAAACATGGTGTTCTGGCGGCCCGAGGCGGAGAAATTCAGCCCCGAACTGTTTGCCGAATTCATGCGCGGGCGCGGCATCCGCACCAGCGGCCCGCACAACGGCGAATACCGGTTCCTCACCAACAAGGACGTGAGCGCGGCCGACGCGGCGCGCGTCGCCGACGCGGTGCGGGAGTATATGGCGTCGTTGTAAGGTGACCCGTTGCAAACTCTGGCCCCCTCACCCCGGCCCTCTCCCCGAGGGGAGAGGGAGCGAGTTTGTACTCCCTCTCGCCTCGAACCGATGGTTTTTAAAAGTCGAAGTTGTCCGGGTCGGAGCCGACGCGGGTGTCGGTGTTCAGGGCGTCGATGCGTTTCATGTCCTCGGCCGAGATCTCGAAGTCGAAAACGTCGCAGTTCTCCTTGATTCTCGCCTCGTGCACCGACTTCGGAATGGTGACGATGCCGTGCTGGAGATGCCAGCGGATGACCACCTGGGCGGGCGATTTGCCGTATTTTTTGCCCAGTTCGGCAATCGTCTTGTCCTGCAGCACGTTGCCGCCCTGGCCGCCCAGCGGGCTCCACGCCTCGACCGCGATGCCCTTGGCCCTGCAGTAGCGGCGCAGCGGTTCCTGCGTCAGGAAGGGGTGGAGTTCGACCTGGTTGATGGCGGGGACGACGCCGGCTTCTTCCAGGAGGGTGTCGAGGTGGTGTTCCTTGAAGTTGCTGACGCCGATGGAACGGGCCTTGCCGGAGGCGAGAATCTTTTCCATCGCCGTCCACGATTCGACGTAGTTTTCGACCGGCCAGTGGATGAGGTAGAGGTCGACATAGTCCATGCCGAGATCCTTCAGGCTGGCGTCGATGGCCTGGAGCTGGCGGCCGGCCCGCATGTCGTCGTTCCACAGTTTGGTGGTGATGAAGAGTTGTTCGCGCGGCACGCCGCTGTCGCGCACGCCCTGGCCGACGCTTTTTTCATTGCCGTAGATGCGGGCGGTGTCGATGTGGCGGTAGCCGGCTTCGATGGCCCAGCGGACCGCGTCCGCGGTGGGTTTGCCGTCGGGCGAGCGGAAGACGCCCAGGCCGAGGTTCGGGATGTCGACGGTGTCTGCGATGTGGGTGGTGGTGGTGATGTCCATGCTTCTCCTTCACGTTCAGGCTTGCGTTTCCCTCACGGAATCTGCCCCCATGATACCGCACCGCCACGCGAAACAAAAGCGCATTTCTCCCGCCGGGGACGCGGGTTCACGGCTCGGCGACCAGCCGCCTGGCGACCTCGGCGTCGGTGACGAGGGCGGTGAGGATGCCCCCCCTGAGCGCGCCGCGAATGGCCTCGAACTTGCGCATGCCGCCGGCGACGCCGACCCGCCTGGGCACGCGCAGCATCTGCTCGAAGCCGATGCCGATGACGCGGTTCTCGAACGGCGTCGGCACCGGTTTGCCCACGCTGTCGTAAAAGCGCTGGCACACGTCGCCGACCGCGCCGAGGGAACGGAGGTGGGCCTGTTCCTCGGCCGTCATGCGGTTGCCGCTGTCGGAGAGGTAGCGCGACGGCTCGAGCGTGCCGATGCCGAGCAGGAGCAGGGACAGCTTGTCGAAAAACTCGAACACGTAGCGGCAGGAGAGATCGTTCATCATTACCCGGCGCGCCTCCTCGTCCGAGCAGATGCCGGGGACGAGGAGGAACACGGGGTCCGCCCCGGTCACCTGGGCCAGGCGTTCCGTCAGCCGCGTCGCGACGCTGTTGGAGACGGAAACGCCGATGCCGCCCAGCACCTGGATGATGGACCGGGTCGCGCCCTTCGGCGGCGGGCGCATGGCCTTGACCGTGTAGAAGAGGCTTTCACTCCACGACGAAATGCCGATCACCTCGCACTTCGGCGCGATGTGCTCGATAAAGGCGGCGGCGCCGTCGCCTATGGCCCGGAACAGGTCGGTGTCGCCGTCCCCTTCCGGCTCGACGACCACCGCGCCGCCGAGGCCGTAGGCGTCCTCCAGTTCCGCCTCGAGATCGGCGAACACCCCTTCCGGTATGTGCACCGTGGTCCTGACGATGCCCAGCTTTTCGGCATCCCTGAGCGCCCGCGACACGCCCGCCTGGGATATTTCCAGACGGCGGGCGATGGCGGGCTGCTTCAGGCCGCGCTGGTGGTAGAGCCGCGCGACCTTGGTCACCAGGCGAAGCTGATCGGCAGTGAGGTTGCGGCTCGAGGTCATGGTTCTTCCGCGCGCTCCTTCAGGATGGTACCGCCATTATAGCATCGGGATGTCGGCGCTGTCCGGCATGTTGTGCCAATAGAGCCGCCAGCCGAGGTACTTGGCCGTCGCCTCGTGGACGACCCTGGCGGTGCGGCCGCGCACCATGGCGACGTGGTGCTCGAAGCCGTTGGCGCAGAGGACGGCCATAAGCTTCTGCAACCGGTCGATACGGCAGACGGCGATGCCGCCGGCCATGTCGAAGCGTTTGTCGATGAATTCGCCCTCGCCGACATAGCCCTTGATATAGCCGCCCGTGTCCTCGGTGGAGATGCGGAAATAGGTCATGTCGCCCGGCTGGACCTTGCCCTTGACCGCGCCGAAGCAGAGGTCGGGGCCGATGCTCGCGCCGAGGACGTCGAGGTTGCCGATGTCGGGTTTGACGCCTAGGAACGAGGCGGGGTAATTGCCGCAATGGGTGTTGACGCAGATGTCCGGTTCGTCGCCGTAGTTGTTGTTCCAGTCGAGGAGGGCGGGCGGGGTCTGCCGCGCCAGGGCGAGCGCGAGCATGGCGACGGCCCCGGCCATGTCGCCTTCGCAGGCGGAGGGTTTGAGTTCCTCGCCCAGCATGCTCATGGTCATGCAGGCGGCGCAGCCGAAGTGGTTCTGCAGCGCGTTCCAGCACTGGACGACGGTGGCGTCGAGATCCTGCTCCAGGCAGAAGCGGTCGACGGCGACGGCGAAGCGCGCCTGCTTCTCGACCTGTTCCGGCGTCGCCTTCGGGTCGATGTGCCCGTAGGCGCGGACGGCTTCCAGCTTGTCCGCGTATTCCCGGCCGGCGGTATCGACCGATTGGGCGGCGGCGATGATGACGGACATGTCGACGGGAATGACCTTGATGCCGCTGGCCTGGAGGAGCTTTTCCGAACAACGGACGGTCTGGAAGGCGGCGGGCCGCACGCCGAGCATGCCGATCTTGGCGTTCCTGAGCCCGCGGACCACCCGGCAGACGGCGGCGAAATCCTCGACGTCCCGGCGGAAAACCGGGCCCGCGACGTCGCAGGTGTGGGTCGAGGTGAGGGAGTAGCGGATGCCGTACTGGCGCAGGTTGTTGCACACCGACAGCTTGCCGCAGAAGGCGTCGCGACGGCCGGCGAGGTCGACCTTGTCGATGTCGTCGTTGGACGCCTGGACCAGCACCGGCACGTCGAGGCCGGAGAGTTTGATGGTCTCGGCCACCGCCTGCTCGTCGCCGAAATTCGGCAGCACGACCACCACGCCGTCGATGTCGTCCCGGCGCGAGCGGAACAGGGCCGCCAGCTTTTCGGCGTCGGCGACCGTTTCAATTGCCCCGCTCGGCGTCGCCTCCGGCGGCAGGGTGACGCACTCGATGGCGAGGTCGTCCAAGAGGGCGGACAAGGCGGCGCGGTCGCCCACCGCCAGTTGCGGATTGAAGAATCCGCGCACGCCGATAATCACGCCGAATACCATCTTCTTGCGCACCATGTGCATTGTCTTCCTCCTGCGTCAGGAACCCTTTTCCAATTTCGCCATCGCCGACTTGCGCTGCAGTTCGGCCTGGACCTGGTCCAGCACCGCGGCGGCGATGATGACCACGCCCTTAATGACCGTCTGCCAGAACTCCGACACCCCCATCATCACCATGCCGTCGTTGAGGACGCCGATGGTGCAGGCGCCGACGATGGTGCCGCCGATCGAGCCGCGCCCACCCGCCAGCGAAGTGCCGCCGAGCACGGCGGCGGCGATGGCGTTCATTTCGTACGACACGCCGGTGGCGGGGTGGGCCGCGACCAGTTCCGAGGTGACGATCAGGCCCACCAGCGCGGCGGTGAAGCCGGAAATCATGTAGACCCAGATCTTCACCCTGACCACGTTGATGCCGGACAGCCGCGAGGCGGTTTCATTGCCGCCGACGGCGTAGACGTGCCTGCCGAAGGGCATGCGCTTGGCGAGGTAGATGAAGAATATCGCCAAGGCCGCCGTTATCCACACGCTCAGGGGAATGTCCAGGATGCGGCCCGCGCCGAGGATGGGGAAGCCGGTGGTGTTGTGCTCGGCCGAACCCTGCAGGTTGGGGAAGGTCTGGCCGTTGGAGCGGAGCAGGGCGAAACCGCGGGCGATATACATCATGCCGAGGGTGACGATAAAGGGCGCGACCGAAAACTTGGTGATTATCCAGCCGTTCACCATGCCGATCAGCAGCCCCATGAGAAGCGATATGACGAGTATGGCCGGCACGCTGAAATAGATGGTGTAGCCGAGAAAGCCCAGGTCGAGGCCCTCGTAAATCAGCCCGCCCGCAATCATCCCGGCCAGCCCCACCACCGACCCGATGGACAGATCGATGCCCCCGGTCAGCAGCACGAACACCAGCCCCATGGCGAGAATGGCGTTGACGGCGATGTGTTTCGCGAGAATGGGCACATTGCCGGCGGTAAGGAAGTTCGGGGCCATGATGCTGAAAAAGACCAGCAGGAGGATAAGCACCCCGAAGGTGCGGAGCTGGATGAGGAGGTTCAATGACGACGCGCGTTTTGGAGAGTCCATGGCGGTAGCGAGCCTTTCACGCTGCGGGTTTTACCGGTGCGATTCCCTACTTGGTGCCCGAGGCCATCAGGAGCCTGGCCTGGGTCAGTTCCTCGCGTTCGAATTCGCCGGTGAGGCGGCCCTTGTTCAGGACCAGCACCCGGTCGGGAATGGTGAGCATTTCCTTCAGTTCCGAGGAGACCATGATAATGCCGAGACCGGCGTCCGTGAGCCTGCGGATAATATCGAACATCTCCTTCTTCGCGCCGACGTCGATGCCGCGCGTCGGTTCGTCCATCAGCAGGACGCGCGGGTTGGTCAGCAGGTTTTTGCCGACAATGACCTTCTGCTGGTTGCCGCCCGAAAGGGAGGTGATGGAATGTTTTTTCGATCCGATCTTGATGAACAGTTCCCGGATCATCCGGTCGACCGCCTCGTTCTCCTTCGCGGTGGAGATGGAGAAGCGCCCGGAAAAGCGCGGCAGGCTGGCCAGGGTCATGTTGTCGGCGATGGAAAAGGTCTGGACGATGCCCTGCTGCTTGCGGTCCTCGGGGATAAGGGAAAAGCCGTCGCGGATGCGCTGGTCGATGCGGGTGGAGACGACCTTCCGCCCGCCCAGGACGATTTCGCCCCGGGCGTCCGGCTGCGCGCCGATAAGGCATTCGAGGATTTCAGTGCGGCCCGCGCCCATGAGGCCGTAGATGCCGAGGATCTCGCCTTCGCGGAGGGTGAACGACACGTCGTTCACCTTGAAGCCGCCGGTGTCGTTCGGGAGGGTGAGATGGTTGACCTCGAGCATCACCTTGCCGGTGCGCTTGTCCCGCGGCGGCGGCGGTTTTTCCTCCTCCCCCGTCATCTCCCGGACGACCCAGTGGATGTCGATGTCCTTGATTTTGGCGGTGGAGATGAGTTTGCCGTCCCGGAGCACGGTGATATAGTCGCCGATTTCAAAAATCTCCTCGAAGCGGTGCGAAATGTAGATGATCGCGGTGCCGGCCGCCTTGAGATCGTTGATGATGGTGAAGAGCACCTTTACCTCCTGCTCGGACAGGGCGGAGGTGGGCTCGTCCATGATGAGGATGTCGACGTCGCCGTACAGGGCCTTGGCGAGTTCGACGATCTGCTGCTGGCCGATGCCGAGATTGCCCACCAGGGTGGCGGGGCTGACGTCGAACTGGAGGCGGGCGAGCGCCTTGGCGGCCTCCTCCTCCTGTTTGGCCAGGTCGACGGAGAAGCGGCCTTTCTTCATCTCCCGCGCCATAAAGATGTTTTCGGCGATAGAGAGGTTCGGCACCAGGTTCAGTTCCTGGAAGACGATGCCGACGCCGTGGTTGCGGGCCTCGAACGGCGACGAATAGCTGATGGCCTGGCCCTTGCGGTAAATGGTGCCGGCGGTGGCCCGTTCGACGCCGGCGAGGATTTTCATCAGGGTGGATTTGCCGGCACCGTTTTCCCCGACCAGGACGTTGACCGCGCCCTTGTAGACGGTGAAATCGACGCGGTCGAGGGCGGTGGTGCCGGGGTATTTCTTGGTGATGCCCCTGGCTTCGAGAACGGGTTCGTCCATGTCATTCTCCGACCGGCACGAGCCGGAGCGGCACGATGCTGAGCCTCGACGATTGCGTCGTCGCGCCGATGAAGTCGAACTCCCTGCCGACGCCGCCGTCCTCCAGCAGACCGGACGGGACGACGACGCCGGTGTGGGCGTGGGTGTTGAGTTGGGTGGCGAGTTTGGCGAATTCGACCTGGTTCTTGAAGTCGTCGAAGGAGACGAAGTCCAGGAGGTCGCGGATGGAGGTGTCCTTGAAAATGGGGCCAAGCTGAACGGTGACGTCGGCCTCGCCGTCGTAGGGGGCGATGTCGGCCTCGACGCGGCCGTTCCGGGACTTGACGTTGGCGGAAAGGATTTTCATCCTGCCCTTGACGGCGAAGTTATAGGGGTTCTGCTCGGCGACGGCGCGGTAGCCGTAGCGCTCGCCCGCCGCCTCCGGATCGGCCCGGAGATCGGCCAGCAGTTGCGACAAGTCGACCGCCCTCGCCTTGACGTAGGGGATGACCCGCGCGTCCCAGATGTTGTCCACATAGCCTTCGGCGTCGAAGGTGTCGGCGGCGAAGAAGACCTTGATCTCGTCGCTCGCCGAGGCGGCGGCGCGCCTGGCCGGGTCCTGTTTGACCGGCGTGGCCGACAGCGCGAGAAAGACGACAAACACGATGACCGCGATGACCCAGCGCATAGTCTACCCCACTGTTGAAAACGGCACGAGCGAACGGTACGGGCGCGGCAGGCGGACCCGGCCGGCCTGCGCCCGGCAGGCCGGCCGGGAAAAAACGTTAGAGCGTTTTACATTGAATGCGAACCTTCCCCTGCGCTTTTCGGCTTTTCCAGTAACAACCGAAAAACGCAGGCATGAACCGGTCATTCTGTAAAAAGCGCTAGTCCTGCATGGCGAAGTTGTCGAGCTTGGCGGCGTTGTCCTTGGTGATGAGGACGCAGTCGACAAGCTGCTTTTCGGCGAGGCCGGTGGAGCCGGTCTTGATGTACTGGTCGGCCTGTTCCACCGCCATGGCGGCGATACGGGCGGCGGGCTGCAGGCCGGTGGCCTTGATTTCGCCGGCGAGAATGGAGTCGCGGACGTCGTTGGAGCCGTCGAAGCCGACGACGATGACGTTGCCCTTGCCGGCGGCCTTGAGGGCGGCCATCGCGCCCATGGCCATGGTGTCGTTGCCGCAGATGACGCCCTTGATGTTCGGGTTGGCCTGGAGGATGGATTCCATCTTGCTGAACGCCTCGGGCTGGCTCCAGTTGGCGCTCTGGCGGGCGACCATCTTCATGTCCGGGTACTGGTCGATGACGTCGTGGAAGGAGCGGGAACGCACCCCGGCGTTGGTGTCGGACTCGCGGCCGGTGAGTTCGACATACTCGCCTTCCTCCTCCATCTGCTCGACAAAGAATTCGGCGACCAGCTGCACGCCCTGGTAGTTGTTGGCGACGATCTGCGAGACGGCCACGCCGGTGGCGTTGATCTCGCGGTCGATGAGGAAGGTGGGAACGCCCGCGTCCTTGGCCTTCTGAACGGCGGCGATGGTGACGTCGGCGCCGGCGTTGTCCAGGACGATGGCGGCGGCCTTGTTGGCGATGGCGGTGTCGATGAAGTTGGACTGCTTGGAGCCGTCGTCGTCGTGAGAATAGGCTTGGGCGGCGTAGCCGAGTTCCTTGGAGCGGGCGACGGCGACGTCGGCCTCTGTCTTGAAGAACGGATTCGAGTGCGAGGGGGTGATGACGACGATAAGCTTTTCCCCGGCCTGAACGACCCCGGCGAGGGCGAAACAGGTGACCAGCAGCATGGCGATGGCTTTTCTCATAATGCTTTCCTCCGAGAACGGAAAACCCCTGACCCTGAGCGGGCGTGTGCGCACGCCCGGAACCGCGCGGCACACGCCGGCGGAAGAGACGACAAACGCAGGTACTTGTCACAGCATGAAGAAACACGTCACGAAGTATGAATAGTTATTCACTAGTGAATAAATAACTCATGTGACAAAAAAACGGCTCGGGGAGTATTGACGGGGGTCGGAGAAACAGGCAATCGAGTGCGTAGTGAATAAATATCCACGTCTGACCAATTATGATAATACCACATAATTTCTCGTAGTCAAGGAGTTTTATCGCGGAAAAAAGCGGATGCGCCCTGTTGGGCCCGACTGAACCCGCTTGACTGGCGGGCGGCGGGGCGCTATTCATACGCTATGGGAAAAACCGCCACACCCGATAAAAACAGCCAGAAACACGACAACCGCAAGGCGGTCCTGGACGTGTTCAGAAAAAACCTGGTCATGACCGTGGCCGAGGCGGCGGATCTGTGCGGCTTGTCGAAGCCGACTGTCCACCGCGCCGCCGAGTTCCTGGTCGGCAAGGGGTTGTTGCTGCCGACCGGCAAGGGGCTGTCCGGCGACGAAGGCGGCAAAAAACCCATCCTCTACACCTTCAACGCCGGCTATCGCCATATTCTCACCTTTCAAATCCTCGCCACCACCCTTCTTTCCGCCGTCTCCGACATGCGCGGCAAACTGCGGGCCGAAAACTCCGTCGCCTTCCGCCCCGACACGCCGCTCGAAGAGATCATGGACCACATGCGCGCCGCCGCCGACGCCATGACGTCGGCCCTGCACCTGCGCCATGAGGACTATGCCGGGTTTGTCGTCGGCTGCCACGGCGTGACCGATCCGGAAAAAGGCACTATCGCCGGATCGGCGTATTTCCCGTCGTGGGGCGTGGACATCCCCTTTACCGAACCGATGCAGGCCCTGTTCGCGCCGTCGCCGCCTCTCTTTATCGACAACTCGAACCGCTACGACGCCATCGCCGAAATGCGCGCCGGCGCGGCCCGGGGGCGGGATTCGTTCCTGGTCATCGACGGCGAGACAGACGGTTTGGGCGCGGGGATGGTGCTGGGCGGGGCGTTGTGGCGGGGCAGCCAGTCGCTGGCGGGGGAAATCGGCCACATGGTGGTCGACCCGACCGGCGCGCGGACCTGTTACTGCGGCGGCAAGGGCTGCCTGGAGACGATGGCCAGCATGGCCAGCCTGGTCGAGGCGGCCAGGAGCGGCTATGGCGCGAACCGGAAGTCCCTCCTCTTCGCGCGGCTGCTGCCGGGCGAACTGTCCTACCGCGACATCTACGACATCGCCAACGCCGGCGATCCGTTCGCCCGCCGGGTGGTGGAGGAACAGGCGCGCTGGCTCGCCATCGGCATCGCCAACGTCACCATGGTCGCCGACCCCGGCCTCGTCATCCTCCAGGGGCCGTACGCCCATGGCGGCGAATGGCTGCTGGACCGCATCCGCCACTTCCTTGCCGGGTTCAGCCTGCCGCGCACCCGGCGGCGGCCCGACATCACCCTGTCGACCTTTGGCCGCGAACGCGGGCTGGTGGGCGGGGCGCACGTGGTGGCGGAGAGCTATTTCGCCAATCCCGCCCTCTACCAAGAGCGTTGAACAAGAGCCTTGACGCCACCACTCGGCGCGTCGCCCTCACCATCGCCGGCGGCAAGACAGTGATCTAGACGAGGCTCGCACCACCCGCCGCCTTCAACCGGCGCCGTATCAACCTCTCCTGAAAACATGCAAAAACGCCCGAAAAATGCGGGATTCTGCTTGAAAATCGCGGAGTCCGGGAGGTAAGATGACCCTGCGGGATGCGAGGGGCCGGGCGGTTGCGGCGATGTACTCCGCGCCATCCGGTAATCTCCCGCCATCGATGCGATCCGCCCAGGCGGAACGCTCTTTGCCTGCAGGAGACCACCAGGTATGCGCAAACCTTTAGAATTTGAGAAAGACAAGGAATCCCCTCCCGTACCCCGCCAGGCGGCGGACGCGCCCGGTGCCGCGCTGGCGGCGTGTTCGGCCGAACTCTGCCATCTGGAATTCGACCAGGAGGGAGAACCCGACGACGAGGCCTATGCCGAGTTGCACCGGGCCAGGCGGGACGATCAGGTCATGCAGTGCGAGCCGAAGGCGAAGGTGCCGCACCCGGGGGTGTATGTGCCGCCAAACCCTATCTGTAAGGCCGCCGACACCGAACGCGGTGCTGCATGACCGGCTGGTAGGACTGGGCGTTCCTCATGAAAAGACCAGGCTCAGGGAGCCTGGTTTTTTTCTCACGTTTGGCTTTTTGGCGTCACCATTCCACTGGCAATTTGTGCCCGTAAACGCTCGATTCTCCCCAAAAACGTCACCCCGGCGTGCATGCGTTAAATCCGGCGAGGGTCGTGAAGTTGTGCCGGGGCAGTCGGGGGCGCGGTGGCATTATGGTATGGCTCGATACGGTATAAGGGTCTGCAGCATTTGTCTTTCCCGCCTGCCCCGGCACAACCGCCCGTCACTTTCACGGCGTGACGTCAAGACGCCGGGGTGACGTGTGTGGGTGCCGATAGGGACATTCCTGGGGCGGGTGGATTGACTTACCGTTCCAAAATGCGGCGCAACAAATGGTTCTGCAACGGCGTCAAGGCAGTATCGGTCGTGTCCAACGCCCGGCCGCGGAGCGCCTGCTTGACCAGCGCGTTCTTGAACACGCCCGCCTCGGTGTAGGAGTCGACGAAGTTCGCGCCGACCACCTTGCCGTCGCGATAAAACACCTTTCTGAACCAGCCGTCCCCCTGTTCGGTGGTCGACGAATTTTCCGTCCCGACATCGCCGATGCCGACAAAATCCATGCCCATGAAATGGGTGATGTTGTGGAGGATTTCGCCCGCGTACTCCCGCCCGGCCCCGGCCATGTTGCACCCGGCCGTAAAGCCCTGGTTGCGGGCGTTGGCCCACAGGCCGATGATCTGCGGCTCGCCGGTCAGCAGGTTCATGCCCTGGGCGCAATCGCCGGCGGCATAGACGCCCGCTACATTCGTCCGCATGCGGGTGTCGACCAGCACGCCCTGGCGGACCTCGAGTTCCTCCCGATCGACAAACCCCAGGTTGGCGCGGACGCCGATGGCGAGGATGACGATGTCGACGTCGACCCGGTGGGTCGAATTCGCGAACGACGCCAGCAGCCCGCCGCCGGGAATCGCGTCGATGCGTTCGAGGGCGCAGCCGAAGCGGAGATCGATGCCTTTCGCCGTCAGCCGGTCCTCGATGACGCGGGAGCAGTCCGGGTGGGCCGCGAGGGGGAAGATGCGCTCGGCCAAATCGGCCAGCGTCACTTCCATCCCCGCCTTCCAGAACAGTTCCACCAGCTTGATGCCGACCATCGACGCGCCTACGACCAGCGCGCGGCGCGGTTTTTTGTCCATCGCCTCCCGAACCGCCACCGCGTCCTCGACCGTGCGCATGGCGTGGACGCCGGGGAGCGTTGCGCCGGGGATGGGCGGGACGATGGGCGACGCGCCGGAGGCGATGCAACAGGTATCGAACGAGAACTCCCCGCCGGCCGCGACGAGGCGGCGCTCGCGGGCGAAAAGTTTCTCCACCGGGCTGTCCCGGCGCACGCGGGCGCGGTACCTGCCGAAGGCGGTGTCGGACGCGCCGTAGGGGAACATGTGGGCGTAGGGAATTTTGCCGGCCGCATAGTAGCTGGTCAGCATCGGGTTATAGGGCGGCAGGCCGCCCTGGGCAAAGACGTCGATGTCGCCCGCGAAGCCGCTCTCCCGCAGGCCGCGGCACGCCTCGACCGCCGCGCCGCCGTTCCCGATAAGGCACGCTCGCGTCGCCTTCTTCGCCACGCCGCTCACCGTATGTCCCGCGCGCCGCGCGTGCCGTGCACCAGCGCGCCCAGGTAGTGGCGTTCCTTGTCGTCCTGCACCTCGTTCGCGTCCTCGTAGCGGAGCGCCTCGAAGGGGCAGACGCGGACGCAGGCCGGTTCCAGGCCCGCCTGGACCCGGTCGGAGCAGAGATCGCACTTGTAGAGGTGGTCGTCCGAATCGTAGCGCGGCACGCCGAAGGGGCAGGCGAGGGCGCAGGAGTGGCAGCCGATGCAGCGGTCCCGGTCGATGCGGACGGCTCCCGTCACGTCGTCCCGGTAGATCGCGCCGGTGGGACAGCCGACAAAGCAGGGGCTGTCTTCGCAGTGGCGGCAGCCGGCGGAGGCGTAGGTGATGTCGCCGGAGTCGGCGCGGTTTTCCTCAATCTGGTAGATGCGCCGCAGCGCGGGCAACCCCTGTTCGGGAAAGAGATCGTTCTGGTCCTGGCAGGCGACCACGCACGCGCCGCAGCCGACGCACTTGTCGGGGTCGAGGATAATCGTCTTCGGCATCAGCGGCCCTCCGCGACTTTTTCCAGCCTGCACAACGCCGACTTGTAGCCGGGGAAGCCGGAGATGGGATCGGTGTAATCGCCCTGGAACAGGGAGTTGACGTCGGCTCCGGCCCAGCCGTGGTACATGTGGGCGACGCCGGGCAGAACCATGTGGGTCGGGTTCGCCTTGACCCGGATGCTGCCGAACGGGGTCGACAGGGTCATGTCGTCGCCTTCGCGCACGCCCAGCCGTTCGGCGTCGGCCGGGTTCAGGTCGACGGCTGGGTGGGTGGGCCGGAGGTTCCTGGTCCAGGACAGGTGGTTGACGCGCGAGTGGATGAACATCGGCAGGCGCGAACCGGTATTGAGGATAAACGGATACTCCTTCGCCATCGCCGGATCGCCCTCGGGGCTGTAGCGGGGCGGCGTGTATATCGGGAGCGGGTCGATGCCGGGCCGGTCGGCGAATTGCTCGAGGACCGAGGAGACGAACTCGATCTTGCCGCTCGGCGTCTTTGCGCCGTCCGCATACTTCCGTTCCTTTGGCCGAATGGGGTTCGGCGCCGCCATGCCGCCGGGATGGTTTTTCAACCCCGCCACCGTCATGCCGCTCGGCTCCAGTATCCAGTCGAGGCAGGCTTCGTAACCGCGCGCGAACAGCCCGTCGTCGGGGCAGAGCCGTTTCGCCAGATCGAAAATCATGTCGACGTCGGAGCGCGATTCGTAAAGCGGCTCCACCACCGGCTGGCTGAGGACGGCGTAGCCGGGGCCGTAGGCGCGCAGTTCCATCCGCTCGAGCGAGGCGCAGGCCGGCAGGACGATGTCGGCCATGCGGGCGGTGTCTGTCATGAAGATGTCGGTGACGGCGAGGAAATCCAACTTTTCCAGGGCCTGGCGAAAGCCTTCCGAATCCGGCCACATGCGGTAGTTCATCCCGAACCCGAGCATGGCCTTGACCGGATACGGCTGCCCGGTGCGAAGCTGCTCGGGCAGGAACATCGCCTGGGCTTCGGGGCTCGCGACCTGCATCCACACGGGATACTTTTCCGCGCCGATGCGGGGCGGCATCGACGAGACCGGTACCGGATTTTCGAACTCCTCCTCCCGGGTGACGAACTTGCCCGAGACATAGAGGTAGCTGGGCGGTTCGGCCAGGTTGCCGCCCACGACGTCGTAGTTGCCGGTCAGCGCCACCAGCATGAAGATGGCGCGGTAATTCTGCACGCCGTTCGTGTGGTGGACGACCGGGCTGGCGCTCGGCTGCACGCAGGCCCGCTTCGCGTGCGCGAACAAACGCGCGGCGTCGCGGATGCGTTCCGCCGGGACGCCCGACAGGCTCTCTGCCTTTTCCGGCGTAAAGGTCCGGACATAGTCGCGGTATTCGTCAAAGCCCCGGGTATGGGTGGCGACGAACTCGCGGTCGTAGAGGTTTTCCTCGATGATGACGTGGGCCATGGCCAGCGCCACGGCGCCGTCGGTGCCGGGACGCGGCTGGAGATGGATGTGGGAGCGGGCCGTCGTCGGGGTGCGGCGCGGGTCGACGACGATCATCTTCATCCCGGCGGCCAGTTTTTTGTCGATCATTTGCGCGCGGCCGTGGCCGGAATAATAGGGATTGCTGCTCCAGACGAGGAGGCAGTCGGTGTTCATGAGGTCGGGCGCGCCGGGCAGGCCGAACACCAATTTTTGCGCCATCGCCGTCGCCATGTTGCAGGTGGAGGACTCGGAACAATAGTTCGGGGAGCCGAAGGCGTGGGCGAGGCGGATCAGGTAGGGGCGGAAGTATTTCGTATACCCGGCGTAAAACACCACCGATTCGGGGCCGAAATCGCGCTTGGCGTCGTTGGCGCGGCGGCCGATTTCGTCGAGGGCTACGTCCCAGGAGATCGGCTCGAACGCGCCCGAGCCGCGCGGCCCGGTGCGCCGCAGCGGCGTCTTGATGCGGTCGGCGTGATAGAGGTACTGGCGCGTGGCCGCGCCCTTGGCGCAGAGGCGGCCCCGGTTGAACGGGTTTTCGCTGCTGCCTTCGACCTTGATGACGACGCCGTCCTTGACATAGGCGTCGAGTCCGCATTGGGTCAGCGGGTCGCAGATGGTGCAGATGGACTTCTTCACCTCGATGCCGGTCTCGGGACCTGGCACCTTGGCGCGAAGCAGTGCTTCGGGGGTAACCATGGGTTGCTCCTCGGGCGAAACGGCCGAAAGCGGCCCGCATAGGGGGCCGGATTCCGCCGTGGGGGGTTATCGACTGTGCCTACTCGTATTGTATAACCCCACGGAGCAATGTCAAATCGCCCGCGTTATTCTTCCAACAGCAGGATAGCTTCCGGCGGCAACCGCAGGCGTTTAGGTATGGCGTTTATCCCCATATATTTACTGTACTTCCACCACAGGCGCGACTCGCCGCCGCCGGCCGCGCCGGCAGTGCCGAAAAGGACGGTCCACTCGAACGGATCCTCCGACCGCTCCCGCACGTCAACCCGCACCTGGTTCGGCGCGTCCGGCGCGTCGTCGGGGACGACGGTGAAATCGTGGGCGCGGATGCCGACGTGGCTGACCGTTGGACCCGGCTCCGTCTCTGTCTCGAGGTCGAGGCCCCAATCGACGGCGCGGATGCGGTTGCCGCCCAGCCGTTCGGCGCGGGAGAAGTTTTTGCAGCCGGTGAGTTTGGCGACCTGTAGCCTGCCTGGGCGGCGGAACAGCTCGCGTGTTTCGCCCCGGCCGAGAATCGACCCGTCCGACAGGACGAGGCAGGAATGGGACAGCTTGAAAATCTCGTCCCGGCTGTGGCTGACGATGATGACGTCGCCGCAATCGCGGACCGTCTCGAGGACGAGGAGTTGCATTTCTTCTCGGAGGTGGGCGTCGAGGGCGGAAAACGGCTCGTCCATGAGGACGATTTCCGGCTCGGCCGCCAGCATGCGCGCCAGCGCCACCCGCTGCTGCTGGCCGCCCGAAAGCTGATCCGGCATGCGCCGCTCAAGGCCTGACAGATGCAGCCGGTCGAGCCAGCGCGCGACAGCGCCCTGTTTGGCCGCGTCGTCGCCACGTACGCCGATGGCGATATTTTCCCCCACCGTCATGCGGGGAAAGAGGGCGTAGTTCTGGAACAGGTAGCCGACGCGCCGCTCCTGCGGCCGCAGGGTGACGCCGGCGTCGGAATCGAAGAGAACGCGTCCGTTCAGGACGATGCGGCCCCGGTCCGGCGTCTCGATGCCGGCGATGCACTTGAGGGTCATCGATTTACCGCAGCCCGAGGGGCCGAGCATGCCGAGGACGCCGCCGTCGTGGCGGAAATCGACCCCGAGGCGGAAGGATCGGCCGGGCCGTTTTTCAATGCTGACTTCCAGGGTCATCGGCGGGTTCTCCGGGGGGCGCGTTTTTCGCGGGCGAGGAAATAGTTCAGGAGGCCGAGGGCGACGAAGGAGACGACGACGATGACCACGACGCACTCGCGCGCCGCCGCGTCGTCCCCTGCGGCGACGGCGGAATAGACCGCCAGCGGCAGGGTGCGGGTGCGTCCGGCGATGTTGCCGGCGATCATGGCGGTTGCGCCGAATTCGCCCATCCCGCGCGAACGCCAGCACCGCGCCGGCGGCGACGCCGGGCAGGGCGGTCGGGAAACGCACCCGCCAGAAAATGCGGCCTTCGGGAATGCCGAGGGTGTGGGCGGCGTGGACGAGATCGGGGTCGACCAGTTCCAGCGCGCCCCGCGCGGCACGGTACATGAGCGGGAACGACACGACGACCGCCGCCAGGACGGTCGCGCTCCACGAGAAGGCGATTTTATAGGAAAAGAAGTCGACGAAGAACCGCCCCACCGGCCGGTTGACGCCGAAGATGAAGAGGAGAAAAAAGCCCACCACCGTCGGCGGCAGCACCAGCGGCAGGGTGAAGACGCAGTCGACGAAGGTTTTCAACCCGCGCCGGCGCATCCCCGTCACCCACCGGGCCGCGAACAACCCGATGAAAAAGGTGACGGCGATGGAGACGGACGCGGTCCTTAGGGAAACAAGTAACGCTGGCCAGAGCATTCGAATTCTTTCTCAGGGATTTACCCATTGTTAAGCGAGACCGATGGCCGATTGAGTTTGGTGCCATCGCCGTCTATTCCCGTGGACCCCGGCCGAACCGCCCGCTTATTCCGCTGGTCGAGGCCCGCACGCCGGGGTGACGTATGGGGGAGGTCGGGATGTTTTCATCCAAACAGTACAGTTCCCCTTTTACGTCACCCCGCGTCTGTACCTCGAACCGGGGTGTAAACAGGCTGTTCGGCCGGGGTCCACGGCCCCGTCCTTTGCTCCGGAAATCAAGCGTGGCTGTTCGTTCTTGTGTAACTTTCTCCACAAGCGTTACTTCTTGTAGGCGGCGAAGCCGTATTCTTCGAAGACGGCGATGGCTTCGGGCGTCTGCAGGAAGGCGAGGAACTTTTTCGCCAGCTCGGGCGACGCAGACTTTGCCAGCATCGCGACCGGGTAGAGGACCGGCGCCTTGAGGCTGCCCGCCGGCGCGGCGGCGATGACGGCGACGCGATCGGTGGTGGCGGCGTCGGTGGCGTAGACGACGCCGACGTCGGCCGACCCTTCGGCGACCCAATTGAGGACTTCGGTGACGTTGGTGCCGAGGCTGGCCTTGGCGAGGACCGCGTCCCAGATGCCGAGGGAGGTGAAGACCTCGCGCGCGTACTGGCCGGCCGGGACGCTGGCCGGATCGCCGACGGCGATCATGTCGGCGTTGACGACTTCGTAGAACCCGTTGATGGGTGATTCCTTCGACGCGGGGCGAATCAGGACGATGCGGTTTTCCAGCAGATCGACAATCGTGTCGGCGTCGATAAAGCCGCCGTCCTTCAGGGCGTTCATCTGTTTCGGCGCGGCGGACATGAAGATGTCGGCTTCAAGGCCGTTTTCAATCTGCGCCTGGAGCTTGCCCGAACTGTCGTAGGTGGCCTCAATTTCCACGCCGGGGTTCTGTTCCTTAAACATGGGAATCAATTTGTCGTCGTAGGAATAACGCAGGCTGGCGGCGGCGGCGATAAGCAGCTTGCCGCCTTCGGCGGCGCGGGCGGGCACGGACGACAGGACCAGGGCGAAGGCGACGGCGCAGAGAATGCCAAAACCGGTTTTCATTGTATCTCCTCCTCACTCCAAAAAAAGAAAACTACGAAAGGGACCGGCCGGGTGCGGCGCATTCGCCGTCCCGTCCGGTGAGAATGTCGAGGGCGTGGCCGAGGACAGGCATGACCACGGCCAGGTTTTCCGTCGCGCCCCGGGGGCTGCCGGGGAGGTTGATGATAAGCGTCCCGCCGCGGATGGCGGCGACGCCCCGGCTCAGCATGGCGCGGTCGGTTTTCTCGAGCGAGCGGAGCCGCATCGCCTCGGCCAGGCCGGGCGCGAGGCGTTCGGCGATGTCGAGGGTGGCTTCGGGCGTGCAGTCGCGCGGCGAAAAGCCGGTGCCGCCGGTTGTAAGGATAAGGTCGGCTTCGCCGTTGTCGCACAGGGTGCGCATCGTCTCGGCGAGGATGAGATGGTCGTCCGGGACGATTTCCCGGCGGACGACCCGGTAGCCCGCGCCTTCGAGCATGCGCTGGAGCGCGGGGCCGCTGGCGTCGTCGCGTTCGCCCCGGCTCCCCTTGTCGCTGGCGGTGATGACGGCGGCGCGGTAGCCGTCCACGGGGATGACGGACACCGCCGCGCCGGCGGCGATTTCGCCCGCTTCCAGCACCCGGGCGAAAATGCCTTCCCAGGGCATGATGCAGTCGCCGACGCGGTGGAAGATTTGGCAGTGCTGGTGGCATTCCTTGCCGATCTGCGTCACTTCCAGCAGGGCGTCGCCGATGCGGAGCCTGGTCCCGACCGGCAGGGCGGCGAGGTCGAGGTTGTCGATGACGATGTTTTCGCCAAAGTCGCCGTGGCCGACGCCGCCGCCGGCTTCGTTGAAGGCGCGGACCTTGTCGTACGACAACAGGCTGACCTGGCGGTGCCAGTCGCCCGCGTGGGCGTCGCCGTCGATGCCGTGGTTGCGGACGAGCCTGGCCGTCGCCACCTCGCGCTTCGGCGTGCCGCGTGCGTCACTGATGCATATCGCGATAACGGTACCCTGCACTGCTATCCTCCTATTTCCGACATGCGCCGCACTTCCGCGCCAGCGACGTTCCCGAGGGCGAATTGGTGATGCGCCGGTTTGTGTTGAATAGCGTCGGCGACTGCCTCGTCCAGGCCCGCGCCGTCGCGGCCCCGCACGATGGCCCGGAGCGGCACGCCCCGGTCCATGTGCAGGCAGGTCTTGAGGACGCCGTCGGCGGTGAGGCGGACCCGGTTGCACGAGCCGCAGATCGTATGGTCGGCGGTGTTGATAAAGCCAATCCGCCCGGTAAAGCCGGGCAGCGAAAAGTACCGCGCCGGCCCGTTGCCGCGCGGGGGCGGGCAGGGCGTGAGCGGGCCGAACGATGCTTCCAGCGCCGCCGTCACGCTCTCCCGATTCACCGGCGCAAAGGCCGCGCCCTCGCCCATGGGCATGAGTTCGATAAACCGCACGTGGACGGCGGCGTCCCGCGCCAGCGAGGCGATGGGGGCGACGTCCTGCACGCCGTCCATGGGCACGCAATTGATTTTCACCGAATCGAAATGCGCCAGCGCGGCGTCGAGGCCGCGCAGGGCGTCGTCGACCGAGCCGAGCCGGGTCAGGCGGCGGTAGCGGTCGGGGTCGAGGGTGTCGAGGCTGATGTTGACTCCGTCCAGCCCGGCGTCCCGGAGGGCGGGGGCGAACGAGGGCAGGAGGATGCCGTTTGTCGTCAGGGTGACGGAAGCGATGCCGTCGATGTTCTTCAGCATGCGGACGAGGTTGGCCGCGCCCTTGCGGACGAGCGGTTCGCCGCCGGTGACCTTCAGCCGGGTGACGCCGAGGCGGGCGAGGCTTTCGGCCACCCGGACGATCTCGTCGAAGGAGAGGACGTCGCCGTGATCCATTTTCGCCACGCCCTCCTCCGGCATACAATAGACGCAGCGGAGGTTGCAGCGGTCGGTAATGGAAAGGCGGGCGTAATCTATGACCCGGTCGAATCGGTCGCGCATGCGCCTCCTTCGTTCAGATACTTCATGATCACGTCGGCCGCGCCCGCATAATCGTCGCGGCGCAGAAAACGCACCCCTGTAACGGCCGGATCGATGTCGCCCATGACGGCCTGCAGCGTCGCCGGTTCACAGACAGGCTGCGGATCGTCGCGGCCCAGAACCTCGATCTTCTGCAGGGCAGAGCCTTTCATCCCTTCGACAAGCACCAGGTCGACGCCTTGAAAGCGGGGCAGGAGATCGCGCAGACCGCCGTCCCGCCAGGTGGCGGTGAGAAGAAAGCGATTCGCCGAAAACACGGCGACCCGCTCGGCTCCGGCTTCACGGAGCATGGCGCTGTCGGTTCCCGGCACGTCGGGAATAAAATCGTGGCCGTCGTGCTTGATGACCCCGATACGCACGCCCTGCCGCACGAGCAGCGGAATGACATGGCGCAGGACCGTCGTCTTGCCCGCGTTCTTGATCCCGCTCACCGCGAACAGCGGCGGACCGTCGGAGAGATTTCGCAGCGCCGCGAACTGCTCGGGCGTATTGATATTGGCGACGGACGTGTCGTCATATATTGAATGCTCAAGCGGTGCGTACCGGACGCGCAAGCGCGCGAGCGCGTCGTGGAGCCGATAGACGCCCTCATCCAGACAGCGTTCCAATACCGGCAGGCACGACGTTCCGTAAATGCCGCAGAGCGGATGGAGGCGTCCGGTCCTGTCCATGGCGACGACCGCGTCGCAGCCGGTGTCGTAGAAAGCCGCGAGATACCGTCCCAGCCCTGCCGTGAACAACGGCATATCCACCGCCACCGCCAGAAGCGCATCCGACCGGCATGCCCCCAGCGCGGAAGCGATTCCGCCCATCGGCCCGTGACCGGGGCGGGCGTCAACCACCGGTATCGCACCGGGCAGGTTCAGGCGGCCGGGGCGGTCGACAGACAGGAACACCTCGTCGTAGCGCCGCAGCTCGCCTGCGAGACGGTGAAGAAACGTCTCGCCGCACATCTCCAACGTCGCCTTGTCCCGTCCGCCCATGCGTTTTGCTTCGCCGCCGGCAAGGATGACTGCGCCAATCGCCGTCATGCCGTCTCGCCGGCGCGGTAATCGCCGCTCTTGCCGCCGCTTTTTTCCAGCAGGCGGATGGCGCCGATTTCCATGGTTTTGCCCATGGCCTTGGTCATGTCGTAGATGGTCAGGAGCGCCACGGTCGCGCCGGTCAGCGCTTCCATTTCCACCCCGGTCCTGCCGGTCACCTTGACCATGCAGCGGACCCGCACCGCGTGGGCGGATTCGTCCAGGTCGAAGTCGACCGCGCATTTCGACACCGCCAGCGGATGGCACAGCGGAATCAGGTCGACCGTCTTTTTCACCGCCATGATCCCGGCGAGGCGGGCGACGCCGAGGACGTCACCCTTGGCTGCGGTCCCTTCGCGGATGGCGGCGAAGATGGCCGGGCCGACGCGGATTTCGCCTCCGGCGACGGCGGTGCGGACGGTCTGGTCCTTGGCCGAGACGTCGACCATCACCGCGTTGCCGGCGTCGTCGAAATGGGTGAGGGGGGTATCGTGCGTCATGACGTCACCGTTTCCACTGAATCGCCGGCGGCGAGAGGGCCGCTGCCGGCGGGGATATCGAGAAGGCAATTCCACCAGGCGAGCGCCAGCGGCGACCGCATGCCCGCATTGCCGGCGGGAAACGACACCGCGCCGCCTTCGAGCCACGCCGGCACAAAGCGCCGCGCCGGCGATCCTTTGGGATAACCGTCGGCCATGACCGCCCGCGCGCGGCATGGCTCCCACCGGGCGATGCCGTTCAGGCGGCGGACAAGGGGACGCGCCAGCAGGAATGCGGTCACGGCGGCGGCGAACGGGTTGCCCGACAGGCAGAGGACGATTTTTCCTTCCCACGACAATGCCATGACCGGCCCGCCGGGCCGAATCGCCACGCCGTGAAACAGGGTACGTGCGCCCAAGAGCGACGCGGCGGCGGGCATGCAGTCCCGTTCCCCCACCGACACGCCGCCGGTGGTGACGAGAACGTCCGCCTTTTCCAGGCTTTCGGCAACCGCGCCGGCCAGGCGTTCGGGATCGTCGACCTCCACCCGCGCGGCGACGACGTCCGCGCCCATTTCCGCCAGCATGGCGGCGATGAGGAAGCGGTTGCTGTCGTAGATTTTTCCCGGCGCGAGCGGCGCGCCGGGCTGGGCCAGTTCCGACCCGGTCGAGACGACGGCCGCCCGCACCCGGGGATAGACATATGTTTCGTCCAGTCCCTGCCCGGCGAGAACGGCAATGCCGCCGCTCGTCAGCACGTCGCCGGCCGAGAGCAGGGGCTGTCCTTTCTCAATTTCTTCGCCTCGTGGCGAGACATTGGCGTTTGCCGCCATCGGTGCGGAAAAAATCACCACGCCGCCGTCGCAAACCACATCCTCCTGCATGACGACGCAATCCGCGCCAGCCGGAACCGCCGCGCCGGTGGCGACGGCGCATGCCTCGCCCGCACCGATGCTCCCCGGCGGATCGCCGGCATAGACGCGGCGCGAGAGGGTGAGCGTCACCGGCGTCCCGGCCGAGGCGTCGGCGATATCGCGGTGGTTGACGGCATAGCCGTCGTAGGGCGACCGGTTGAAGGGCGGCATTTCCTGTTCCGCCGTCACCGGCCGGGCCAGCACCCTGCCGAGCGCGCCAAGAAGCGGCACGCGTTCGCGCCGAGTCGGCGGCGGTGCGGCTTCGGCGAGGAGCGTCAGCGCCTGCTCCAGCGCGATGCCCCTAGACATAGGCGGGGCCTTTGCCGAATCCGCAGGCGGGGAAGATGCACGGCGTGCAGCCGAGGCACAGGCCGCCGTTCCCGAGGTCGAGGATTTCCTCGCGGGTGACGCGGCGTCCGGCCAGGATGCGCGGCAGGATGATGTCGAAAATGGTCCGGCCCGCATACATGACGCAGCCGGGCAGCCCCACCACCGGCGTCCCGCCGTGATAGGCCATAAGGAACATCGCGCCCGGCAGCACCGGCGCGCCGTAGCTGACGATGTCGGCCCCGCTGGCGCGGATGGCGCCGGGGGTGAGGTCGTCCGGGTCCACGCTCATGCCGCCGGTGCAGACGACAAAGTCGACTCCTTCGTCCAGGAGCGAACGGATGGCGTCGGCGATTCTGTCCAGGTTGTCGTCGCAGATTCGGTTGGCGACGAGAGTGGAGCCGTAGCGGGCGAACTTTTCCGCGACGACCGGCGTAAAGGCGTCCTGGATGCGGCCGTGGTAGATTTCATTGCCGGTGGTGACGACGCCGACCCGGTGCGGCCGGAAAGGGAGGAGGCGGAGGAGCGGATCGGTCCCCGCGATGCGGCGGACCTCGTCCATCTTGGTTTTGGCGACGGCGAGGGGGATGACGCGGAAGCCGGCCAGTTTGTCGCCCTGCTTTACGGCGAAGCCGGAATGGCGGGTGGCGAGGCAGATTTCGCCGAGGCGGTTGATGGCGTTGATGCGGTCGACGTCGGCGACGAGGAGGCCGTCGATAGTCGCCGTCAGTTCGATTTTTCCCTCCTTGACGGAGGAGGCGGTCATGTTTGGGTCGGCGGCGAGGGACTGGAGAATGGCGGCGGCGTCGTTTTCGTGCAGCATGTCGTCGCCGAGGTCCCAGACAAAGAGGTGGTCCTTGCCCATGGCGAGGAGGACGGGGATGTCCTCCGCTTTGACGACATGGCCTTTACGGAAGGCTGCGCCTTTTTCGACGTCCTTGACAACGTGTGGTCGTGGCACAGCACGGTGCCCACCGCGTCCACGGTGGCTATCTGTTTCATCGGTATCCTCTTTTTCACTGGGAAGGCGGCCGGGTTTCCCCTGCCACCCCGTGGGCGCTTTCCGCCCAGGCGCAATGCCGTGCCGAAATGGGGTAGGCATTTTTGCTCAGAGAATTATGTCTGGTGCAATTTTCTGTTATGGCAATGGCAACCGCTTGAGTTTGGTGCCTTCGCCGTCTTACCCCGTGGACCCCGCCCCCCAACCCCCCATGGTGCACAGGAGGTAGGGGCCCACCCCCGCGGCCCGCCCCCGGGGGCCGC